>NZ_JAKFWS010000091.1 GCF_021731785.1 Methylocystis sp.
GCTCGCGCGATCGGCACTTCGCCATATCCGCGTCGCGTCCAAACAGGAGTTGAAGGATCGAATCATTGAGGCAATCGACGACGTTAACCGTGAGCCTGTCGTTCATACCTGGACTTACAAGATCGACATCGCGGCATGATATGAGTCGATCCAAAGAAACGCTCTACTAGGCGCTGACCTTGCGCAGCAGCGCCTCGAGCCCTTCGGGGAAAATCAGATCGTGCGAGACGGCGATCTCGTCGGCGCTCCACCAGCGCCAGCCGAGCATATGGGTTTTTTCTTCTTCGGTCAGGTCGCGCGGCTCAGGCGCGAAGCGCTCAGTGCGGATGAGATAGTAACGCTCGATCGCCTGATGCCAGTCGTCGCCCAGTTCCATTGGGAATTCGCGCGTCGCGACGACCGGACCGGGATCAAGGACGGTCAGGCCCGTTTCTTCATAAACTTCTCGACGCAGCGCCGACTCGAAGCTTTCGCCTTCCCTGATCGCGCCGCCCGGAGTCGCCCAGAAGTGATGATGGCCGAGGGCGAGAAAATGCGGCGTCAGTCCCCCGGCGTAGCGCATCAGCAGGATGTCATTGGCCTGATCGACGATCAGCGCGCGGGCGGCTTCACGACGCGGCAGGGCGCGGCCGTCCCAAGGCGCGGCGATTTCCGCCCGACCCTCCGGCGACGCCCAATCGACGAGCGACCATTTTCCCTCCTCATAGGCGATCCAATTCGGCGTGGCGTTGAGCACCGGATGTTCGCGCGTTTCGTCGAGCTTCTTGCCGACGGCAAGTCGCCAGGCGATGTCGAGAACGCCGGCATGGGCGACGACCAGCACAGTCTGGCCGACGCTTTCCTTGGCGATCTGGGTCAAGGCCTTGCGCACCCGCTCGGCGAAATGTTCGAGCGTCTCGCCTTGCGGCGCGGCGAAATCCGGCTTGCGCGTCAGATAATTCGGATAGATGTCGGCATGCGCCGCCTGCACTTCGGCGTGGGTGTGTCCCTGCCAGACGCCGTCGTCCTTTTCGCGCAAGGCCGGGGTCTTGGCGACGCCAAGGCCGCGCGCTCCGGCGATCGGCGTCGCCGTGGCGAGCGCGCGGCGCAAATCGCTCGAATAGACCCTATCGAAATGCGCGCCGGCGAGTTCCCTCGCCAGCGCCGCCGCCTGCGCGCGTCCGCGGGCGTTCAGCGCGATGTCGAATTGGCCCTGAAAGCGCCGTTCGATATTCCAGTTGGTCTCGCCATGGCGTACGAGACACAGAAGCGTGCGGGGCATGTCGTTTCGGATTTAAGGCGAGGGAGCCGCCGTACAGACCCGCCCGGCGTCCAGGCGTGCGGCGTCGGGCGTTCTATAGGCTTAACGTGCAAAAGTCAGTCCGCTTTCGCAGGGTCGCGGCGAATGACCGCAAGGGGCCCAGGCGCGCACAGCGAAAAAGGCGAAGCCGGCTTTTCGCGCAGCGCACGCTAAACTACCGAGATTGATCGCATTATCGCCTTTTGGCGTTCCGCCCAAAGGCAGGGGGATCTAATGTCTCAGGCCAGTGGTGAATTCCCCGCGCCGCAGCCGCGCGGGCAGGGTTTCGGCGAACGCCGCTATCGCCTCCTCGCCATAGGTCGCCACCAGTTCACGCAAGGCGGCGGACAGCGCGGCGTGGGCGAAGGAATCGCTTTCGATCCCCGCAAGTATGGCCTCTGCGAAAGCCTCGGTGACATAGGCGAGGGCGGCTCGCTGCTGCTCCGCGCCCAAGTCGCTCAGCGAGGCGACGTCAAATTGGTTCATGGCGCCCACTGTAGAGAAGCCGCTCGCGACGCGCGAGGCGACGCTCGCCGGAAGGTTAATTTCGCGAACTGGCCTTTGCTGCGCGCCGCATTTGGACGATTCCCCCCAAAGGCGGATCACCTGATCAATCGCAAATTTGCGCGCGCGCTTGCGAAAACCGGTTTCCACTTTTCGCCAGCCGCGCTCTAGGGATTTCCGTAACGATAGGTGATGTCGCGGGTCAGCCGCGAGGCCTCCGCCAGATAGCGGGAAATCACGGTTTTGGCGTTGGGCGTGCAGGCGCGATAGGTCAGCTCATAGCCTCGAAATCCGCGGTTGAAGGAGGCCATCAGCTTCTGACGGCGCGATCCGCTCGGGGCGTCCGCGTCGAGCAGAGCGGCCATTTTCCCGCGCCATTCCTCGCCATCGCCGGCGCCGCAGAGGTCGCGCAAAAAGGACAGCGCGCCGAGGACTTCCGAGAGCCGGGTGATCTGGGGCTCGTAAGGCGGCGGCGGGCGCTCGGGCCCGCTGGGCGCCGCCGCCGGCGTCGCGGGCGCGCCCGGCGCTCCCGGCGCGCCGGGGGTTTGCGGCTTCGCCTGCCCCTGCCCGGCGGCGTCCCGCTTGCGCGGCGGCGGTCGTTCCGACCGCCGCGGTTCGCTTGGCGCCCGGTGAGCGCGGCGAGGACCGTCGAAGCCGCCGAAGAGGAAATCGAAGGGGTCTTGAGCGGCTGCTTCGCTCGCTAAGAGCGTCGCGGCCGCCGCCGCTGCGACTGCCGCCGCTGCGCGCTTTGGTTGCGCCGTCATGGGTAGAGCCGCTCCTTTCGCCATCGCTCGCCCGGCTCCGCTCGGGAAAAGCGGACGCGGTCATGAAGCCGGAACGGCCGATCGGACCAGAATTCCATCGCAATCGGCGCTATTCGGAACCCCCGCCAATAGGGCGGCCGGGGAATGGCGCCGATCGCATATTTGGCGGCGAAGGCGGCCACTGATTTTTCGAGCGCGAAGCGGCTCTCCAGCGGTCGGGACTGTTGGCTCGCCCAGGCGCCGATGCGGGAGTCGCGCGGGCGGCTGGCGAAATATTCGTCGGCCTCGGCGTCGCTGATGGCGGCGACGGGTCCGCGCAGCCGCACCTGACGGCGAAGCGACTTCCAGTGAAACAGCCCCGCCGCCTGCATATTGGCCTCTAGCTGGCGCCCTTTGGCGCTCTCCGCATTGGTGTAGAATACGAAGCCGTCGGGCGTCCATTCTTTCAGGAGCACCATGCGCGCGTCGGGCAGGCGGCCGGCGTCCACCGTCGCCAGGACCATGGCCTCGGGGTCGTTCGGCTCTTTGCCTTTCGCCTCCTCGAACCATTGCGCGAACAATGCGAAAGGCTCGGCGGCCTCGACAAAGTCACCCGGCGTTAACGCGTTCAAGCGAGAATCCTTTATCAAGCCGAGTCAAAGATCGGCGTTTCGAAGGTGGCCGTTTGCAGTTCCAGCGCGTCAGACATACCGCCGCTTGCGTCATTGCTCAAATGTCGCGCGGCGCAAAACTTATCGTCCTGACGGGAACGGCCGGCGGCCTCTCCTGCTGTTCGATCGCCATGCCGCTGGCCCCCGAACCCTCGGCCATGTGGAATTCGCAGGGCGCCGCGTCGGACGCGACGGGCGCGATCCCGAAATTGCCACCGAAATTGTCGCGCGCGCTCGATGGGGAAGATCTTCGCCGCGCGATCGCCGCCATGAACACCGCCCTCGATCCGCAGGGAAGCGGGGCGAGCGTCAATTGGGACAATCCGCAGACCGGCGCCAAGGGCTCCTTCACCCCGGTCGGCCAACCCTATCCTCTGGAAGGCAAGATCTGCCGCGCCTTCCATGCGGACATCACGGTGAACGAAACGCAGGAAAGCCTTCAAGGCGCCGCCTGTCGCGAAAAAACCGCCGAATGGGCGCTCACCGAAGTGAAGCCGTTCCGGAAGGGCTGAAATGTCGGCGCCCTTCGGCAGACGACTCATTGTCATGACCATCGCCGTAATCCTTGCGGTTCCGGCGTTCTTTCTGTTTGCGCGCGCCATCGCCGCTTGGAAGCAGGGCTACGGCTGGACAGAAATGGATTGGGACGACAAGGGCCATACGTCGATGGCGGACTTCCTGCGCGCTGCAAACGTAGGCAAGCGGCCGGTCGACGTGAATGGCCAGTCCTGCGTCGAGTATTTCCTTTACCGGGAAGGCATGACCGTGAAGATCGTCTGCCCGCGAGGGCGAGACTAAAGCAATACGCCCGGGTTGAGGATGCCGTTTGGGTCGAGCGCCGCCTTTATGGCGCGCATGGCGTCGAGCGCCACAGGATCTTTCGTCTCGTGCAACAGATCGCGCTTCAGCCGCCCGATGCCATGTTCGGCGGAAATCGAGCCGCCGAGTTCGCGCACCACGCCATGCACGATGGCGTTGATCTCCGCCCAGCGCGCAAGGAATTGGGCCTTGTCGGCGCCGACGGGCTGGGAGACGTTGTAGTGGATATTGCCGTCGCCCATGTGGCCGAAGGGAACGGGCCGCGCCGGCGGGAAAGCGGCGGCGAGCCTTCGCCCCGCCTCATCGATGAAGCGTGGAATCTCGCTCACCGGAACTGCGATATCGTGCTTGATCGAGCCGCCCTCGCGCTTTTGCGCTTCCGACAGGCTTTCGCGCAGCTTCCACAGCGCAGCCGCCTGATCGAGCGATTGTGCCAGCGTCGCATCCTGGGCCAGGCCGGCGTCGAGGGCGGCGGCGAGAATTTCGGCGCCGGCGCGCTCAGCTTCGCCATCGGCGAACGCGGCGAGTTCTACCAGCGCATACCACTCGTGCGGCTGAGCGAGAGGATCGCGCGTTCCGGGAATGTGACGCAGCACGAGATCCAGTCCCGATCGCGACGCGACTTCGAAGGCGTTGAGCATCGGTCCCGCGCGGCCTTTGACGAAGTTTAAGAGTTTCAACGCTTGAGCCGGATCGCGCAGCCCGAGAAACCCGACGGCGCGCGAGCGCGGACGCGGGAAAAGCTTCAGCGTCGCGGCGGTGATGACGCCGAGCGTTCCTTCGGAGCCGATGAACAGCCGCGTCAGATCATAGCCGGTGTTGTCCTTGCGCAGCGCGCCCAGCGTCGAGAGCAGCCTGCCGTCAGGGAGCGCGACTTCAACGCCGAGCGCGAGGTCGCGCATCGAGCCAAAGGCGATGACATGAACGCCGCCGGCGTTGGTCGCGAGATTGCCGCCGATGGTGCAGCTGCCTTCCGAGGCCAGTGAAAGCGGGAAGAAACGGTCGGCGGCCTGCGCGGCGTCCTGCGCCTGCGCCAGGGTCACGCCCGCCTCGACGGTCATCGCGTCGGCGGCGGCGTCGACGGCGCGAATCCGGTTGAGCCTTTCAAGCGAAAGCACCACCGATGCGCCGCTCGCGTCGGGGGTCTGGCCGCCGACAAGTCCGGTGTTGCCGCCTTGGGGGATTACTGGCGCGCCGGCTGCGTTGCACAGCGCAAGAATGTCGCCGACTTCGCGCGCGGTTCGTGGCTTTAGCACACAGAGCGCGCGGCCATGATAGAGGTCGCGGGGCTCGCCGAGATAGGGCGACATCGCCGTCGCATCCGTTACGACGGCCGCCTCGCCGACAATGGCCGCGAGACGAGAAAGCAGAAGAGGCGCGTCAGACCGATCGGCTGTCACAGTCAGTAAGATGCGCCCTTTTTGTCGCGCTGTCCTTAGCGATAAGGACGGCGGCGGTCATCTTTGCGACGCGCGTAGACATAAGCGCGCATGGCGACAGGCGCGGTTGCGAGGACGATACTGCACAATGTCGCGGCGATAAGCGCATTCATCATGACGTTCTCCTTCCAGATCACGGAAATCATTGAATTTCCGGCTACGCTGGACTACTCGCAAATCCTATGCCTGATTTGGCGAGTCGGCAACTCCGCAGAGCAGGAACGCTGCGTCGCAATGTCGCTTCTTGACTCTCCTGTGACATTCTCGGCACAGGGGCGTCACACGGGCGCTGATAAAATCATCCCAACAGCCGCCGTTTTGCGGATTTGCGCCGGTTCGGCATCTCAAGAACCGCTACGATCTCGACATGCGCGGCATAGCGGAACTGGTCCAGAGGCGCGATTTCCCGAATGACGTAGCCGCCTTTGAGCAAAATTGCGGCGTCGCGGGCGAAACTTTGTGCATGGCAGGACACGGCGACGACGATTGGAACGTCCGATCGCGCGATTTCAGCCGCTTGGGCGGCGGCGCCGGCGCGCGGCGGATCGAACACGATAGCGTCGAAGCCGCTGAGTTCCTTGGCGTTCAGCGGCCGGGCGAAGAGATCGCGTTCGATCCCTTCGAGCGGGAGCAAGCCCGGCGTCGCCTGCGCGGCGGCGCGCATGGCAGCGATCGCGCCAGCGTCGGAATCATAGGCGTTGACCTTGGCGCGCTGCGCCAGCCTGAGCGCGAAAGCGCCGACCCCGCAGAACAGGTCGACAACGCTTTGCGCGTTCTCCGTCGCCTTGCACACGCGCGCCGCGAGTTCATCTTCGCCGGCCTGCGTCGCTTGCAGGAAAGCGCCGGCGGGAAGCGTCAGCGTCGTCTCGCCCATTTTTATATCTGGTACGCGTCGTAATGCGACGAGCCTGCCGTGATTGGTCAGGCGCGCGAGATCATGCGCGTCTGCCGCGGCGATTAGCGCGCTCGATTCTTTATCGACGAGCGGACCGGCGCCGCGCAGCTCCAGGTCGAGGCCGCCAAGCGTCGCCGTGACGGCGATGTCGAGCGGCTTGCCGCGCGGCGCGAGAACTGCGGCGATCGCGCGCGCGGCGGCCAATGCGCCGTCAAGCTCGGGCGCGAGCAAAGGGCAGGCGTCGATCTCGACGATTCGATGCGAACGCGCCGCCATGAAGCCGACGTGCGCTTTTCCGGATTCGAATCGCGCGTGGAAGGTTGCGCGGCGCCGGCCAGCGCCATGCGCGTCGATGGTCGGCGCGACGTCGAGCTGCAGCCCGGCGTTGAGAAGCGCCGTTTCGACAAGGCCGCGCTTCCAATCGGCATAGGCGTCGGCGCGCAGCGTCTGCACGGCGCAGCCACCGCAATCCGCAAAGTGCGGACAGATCGGCGCGATGCGCTGCGGGGAGGCTTCGACGATGTCGACGAGACGCGCCTGGTCGCCGTCTACTTCCGCGGTCACGATCTCGCCGGGAAGCGCATAAGGAATGAAGATGCGCCGACCGCCAAACGATGCGACGCCTTCGCCGCGATTGCCGAGCTTCTCGATACGCAGACGCTCGGCGCTCATAATCGCGTGGCGTGAACGAGAAACTCACGATTGCCGTCGCCGCCTTCGATCGGTGAAGGAATGACACCCGCGACACGCCAGCCCAAAGCTTTGATTTCGCGTTCCATGCGCGCGCAGACCTGCGCGTGAATCTTCTCGTCGCGCACGACGCCCTTCTTCATCGCCGCGCGGCCGGCTTCGAACTGCGGCTTGATCAATGCGACAAGGTCAGCGCCCGGCGCGGCGAGTGAAAGAACATGCGGCAACAGCGCCACGAGCGAAATGAAGCTGGCATCGATCACGATAAGGCTCGGCGCTTCAGTTAGATGCGCCGCCGTCAGCGCGCGCGCGTCCTGGCCTTCGAGCGACGTCACGCGCAGATCGCCGCGGAGCCTTTCATGCAATTGGCCGTGACCGACGTCGACGGCGACGACATGGCGCGCGCCGCGCGTCAACAGAACGTCGGTGAAACCGCCGGTCGAGGCGCCGACGTCAAGACAGAAGCGCCCGTCAGGATCGACGCCGAAATGGTCGAGCGCATGCGCAAGCTTCACGCCGCCGCGCGACACCCATGGATAGGGCGCACGTGCGACGATGCTTGCGTCGGCGGCGATCGGCTCGGAGGGTTTCTTGACGACGCGGCCGTCGACGCTGACAAGGCCGGCTTCGATCGCCTCGCGCGCCTTGGCGCGGCTCTCGAAAAGCCCTCGCGCATGGAGCGCCGTATCGGCGCGGGCCGTGGCCATCCTCACTCTCCCGTCTGCAGCAGCGTGCCGGCGCGCCGCGCGCTCTGCAACAACATGCCAAACCCGGCGGACGCGGCCGCGAACAGAACAACATCGATCGCGAGCCCCTGCGCCAGCAGGTCCCAGCGAATGACGTGCTCGATCAATACGGCGCGCAGACCTTCGAACACATAGGTCGGCGGCAGCATCCACGAGACCGGCTGCAGCCATGTCGGCAGCGTCGTCACCGGATAATAGACGGCGCCGAGCGGCTGCACGAAAAACATCAGTGACCAGACGAGATTTTCAGCGCCCAGTCCATAGCGCAGCAGAATGCCGGAGACGAATAGGCCGATGCTCCAAGCGAACAACATCAGCACGACGAAGAAGGCGGCGAAGGCGATCCCCAGCGCCCACAGATTGAAACCGAAAAACAGGATCGCAAAAATCGTGACGGGAAGCACGCCGACGATCAATCGAATAAGGCTCATCGCCACCAGCGCGCTGACGAATTCCACCGGCCGCAGCGGGCTCATCAAGATGTTCGGCAGATTGCGCGACCACATTTCCTCGATGAAGGAGAAGCAGAAGCCTTGTTGGCCGCGCAGCAGAATGTCCCATAGAAGAATGGCGCCGATCAGCGTGCCGGCGGCCTGCGCCGCGCCGCCCGGCGCCGCGAGCGCGCCGGCGCGCACGAGATAGGTCTGCAAAAATCCCCAAGTGAGAAGCTGAACGGTCGGCCAGTAGATGATGTCGAGCACACGCGTGCGGGAGGCGCGCAGAAGATAGGCGTAGCGCAGCACCATCGCGCCAACGCGCTTGAAGGAGAAACTCATGCCGCATCTCCGGTCGCGCGGCCGCGGGCGACGTCGAGAAACACTTCTTCGAGCGTGTCGCGGCCGTAGCGCGCCAGGAGGTTTGCTGGCGAATCGTCGTCGACGAGGATTCCGTCCTTCAGCATCAGCACGCGATCGCAAAGGCGCTCGACCTCGTTCATATTGTGCGAGGCGAGCAGGATCGCGCAATTATGCGTGCGCCGATGCGCTTCAAGTCGCGCCCGCACCCAGTCCGCCGTGTCCGGGTCGAGCGAAGCGGTCGGTTCGTCGAGCAGCAGGAGCTGCGGATCGTTGATCAGCGATTTGGCGATGGCGACGCGCGTCTTCTGGCCCGCAGAGAGACGTCCGGTCTGGCGGTCGAGAAAATCGCCAAGCGCGAGATCCGTCGCAAGCTGCTCGATTTTCGCGTCGAGGTCCTCGACGTTATAAAGCATTCCGAAGACGCGCAGATTCTGCCGTACGGTCAGGCGATGCGGCAGGTCGACATAGGGGCTTTCGAAATTCATCCGGCCGAGCGCGCGGTAGCGCTCGCGCGACATGTCGAAACCGAAAACGTGGATCGAGCCTTGCGTCGGCTCGATCAACCCCATCACCATGCCGATCGTCGTGGTCTTGCCGGCGCCATTGCCGCCGAGCAGGCCGGTGACGGAGCCGGCCTCAAGCGAGAATTCAAGCGGGCCGACGACCCTGCGACTGTCGTAATTTTTCGAAAGGCCGGCGACGGCGAGCGTCGGCCCTGAGGCGAGCGCAGTGTTGAGCATGAAGGTTATTAAGCCCGCCGCGGCCAGCCTCGCAAGGGCGTCATTTCTGGCAACGGGGACAATAGAACGTCGAACGGCCGGACTGGACGACGCGCGCGATCGTTCCCTTGCAGCCCGGCGTCGGGCAGGCGGCGCCTTCGCGGTCATAGACGCGGAAACTGTGCTGGAAATAGCCGAGCGAGCCGTCGGTCTGGCGATGGTCGCGCAGGGAGGAGCCGCCTGCCTTCAGTGCGTCGTTTAAGACATCCTTGATCACCTGCGGCAGCCGCGCCAGAGCCGCCGTCGGCCTGCCGGTCGCCGTGACGAGCGAGCCCGCGGCGCGCAGCGGCGAAATATGGGCGCGGTGCAACGCCTCGCATACATAGATATTGCCGAGCCCGGCGATCAGCCGCTGGTCGAGCAGCAGCGCCTTGACCGGCGCCGCGCGTCCCCGAAAAGCGCTGGCAAGGCAAGCGGCGTCGAGCGCGCCGCTCAAGGGTTCGACGCCGAGGCCGCGGAAGCGCTGGTCCTCGCCGATCTCGTTGGTCGCTACAAGCAGCATGCAGCCGAAGCGGCGCGGATCGTTGTAAACGATACGCCGCCCGTGATCGAGGTGAAACACGACATGGTCATGCGCGGCGAGCTTGTCGTTCTTGCGGGGAAAGGCGCCTGGCGACTCTTCATCGATTCGAAAGGACCCGCTCATGCCAAGATGCATGATCAGCGACTGACCGTCATCGAGATCGGCGATGAGATATTTGGCGCGCCGGCGAAGGTCGAGAACCCGTCTGCCCTGAAGACGCGCGGCAAAGCGCTGAGGAAAGGGAACACGCAGATCATGGCGCCGCAATTCGATGCCCGCGATCGTCGCGCCGACGAGCGCCGGGGCCAATCCGCGCCGCACCGTTTCGACTTCGGGCAGTTCGGGCATAACTCGGGTTCATCCCGTCATAACAGCCGGCGCGCCGGAGCGGCGCGGGCGTAGCCACCGGGGCGGCGACAGGCTATACCGTCCCCTTCCTTCCTCGTCACCCGAGCGCCTGATGATTGATCGAAGTTCCGAGCGAGAGGGCTCGACCCATTTCGGCTATTCCGAAGTCCCTTTAAGCGAGAAACAGGGCCTCGTCGACGATGTCTTTCATAAGGTCGCACGACGCTACGACATCATGAACGACCTGATGTCGGGCGGCATGCACCGGCTGTGGAAAGACACATTGGCCGCCAAGGTCAATGCGCGCGGGCGCAGAGGCTTTCGCCATCTCGACGTGGCCGGCGGCACAGGCGACGTCGCCTTTCGCATCGCTTCGGGCGCGGCGCATGACGCCGAAATCGTTGTGCTCGACATCAATGGCGAGATGCTCGAAGTCGGCAAGGACCGGGCGCGCGAGCGCGGACTTTCCGGCGTCGAATTCGTGCAGGCCAACGCCGAATCGCTGCCCTTTCCCGACGCGCATTTCGACAGCTACACGATCGCATTCGGCATACGCAACGTGCCGCGCATCGATGTCGCTCTTGCTGAAGCCTATCGCGTGCTGAAGCCCGGCGGTCGTTTCCTGTGCCTTGAGTTTTCGCAAGTCGCCGTGCCGGGACTCGACAAGCTTTATGAAGCCTATTCGTTCAACGTCATTCCGACGATCGGCAAATTCGTCGCCGGAGACTCCGAGCCTTATCGCTACCTTGTCGAATCGATCCGCAAATTTCCGAGCGCGGAAGAGTTCGAGCGCATGATCCGCAAGGCGGGCTTTCGCCGCACCGGCTATGAGCGGCTGACCGGCGGCGTGGTGGCGATTCATTCCGGCTGGAAAAGCTGATCTCTAAAGCGCGGCGGCATTCGTGATTCTTGGCGTCGGTCATTTCTATCGTCTGGCGCGCGCCGGCTACATCATGGCGCGCGAGGGCGTCTTTGCGCTTCTCGATCCCGCGCTTTTGCCGCCGGCGGCGGCGCCGCTGGTGCGCGTCGCCAATCTGTTCGCCGGCGGCAAGCGGGACGGCGCCGGCAAGGCGCTGGTGCGCGCGCTGGCGCAGATCGGCCCCTCCTATGTGAAGCTCGGCCAGTTTCTGGCAACGCGGCCGGACATCGTCGGCGGCGAAATCGCCGACGCGCTCACCGCGCTGCAGGACCGGATGGAGCCGTTCGGCCGCGACAAGGCCGTCGCCATCATCGAAAAGGCGCTGGGCAGAAGAATCGACGAACTCTTCGTATCCTTCGGCGAGCCGGTCGCCGCCGCCTCCGTCGCGCAGGTTCATGTCGCCGAGGCGCGATATGAAGACGGCCTGCGCAAGGTCGCAGTGAAAGTCCTGCGGCCGGGAATCGAAGGCCAATTCGCAGTGGACTTGCGCGACATGTATCGGATCGCGCGATTGGCCGAGCGCTATTCCTCCGAAGCGCGCCGGCTGCGGATGATCGAGGTCGTCGATACGCTGGCGCGCACGGTGAGGCTTGAAACCGACTTTCGTCTCGAAGCCGCGGCGGCCTCGGAATTCGCCGAAAATGTCGCCGGCGATCCCGAGATGCATGTGCCCGCCGTCGACTGGAGCCGCACCGATCGCGAAGTGCTGACGCTCGAGTGGATCGAGGGCATTCCCTTATCGGACATCGAGCGGGTCGCCGCCGAAGGCCACGACCTCAAGGCCATCGGCCGCAACGTGCTGCAGTCTTTCCTGCGCCACGCGATGCGCGACGGCTTCTTTCACGCCGACATGCACCAGGGCAATCTCTTCGTCGACAAGAAGGGCCGTCTCGTCGCCATCGACTTCGGCATCATGGGCCGGCTGGGCCTGAAGGAGCGCCGATTCCTCGCCGAAATCCTCTACGGCTTCATCATTCGCGACTATAAGCGGGTCGCAGAAGTTCATTTCGAGGCGGGCTATGTCCCCGCCGCTCATTCCATTCAAGAGTTTGCGCAAGCGCTGCGCGCCATCGGCGAACCGATGCACATGATCAACGCCGCCGATATTTCGATGGCGCGTCTCTTGACACTGCTCTTCGAAGTGACGGCGCTGTTCGACATGCGCACGCGCACCGAGCTGGTGCTTTTACAAAAGACCATGGTCGTCGCCGAGGGCGTCGCGCGCGCCTTCGATCCCAAGCTCGATATATGGAAGACCTGCGATCCCGTGGTGCGCTCCTGGATCGAGGAAAATCTCGGCGTCAAGGCGAAGATCGAAGACGCGAGCCGGAGCGTCGCGGAGCTGGCGAACCTCGCGACGCGCTTGCCACGAACGCTGGCGGAGGCGGAGCTCGCAGTCCACCGTGTTTCGAAAATGGCGGAGGAAGGCGTCGAACTGTCGGACCGCTCACTGAGCGCGCTTGAGGGGATGAGGCGCCGGTCCGACCGCTGGTTCCTGCTCGCCGTGATCGCTCTGGCGCTTTTGGCGATCTGGCTGTTTTAACGCGGCGAATTTAGCCGACGTTGCTTTGCAGCGATCGAACGCGAACTGCCGGATGAGAGCGGTCAGGCGGGATCCTGCGCAGGCCGGCAGGAGCGCCGCAGCGCAACGCGCGAACGGAAAGCGCTATCGTCGTTCTTCCCGACATCAAAAAGCAAACTGCTAACCGTGAAAATAGTTGACAAGGCAACTTACTGCATGTAGTTGCCTTGTCAACTTCATGGAGTGTCCTGATCTTGTCGCGTGTTCCTGAGCTCACCGATCATCTTGGCTACTGGCTGCGCCAAGTTTCGAATCATGTGTCGCAGAGCTTCGCTCGAAAGCTCGCCGCCAGGGAAGTAACGGTCGCCGAATGGGGACTGATGCGCATGCTTCACGGCAGGGAGCCAACGGCGCCCAGCCTTCTGGCGCGTGAGATGGGCCTCACGCGAGGCGCGGTCACCAAGCTTGCTGACCGGCTCATCGCGAAAGCGTTCGTTGTCCGCAAGGCCAGTTCGGACGACCGACGCGCTCAGACGCTGAGGCTTTCAGCCAGAGGCGCGAAGTTCGTGCCGGAGCTTGCGGCGCTAGCTGACCGAAACGAGGCCGAATGTTTCGCGCACCTTGCCGCCGAAGATCGACGCGCGCTCGAACGAATCTTGAAGGAGACCGTTGCGAGACTTGGTCTGACGCGAATGCCGCTCGACTGAGAACTCTCAGCTCAACACATAGGAGAGGCCATGAACGCTCAACAGATGGAAATCGCCGAAAGCTGCCTGCGCGGCGGCGAAAGCAACAGCATGAGCTTTCCCGAAATCGTCGGGAAGCTGATGCAGGCAGGGTTTGAGAGCTACGCAATCGATTTCCGCCGCGCAACGGCGACTTATTACCTGGCAGATGGCGAAAGCGTCGTTTTTCCGACGCATCGTCTTGAAGCGTCGATCGCGCCGACGCTCGATACAAACATTGTGCAGACCGCCATTAGGGAAGCTCAACAATCTGCGCCCGGCTACACATATTTGGGATTCTGCACGAAGGTCATGGCAGGCGGTTGCGCAGGATATGTTGTGTCGTTCTCTGGTCGCCGCGCCGTATATCTCGGGCGGACAGCCGAGACGCACGTTGAACACTTTCCTCAGTAGAGAGTCATGACGCCGGCGGCTCAGATTTCCGACAATGCAATCTGCTCGTATTGACCGCGTTTCGACGCGCCGCCTCGATCGCATGTCGCAGTCGGCGCGTCATTCGGTCGACAGCAGACGGTTACTTCACCCCAACAAGCTCCACGTCGA
Source organism: Methylocystis sp. (assembly GCF_021731785.1). Classification (GTDB taxonomy): domain Bacteria; phylum Pseudomonadota; class Alphaproteobacteria; order Rhizobiales; family Beijerinckiaceae; genus Methylocystis. The sequence goes on from NZ_JAKFWS010000091.1 coordinate 13,964, forward strand.
AGATCAGCCAGGCGTTCGGCGGGATGACGCCGCCGGCGCCGCGCGCGCCGTAGCCGAGTTCAGGCGGAATGACCAGCGTGCGCTTGCCGCCGACCTTCATGCCTTCGACGCCTTCGTCCCAGCCCTTGATCACCTGGCCTTGGCCGAGCGGGAATTCAAACGGCTGGCCGCGATCGCGCGAGGAGTCGAATTTCTTGCCCTTCTCGCCGTTGTTGTAGAGCCATCCGGTGTAATGCATGACCGCCGTCTGGCCGATCTTGGGGGTCGCGCCGGTCCCGACCTTCGTGTCCTTGTACTGAAGGCCGGTCAGGCTTTTGGTCATCTGCTCTTCGGCGCGCGCGTCAACCGTGAGCGCGAGGCTTGCGACTGCAGCCAAAGCGGCCAGCATTGTTTTGGAGACAAGGCGCATCTTTCGTTCCTCCAGCTTAGTGAATCGCCGATCGGGCTCCTCAGATCGAGGACGCCTGAAGCCTATCCCAGCACGCCATTGTCGCGGGCAAGTTGCAGCAAATCCTTCTGCGGTCGCGCGCCGACATGCGAGATGATTTCCGCCGCGGCGAGCGCGCCGAGCATCGCGCTGCGCTCATGCGGCAAGTCCTGCGTGTAGCCGGCGAGAAAGCCTGCGGCGAAGAGGTCCCCGGCGCCGGTGGTGTCGACGACTTCCTTCACTGGAAAGGCCGGCGCCGCGACGGCGCTCGCGCCATTCGCGACGACACAACCCTTTTCCGACCTTGTGACGACGCCGAGAAGTCCGTCTTCGGCGCGTAGCGCCGCAAGCGCGGTATCGAAATCGCCGGTTTCATAGAGCGCGTGCAATTCGCTTTCATTGGCGAAAACGACGTCGACGACCCGGTCGCGAATGAGCGAGAGAAATTCGTCGCGATAGCGATCGACGCAGAAACTGTCGGAGAGGGTCAGCGCCACCTTGCGCCCCCTGGCGCGCGAAATCTTCGCCGCCTTCAGGAAAGCCTCCTTCGCGCCCGGCGGGTCCCAAAGATAGCCCTCCATATAGAGAACCTTCGCGCTGGCGACGGCCGCTTCATCGATGTCGGCCGGCGCGAGCGCCTGACAGGCGCCGAGAAAAGTGTTCATCGTGCGCTGCCCGTCCGGCGTCACGAAAATCAGGCAGCGGGCGGTCGCGGCGCCGTCGGCCGCGAAGGGCGTGTGGAAAGCGACGCCGGCGTTGCGGATGTCATGCGCGAATTCGCGGCCTGCGTCATCTTCCTTCACCTTGCCGACGAATCCGGCGGCGCGCCCCAGACTTGCAAGACCCGCCATGGTATTTGCGGCCGAACCGCCGGAAATGACCGTCGTCGGACCCATCGCCGCGTAAAGCTCGGCGGCGCGCGCTTCATTGACAAGCGTCATCGAGCCTTTGCGCAGTCCCGCCTGCAGCAGATCATTGTCCTCGGCCCGCGCGATCGTATCGACGATGGCGTTGCCGATGCCCAACACGTCAAATGATATGGTCATGAGAGTCGATAGTCCGATTGGGAAAGATACTCGGGCCTCTTCGCGCCGTAGCCGTGGTGTTTAGCACTGCGGCGCAGGTCGGTCGATGACATGCGAAGCCTGCAAAGATACGCCATAAGTCCGCCGCCGGAGCGCCCGGAGCGGCTATCTGCAAATCGGCGACAGAATCACTTCGATGACGAGGACGAACAGCGCCGCAATCACGAACGCCGGCACCGGGCGCAGCGACACATGGCGGAACAGGAAGGCGTACATGAACGCCATCCAGATCAGAATCGGAAAAAGCAGAAAACGCAGGAGCTTTTCTGTCGGCAGCGGCGACGGCAGGGCGATCGCGAAGATCAGGTGCAGGATCGTATAGGCAAGCGCCGCGATGGCGCCCATGATTGCGAGCGCTGTCGCCGTGCGCTGGAGCTTTGCGTCCTCTTTGAGAACGCGCAGCAGGCCGTATGTCGCGCCGTAGAGAAAGCCCGTGCTCAGCAGCCCATAGATCAGGCTTCCGAGCAGCGAATGATTGAACGCCTGCGCGATCGCCTGAAGCACGCCATAGACGCCAAGCGCGCCCAACATGAGTTCGCGCGAGTCCGGCAAGGACAATTGCGACGCTTCGAGATTGATCATCTTCAGCACGGTCCGCGGCGTCTGATCATTGAGAAGCGGAATGTTCATCGGCATGGAGTGCGTTTCCGTTGTCGCGTGGAGCAGACGAAAGCCTACCCGCATTAGAAGCGAAAAGCCGTGCGACCCAGCGCGCCGCAAAGGCGCTGGCCGGGCCGCACGACCAATTGGCGCCTCTCTAGCACGCTTTGGCGGAGCGCGGAAATGCGGCGATCCCTATATTGCAACGCGAAGCCGCCTATTAGGGCAGGCGCCGGCTCCACTCCTCGCGCGCGATGACCTCGACGACGCGTCGCGCCGCGTCGCGCCAGGCGACGCGCGAGACTTGATCCGGGTCGCCGGCGCGCCGGCCGTCGAGAAAATCGGCGAGGGTTTCCGCCAGCGCCTTCGCGTCATTGACCCGAAAATAAAGCGCGCCAGACCCTCCGACCTCGCGAAATACCGGAATATCGCTGCAGATCGCCTGACGGCCGCGCCGCGCGGCCTCGACGATGGGCAGACCGAATCCTTCCGCATAGGATGGAAAAATCAGCGCCGCCGCGTGGTCATAGAGAAAGGACAGTTCATCGTCGTCAACGTCGTCGAACCAGAAGAGCCGACGGCCGAATTCGCCATGCGTGAGAATTTCGTCGACGACGGCTTCTTCAAACCAGCCGCGCCGGCCGACGACGATCAGCCGGATGTCGCGCCCATTCGCCCAGAGTTCTTCAAACGCGCGGATCGCGACGCGTTGGCCCTTACGCGGTTCGATCGTGCCGACCGCGAGAAACGCCGGCGCATCGCCGGCGACCGCCGCCTTGATCCTGTCACGCGGCGCGGCGTCGGCGCGCAGCGAAAGATCGGAGCCGCAGTGGAACCAGCCGATCTTGAGGCCAGGGCGATGCGGGAGCCCTTGCGCAGCGACATAGTCGGCGAGTTCATCGGCCACGGTGCGCGAAATCGCCAAAAAGCTGTCGCTTTCGAGAAGCGCCTTGCGCAGCCAGGCGCAATAGCGCGGCACTGTCACTTCATGGCAGGCATGCGGATAAAGTTCCGGAATGAGATCGAAGACGCAGGTGACGATCTCGCCGCCCTCATCGCGAATCTGTTCAAAAATTGGCGCGAGTTCGTCGAATGCGTTCCAGCTGTCGGATAGCATCAGAAGGCGGTCGCCGGCTTGGATGGCGATCTCTGAGTCGGGCAAGGCGTCGCCGCCCACAAGCTCGGCGACGAAGCTATTGGCGGTCAGCAGGCGCCCGCCTGCGCATTGAACGGCCACGACCGAGATGTCGAAGCTGTCGCCGCTATAGAGGCCGCGCGTCACTTCTTTGACGACGCGCTGAATGCCCGTGCCCGCATCGCGCTTGATCGTTCCGGTCACGTCGACGAGCAACCGGCGCGCAGCCAGCGGCGCGCTTCGCTCAGCCGGCGCGTCGGGAACTGGAGTTGACTGCGCCGCCTGCGGCGACGGCGGGCGAAACCGCGAGATAACCGCATTTGCGGCGTCGGCGATGAAGGCTTCGATCGGCCGAAGAAAGCGGTAGATGTGACCGGAGACCGAATAGATGAGCCGATAGCGCTCATGGGTCAGATGCAGGAGTTCGGCGCGCAGATAATCGAGCTGAAATTCGAGGAGGCGAATGCGTTCGCGATCCTGATCGCGCTCTCGGTTCTGCCGCTCGCTCATGGTCCCTTGCTCATGACGAAGCCTGGTCGGCTTGCACCGCAGCGGCGCGGGCGTCAATGAGAAGCGCCAGCAGCATGTCGTCGATATTGTAGCGCTGACGCCAGCCGGTCGCGTCAGCGAGCTTCGTCGCGTCGCAGGCGACGCTGGCGAGATCGCCGCCGCCGGGCCGCAGCAGCGCCGGATCGACCTCGATTTCAAATTGCGCCTTGGACTGTCGGCGGAGGCGCTCGAGCAGCGCTTCCAGGCGATGCGGCGTCCCGGAAGCGACGTTGAAGATCGAAACCGGCGCGGGCAGGTCAGGCGCTTTTTCGATCAGCCGCATATAGGCGTCGATCACGTCTCGCACGTCGAGAAAATCGCGCGCCTTCGACAGATCGCCGACTTTCATCAGGGGCGCGACGCGGCCCGTCTCGATCAAGGCGATCTGCGCGGCGAAGGAGGCGAGCGCAAAATTGCGGTTGCGCTGGCCGGGTCCGGAATGATTGACCGGTCGCACAACAATGAGCCGGCCGCTGGACGGCAGCAGATCCGCAAGCGCGTTTTCCGCGGCCGCCTTCGAGCGGCTATAGACGTCGACCGGTCGCAGCGGCGCATCCTCGTTCAGAACGCCATCGCGAAAACTCGCGCCGTAAGCGGCGGCCGTCGAGGCGAAGAGAAACGTCGCCGAGGGACAGTGCCGGGCGACCGCCGCGCCGAGCGCGAAGGAGCCGTGAAAATTCACCCGCCAGGTCAATTCAGCCGCGTGCTGCGCCTGACCGATCGACGCCTGTCCCGCGAGATGAACGATGAGGTCGGGGCGCAGGCGCGCAACGAGCGCGTCGATCGCGGCTTCGTCGACGAGATCGGCGATGGCCGCCGCGAAACCCTGATGGCCGCCACATTCGCCGGGACGCAACAATATCGCCCGGGCGGCCTGCGGATAGGCCTTGGCCAAGGCGGCGCAGAGATGGCCGCCGACGAATCCGGCGCCGCCCGTCACTAAAATGCGCTCGAAGGCGGCCATCGCGCGCCCTTTGTTTCAGGTTAGGCCGGCTCGCGCCGCAGCCGATCGAGAT
>NZ_JAKFWS010000065.1 GCF_021731785.1 Methylocystis sp.
GTCGGACCGTCCTCGATCATGCGCATGAGCGCGGCGCGATGTTCGTTCTTCAAGAGCGACGGTTGACCCGGCGCCTTGCGGTCAACGAGGCCACTCTCGCCATGCGCATTGAAGCGCAAAACCCAGTCGCGAACGACCTGGAGCGTCACGCCGCCAATCTTCGCCGCCTCGCCGCGCGGCGCGCCGTCGTAAATTGCGGCGAGCGCCAGGAGCCTGCGTGCCTGAGGCCCATCTTTCGCGCGCTTCGCAATCGCCCGAAGCGCATCCGCGTCAAAGTCTTCCCGCAGTCCAATCGCAGCCGCCATGGCGAACCCCCTGGAGTTCGCCAACTAGAATCAGACGAAAGACGATTCGTGAAGACCCAATGAGTCTGCTTCAATGGGGATCGGTATTACTTCTTCTCCTTGATGCTCGACGCTTGCCCTCGAGCTTGCCGTGCGGCTGTCAATGCTCGGCATAGCGCGGTTTGATCATTAAGACGCGCAGCGGAGGCGCCGGTTTGGACGCTTACACGCCCGGCGGATCTACATTCTGCTTGAAGAAGCCGACGCCGAGATAAGCGCCAACGGCGCCGCCGATGAGATTGGGCTTGCGGCTCTCCAGCGTGAAGAGCCGGCCGCCGTTCTTGTCCCGCCATGGCGCCTCCCAAACCTGGAACGGCCCGCGAGTCTGTTTCAGCCGTTCGAGAACCTGGGTGATATTTGCGGTGTTTAGCGCGGCGCTCATCGGCGCCACGGCTCTGCGAATGCCCTCTATGTTTCGCTCGTCATATTTGGGTGCGAGCAGTTCTCCGATGACCAGCCGCGCATCGTCGGCATCGACGCCAAGACCTTCGGGCAGATCCCAGCCCGTGATCTGATTGCGGCGCACGAGATCGCCGAGGATCGTCAGCCTCGCGAACTTGAGAACCTTGTCGCGAATGAGCCCTGGCGCATTTCTCACGCCGGGCAACAGCACCAGCTGGAGGAGGAAGCCGAGGAAACCGCCGACATTTTGTTCGATCACCATCGGCGCCACGCGATCAAAGCGCAAGCCAATGCGCGTCATCAGCCGGTCGAGGTCCGCCTGGGTAATCTGCGGCCAAGGCGGGAGCTCGATCGTCGCCTTCGCTGAGCCATAGAGCGGCACGAGGCAGTAAGAGACGGCGCCTGGAGGGTCGCTCGCTTCGCGCATGGCCGCGAACCGCGCCTTGTCGACCTGCGGCGGCCAGTCCGTCACGATCGGATGATTGGCGGGGACGGCGAATGAGGTCATCAGAAACTTCTGACAATTGCGTCATCCGAGTTGATAGTCGTGATCGCGGAACGCGCGGGCGACGAAGCCGCCGAAGCCGCCAAGCAGACCGCTGGCGATGCCATAGCGCTGCAATTTGCCCCCGACGACGCGGCGCGGACCAATGAGATAGCGGCTGCCGTGATCGGGGTCGACGGCAAGGGCGAGTTCGCTCGGCTTGAAGCGCGCCTGATCGATCAGCGATGGCATCAGCGAAGAGAACAGGCTGACGATATCGATCGCGGGCTCGCCTTCGTTGCGGATCGGCTTCGGTTCCGGAAAGGGCGAGATCATGACGACCGCCCGATCCGCCGAATCGAGGTCCCAGGGAAGGCCGGCGTCGGTCGCCTTGTCCTTTAGCGTGAAGCGGGCGTATTCGAACGGATCATTGTCGATGATGCCGCCGTCCGCGCAGGTGAACCAGAAGGGATTTTCAGCTTCTACGGCCGGCGGCCATTGCGGCTTGAGATTATCGATTCGCGCGATGTCGGCGCTGGGAAACCGCCGTCCATCATAGTCTTCCCTGGGCCTTGCGCCGATGAGGCGCGGCGCCAGCCCCACCGGAAAGGCGGAGGAGCCCAGGGCGCAGACGGCATAATCCTTCCATTGGTCTCTGGCCGCAGCGCTGGCGATCGTCCCGATGTCGAGTTTGGCGGATGGGTCGTGGTCGGCGAAATCGCTGCTCGTCGCCCAAGAGCCGACGCCACTCAGCACATAATGGGCGCGGTCGCCGTGGGAGATCATGTGATAGTCGCCGCCGCTGAAGGGCAAGGTCCATGGCACGCCGCGCAGATTGGAGAGCGTGAGATAAATATGGAGCGTCGCCGAGACATAGGGCCGTGGTCCTTCGACCTGTTCAACGGCGATCGCCTGCGCGGCGATTTCATCGAGCAGGCGTGAATTGAGCAGTGAAGCGACGGGAATGGGATCGTTCTTGCCCGGAAACGGCACCGCGCTGGTCCGCGAGAAGTCCGCCGTCGCCGGCGGGCGCGTATCGAGATCGTCGAGCACAAGGAAGTCTCGGACGCTCGCGTCGCCCGAATCGAGGGTCGAACGGACAACCCAGGAGTCATAAAGCTTTTGAAGCGTGTAGCGATAGACGAAGCCGGCCGTCGCAAAGGACTTGGACTCGGACTTCTCCGCAAGGGCGATAGCGCCGATCGCCGCCGTGATCGCGCCGGCCGAGGCGCCGGATATCACCTTGATTCCGACGCGATGATTGGGAACCGATCCGTTCTCGTCAGCGGCGCGCGCCTGTTCCCAACACTCCAGCGCCTCAACCAGGAAGTCGACGACGCCCGCGGTATAGGCGCCAGCCGAAATCGCGCCGGACATTGTGAGGCCGATCTGGAATTCCTTGCCTGAAAGTTGATGCATCTTCGTTCCCTCATCTCTCTTGCGCGGATATCGGCATGCGCGGGCGTTGGCGCGCGATCGAGCCGGTCAAGGACATCGGCCCGGCGGTCTCATGTGCGATGACAAGCGGCCGAACCCATCGCTCTGCATTTCGAGCTCATGATGTTTCGTTCGCGGAGGGAGTTTCGCGGCCAGTTCGCAGAAAATGGCCGGAGCATCAACGATGACCTACCGATCAATCGTACTGAAAATTGAGTCTTGCGCTTTTCTCTGCGTGCGTTTGCAGATGACGCGAAGATTATCGCAGCGCTTCGACACGGTCAACGAACCAGAGCAGCGCGAGAAGGAAAGCGACCACTGTCAGCGCCGGCGCAATAAAACTGACATAAAGTGTCTTGCGCCGCGCCGTAAACACAAGCGGCATGAGCAATAGAGCGACGGCGATCTGGCCGAGCTCGACCCCGCCGTTGAAGCCGGCAAGCGCATACAGCAGTCCAGACGTCGACAGACGCATCGGGCCGAGCGCCGTCGCGAAGGCGAGGCCATGCACCAGGCCAAAGCCGAATGCGATGGTCCAGCGTGCAATTGATAGAAGGGGCAGCAGATTGTCGATCGCCGCGCCCATGATCGTCGCGGCGACCGCAGGCTCGACGAATCTGGCCGGCGCGTCGATGAAATGAAACAGCGACAACGACAATGTGACGCCATGCGCCAAGGTAAAAGCGGTCAGGATCGTCAAGGTCTGCAGCGCGCTTTCGCCAAAGCCGTCGAGCGGCTTCCAGCCATTCTCGCTGCGGCGAAAGGCGGCGAAGATCATCAGCACGGCGACGAACAGCAGATGATCATAGCCGAACAGAATGTGGCTGACGCCGAAGCCGACGAAGTGAAGGAAGGAGCCGGACGTCGCATCATCAACGCGATCGAGATCAACGTCGGCGCGATCGGGCGACAGAACTTCCGACTGCTCGCCGGCAGGCGTCACGAGCGTGAGAAGTCCACGATGCGTCGGATCCAGATCGAAGAGCAGCCGGTAATGGAGGCGTCGCGGCGCTCGCGTAGGCTGACATTCGGCGTTGAACCGCAGCACCGCATAGGCCGCGCCGGCATGACGGTCGACGCGCATGTCGCTCGGGCGTAGCGCGCAGCCGTCGATCGACAGTCGATCATAGGCATATGCTTCGATCGCGTCGCGCCGCGCTTTCAATCGGCCCCAGGTGATGACTCCGTCATCGGGCGCGAGTCCGATCGCGGCGTCGAGATCGCGTAGCGAGATGTCCCATTGCCCGCTCGGGCGCCCTTGTGCATCGACATCGATATGAAGATAGCTGTCGGAGGAGAGATGCGCGCGCGCGGATTCGGTCTGCAGAGCGAGGGCGAGCTGCGCCGCGAGCGCGCAGAGGATCAGCCGGATCCACAAATTCGTGCATATCCTGAAGCGCAAACGGCCGCCGCAATCGTGACGGCGCCGACGCAGAGCCTCAGCCGAGGCGGGCGTGTCGCCATCGCGCGGCAAAGGACGCCGCCATGAGCGTATAGGCTGCGAGGGCCGCAGCGACCAGCGCCAACGCGCTCGCGTTGAGCGCTCGATCCCCGATCGTTTCGCCCGCGGCGCCGATCGCGCCCGCGACTAGGCCGCACAAGAGGGCCGCGATCAGAACCGGCCGCACGCCAAGTTGAAGACGAGCGACGCCTGCTGCGCCAAGCAAGACCAGAGCGACGATCGCCATCGTCACAGCGGAATGGCTTTCGATGCCTTTCTGACGCATCGCAAGCGCCGCGGCGAAGGCGCCGAGACCGATCGCGCCGACCAGAGCGGCGTCGGCGCGCTGTTGTTGCGTCCCGGCCCAGATCGCGAAAGCGACGATGAGCGCCGGGCGTTCAAAACTGAGCAGGAAATGGACGGCGCCCGACCAGAAGGCGCCGAGTGACGCGAATTCGGTATGCGCATGCGCCGGGGTCGCCAACGCGCCGAATGCAAGTGCAAGCAGCAAGACCCCCAAGACTCGGCGCACAGAACTGTTCCGCCGCCTTTGCGAAACCGGCGATGCGCCCGACGTCCGCCTAGCGGTCGGCGAGGATCGCATCCGCCGCCTTCTCGCCGATCATATATACCGCGCTCACGATGAAGAATCCGGGAATGCGCGGGAACACCGAGGCGTCGACGACCCGCAGGCTCTTCGCGCCGCGCACGCGGAAATTCGAATCGAGAACCGCGTCGCTGGCTCCGTCCGGTCCGATGGCGCAAGTGCAGGAGGCGTGATGGCCCCAGGACTGATAGCGCACGAAGTCGCGAATCTGCTCGTCGCTCGTCATGTCGCCGCCGGGCGATTCTTCCTCTTCGACGACGCCGAGTTCGATGAGCGGACGCGTGAGCGCGCGCACGAATTTCACGCCGTCGACCACCGAATCGAGATCCTCGTCGCGATCGGGCGTGCCCTCAGCGAAATAGCGGAAATTGATCTCCGGACGCTCGAGCGGATTGGTCGATTTAAGCTTCACATAGCCGGCGCGGTTGTTGGTGTGCGCCTTGAGCACGGCCCAGGTGAGACAATTGAGCCGCTCGACGACCCGCTTCGAATAACCGGGATAATAGCCGCGAAAATCGGCGAGCACGCCGAAGCAAAAGAGATCGGGCAACGGTCGCTCGTTCGCCGAGCGCTTGATGACGGCAAGCACGGCGCCATTCGTGCCATAGACGGAGCCGGTGTAGTCGTTCTGCGTGCGCAGCCACTCGGCGTATTGGGTGTCGGTGTTCTTATACTTTGCGCCTTTCAAGATGCCCCAATCGTCCTTGACGCGATTGACGACGCCGACCTCATAGCGGTCCTGCAGATTCTTGCCGACGCCCGGAAGATCGATCCGCGTCTTGATGCCGAACTGCGCCAACTCCTCTTTGGCGCCGACGCCGGAGAGCATCAGCAGTTGCGGCGTGTTGAAGGCGCCGCCAGCGAGGATCACCTCGCGCGTCGCATAGACCGAGCGTGTCTCGCCGGGCTCTCCGCTCGGATCATAATGCGCCTGATAGAGCTTCGCGCCCTTGCGATATTCGACGCCGATCGCGCGATTATTGTCGTCGAACAATACGCGCGTCGCCAGCGCGTCGAGTTCGATGGTCAGATTATCGGGATATTTCTGCTGCGTCTCGACAAGCCGCTCGCGCGTGCCCATGCGCTCGTGCTTGCGCGTATTGAGCGGCGGGTAATGCAGGCCGAAGGCGTTTTCGCGGACCAGCCGCCAATCATTGGGGTCGCCCTTGCCGAGCAGCCACCACAAGCCCCGCTGCAGGAGCGACGGCGACCGGCCGATCGCCGCCAGGATCGATATCTTCAAGGCTTCGACGAGGTCGAAATCGCCGAGCGCGGCCTTGGGGACGTTCTTCTCGGTACGCAGCCAGCCCTTCCAGCCATGGCGCGTTGGATTGATCCCGAGCATGCCGAGCAGGCGGAAGAAGAAGCGATGATTGCAGTTCTCGAGCTTTTCGAAATAGCCGCGCATATTGTCGGCGCGCCAAGAAGAGTCGCCGGTGAGATCGGCTATATGGTCCCAGTCCGCATTGTGCGGATAGACCATGATCATCGCATTATGCGCGGTGCAGCCGCCGAGACAGCCGGCGCGCGGATAGAGCACGCCGTCGACGCGCTTGCCGCTATGATCGTACTCGCGATATTTCTCGTCCTTTTTCTGGAGTTCCTGGTCTCCGTAATGGCGGACGAAAAAATCCCATTGCATCGCCTGATTCTCGGTCGAGCAGGCGTGAAATACCGGAACACGATAATCGTCGGGAAGACGCTCTTCATCGGGATAGGCCGCGTCGCCGGCTTGAAGGGTCAGCGGATCGCCGCCCGCCTCCAGCACTAGCACCTTGCAGCCGGCCTCAGCGAGGCGCGCCGCCACGGTGCCGCCGCCTGCGCCCGAGCCGACCACCACATATTCAAAGCTCGCCTTGTCGCTGAGGCTCATGGTCGTTTCCCCTACTTCGTCGGTTGGCCCGGACGCGCCTTGGCGGCCCGGGCCTCCGACGCTTCACATGGTTTTCAAGAATGCGATCAGAGCCTTCTTATCGGCGTCGCTCAGCCCCGGCTCCTCGGCGAAATAATCGGTGCCGAAGTAGTGACCGCGATTGACGACAAAGTCCGGACATTTGTTGAGTTCGAGCAAATCGCCGTAGGAGTGGGCGAAAGCCGCGCGCGCCTGATCGTCGCTCGCATTCGGCGGCAGCACCTTCAGCGTGAGCTTCAGCTTGGCGAGCAACTTCAGCACTTTCGCCTTGTGCAGCAGATTCTCGATCGGATCCTCATGTTTATCGAGATCGATATTGCCGATCAGCTGCACCGGCGTGCCTTTCGGGATCGGGCCGATGGCGATGCCGTCCTTGTCGACGAAATTGCTCAGGCGCAACGCGTCGACAAGCCATTTCACGTCTTCATTCGCGTTATCGGCCACCTGCAGCAGGTCAGGGAGATAGCCTTTCGGCACGCGCAGATAGCTCCTCTCCGTCGTCACATCGACGACGCCGTGCAGCTTCTTGCCCGAGGCCGTGACATATTCGATGTCCTTCTGGCCATATTGCTCATAAGCGCTGCCGCCGCGTTTCTCCGGCCACAGCATCTGTTCGATCGAACTGTCGAAGGACTTCAACCGGCTTTCCACCGACGGGCTCTCGTAGAATTTGCCGACGCTGTTGTTGAGCAGGAAGGGCGCGGTCGACCACAGGCTGACGAGCGACGCCGGCCGCGTATAGCCGCGACCGCCCGCCGGCATCTCATAGGGGCGCGGCGCGCCCGTATAGGGATCGTGGACGGTGATCGTTCCGACCGAAGGCAACTCCTTATAAGAGGTCGAGGAGAAATCGTTCCAAATGTTATCGCGGATCGCATTGGTCGCGAGCGGACTGCAGGCGTTGGTTTCCAGCAGAGACACCGGAACGCGAAGATCGGTCGACAGGAAGTTATCGGTGAGGAAGTCGCTCGCCTTGGCGATCTTCTTCGCCTCCTGCTTGAACTCGTCGGTCTTGGTGAACGACCAATAATTTTTCCAGCAGGTCAGATAGTCCTTGCCGACGCACCCCTTGTTCGGGAAGTAGCTGAAGGTCTTCTCGGGCAGTTTGCTCGAATGGCAGCGCAGGCAGCGTTCGCCGAACACCTCCTTGCCGCGCTCGAGGGTCGCCGAATCGGCGGCGACATATTTGTCTCCGCCCGGCGCGTTCTTCAGATAGTCGGGCTTGGCGGTTGCGACGAAGAACAGCGCGGTGTTGGGAGTCTGCGCCTCATTCGCCTGCCAATAGGTGGAATGGGCGCGTCCCGTCGCAATCGGAATGGGGGTGATCGGCTTGCCGCCGATCACGGCGTTAAAGTGCTCGAGCCATTCCTCGCTGAACAGGCCAATGTTGACAAAGACCCGGTTGAAGGAACCCAGCGCGCCGACCGAATCCGCGCCATCCTTCAGAACGCGCGGCGTGAACACCGTATCGGGCGCCTTGAAGAACTGCGTGAGCGGCGAATTGGCGGGAACATATTCGTTGAACTGCTTGTTCTGCTTCTCGCCCCCATTGAGCTTTTCCTGGCCGAATTTCAAGGCGAGTCCCACGCGCGGCCCGAGCTGGTAGATCGCGTTCATCGTTCGCGGATTGATGATGTAGTCGGTTGAGACCAGCGATGTGTCGAGCGCGCCCGGCCGCGAAACGTGGAAAAATTGCCAGGAGAAATCCTTCGGATCGGCCGCATAGGTGAAGATGCGGTCCCACCAGAAATATTGCGCGCCCGGATTGGAATTCAGATTCTCCCATTTCGGATTCTCCGGGTCGGCCGGCGGATTGGTCGGATTGGGGCTGACATGGCAAAAGCCGCAGGACATACCGACGCGATAGGGGCGCACCAGATCCTTATTGTTGTAATAGTCGGGATCTTTGTAAAAGCGCTCCGGATTCCAATTCTTTTCCGCTGCTTCATCGAAGTCGGGATTTGGGAATAATCTCAGCCCCACGATGCCGGTCGCATAACCGTAGTAGGAGCCCACCGGAAACTTGTCGCTGCGTCCGCGCGCCCCGATCTTGACGCCAGGATATTTCGCTTCGTCCTCGAAAGGATCGGGCGGGCAGCTCGGATCGCGCGTGTCGAGCCAGAGGCCGAAGCGATCCGCGCGGGGGCCGGTCGCCTTCTTGAAGCAGGGCTCATTGACCAGCCCTAAATAGCTCCAGCGATTGTCGCGGCTGAATTTCGTGAGGCTCGGATGGCTCGATAAGGTCTTCAGGAAATCGAGTCCGCCGAAGGACTTCTTGTTCAAGACGTCCCACAGCCGATCGTTGCCGGCGGTCCACACCACCCAATTATTGCGCCCGATCACCGCCGCTTTGAGCGCCGCCTCGGGCGTGACGCCAGGAAGATAGGGTTGCAAGGCCTTGGCCAGATCTTCCGGATGTTTGGTCGCGCCGTAATCCATGTCGGCGTAATAATCGTCATCCGCGCCGGGCATGGACTCCGGCGTGCGTCCGACGCACATGGCTTCGTCCTTAACGTTGCCGGCGCCGGAGCCGCAATCCTCGCTGGCTCTCGCCGCGCCGCCGATCGATCCGCAAGCGCCAGCCAGCGCCGCCGCGATCGCCAAGCTCCGCAGGAATCTATCGAGCATCGTACCCTCCCCAATGTCGAATGCCCAAAATTCGTGTGCCGTGTGCGCCGCAGCGATCGACGCCGCGGCGGAAGGAAAGATCGCGCCGCGCAAGACGCGGCGCTGCAAAATCCGTTACATGCCTAAAAGGCGGCCCGTCGTCTGAACCAGCGAATCACGCTGAGAAGAATTAGAAGCAAGACAAGCGCGACGATCCCGATCTGCACGGCCGGCCGCGCAAAAAAACGATAGACGTAAGGCCCGGGTGCACCCTCAGGCTGGGGTTTGAACGGCCAAGGCTCCGCAAGATAGGGAAATTCATTCGACAGAGGCTTGTCGTTGACCGTTGCGCGCGGCCATTGCGTCGTGTCGATGAAAGCGTTTTCCTGGAGCGGACAATCGCCCTGCGCGCAGGTGAGCAGCGCGACGTCATCCTCGAGACGACGGCCGTTTGGAAATCCGGGCGGCCGCGTCGTGGTGAACACCATCACATCGGGAACGGAGTCGTAGTGGCGAATGAAAAAGCCGCTCAACTGATTCAAATTGGCGAGCGGCGGCAGCCATTGCTTGAGAAAGTCCTGAATCTTGGCCCGAGACTCGCCCTTTTCGCGAATCTCCGCCATATGCTGCGACGGCGGAATGGTATTTAAGATTTCGAAGCGGCCGAGCTGTGTGCGGTTCGAGCGTCCGACGTGGTCGATCTGCTCGCCGCCGTTCACGCGCTTGCTTGTGGCCCACAGCAGCCAATTCTCTGCATGTTCGGGAAAAGCGGATTTCGGAATGCTGAACGCCATAGTGACGACGTTCACCTTGAAGAATCGAGGAAAGATGAACGGATCGTCGCGAATGCCAGAATAAACCTGGATGTTTTGCGGATCGCCGAGTCCTTTGAAGGACTTCTCCTTCACCGTCGTATCGTTGTTGAGACGGACCCGAATGGTGGCGTCCGGCGCTATGCCCTCGGGAGCTTCGATCGTGGCGCCGTAGCGCGCGACGTCTTCGGCCTTGTCGAAGCGGAGCTTCGTGTGAAAATCCAGATGGATGTCATATTCGAAGGGCTCGAGATTGTAGGGCGGCGACCCGATCAGCGAGCGGCGCACGTCGAGGATTGCGACCCACCGGTCGCCGTCGGGGTAAAAGAAGAGGCCGGTGATGTTGGCTTCCTGTTCGTCCTCCGCGAGCCACATGGGATCGGCGTGGTCCGAGGCGCGCCCCGGTCCTGGAATAAGCAAAGCGGAGAACAGGAAGAGCGCGGCGAATAATTGCTTGGTCATGTCGGCCATGCTGGCCATGTTCGTGCGAGCCATCAAACCCTCACTCAAATAAATATTCCCAGCCAAGAAATGATGCTCCACGGGAAGTTATCGAACACTAACTACCCGTTGCGCGCACGATACGATCGGTTCATATTTTTTACAAGGCTCAAAAAATATTCCACCTCTCGATCTCGACGCGTTGCGAGCGCGGAATGGGCGAGCGCTGATGCGACTCTTTATGTTTATGTCATGTATGTGCGTCGCAGCTATGGCCTGCGCCAACGCGTTCGGCGCGCCTTTCGTTCCCACCGACGACAATCAGTTTTTGGAGCGGTTGCCGCGCGCCGCTGCGCCGATGGGAGCCGAATTGCGCGATCTGCGGGCGCGATCGGGCGATGTCGCAGCCTCAATCGAACTCGCGCAGAAATTTGTGACGCTCGGCAGCGAAGACTCCGATCCGCGCTATTTCGGATATGCGGCCGGCGTTCTTGCGCCCTTGTGGAAATTGGCGGAGCCTCCAGCGAAGGCGCTTCTGCTGCGCGCGATGATCGCGCAGAATCGCCATGACTTTGACGGCGCGCTCGCCGACGTCGACGCCGTGATAAAATCCGATCCAGCCAATCTTCAAGCATGGCTTATGCGCGCGGCGATCAGCAAAGTCCTCGGCCATTTGGATGAGGCGCGCGCGAGCTGCGCGCCGCTTGCCGCATCTAGCGAGCCGCTGCTGACTGTCGCCTGTGTGTGTGATGCGGCGAGCCTCATGGGCGGGTCGCGCGAAGCGGCGGATGCGCTTGAGCAAACGCTCGAAGAGCGACCTAAGGCGACGCCCGAGAGACAAAGATGGGCGCTGACCATTCTCGCCGAGATCGTTGCAAGGCGGGGCGAGGCGCAACGCGCCGAACGTGCGTTCAAGAAGGCGATCGAGGCCGCCAAGCCGACCGCCTATCTCCTCGCCGCTTACGCCGACTTCTTGCTTGACGAAGAGCGTTTCGCAGATGCGGCGGCGCTGCTCGCCGGCGAGGCCCGCATCGACGCCGCGCTATTGCGCCTCGCGCTCGCTGAGCAGCGACTCGGCGCGGAAGGTCTTGCTGAGCATGTATCGCTGATCGAGGAGCGCTTTGCCGCCTCCCGCCGTCGCGGCGAGGCTTTCCACCTTGGCGATGAGGCGCGTTTCACGCTTTATTTGCTGCGCGATCCGGCCAGGGCGCTGCGTCTCGCCGAGCAGAACTGGCGCGTGCAGCGCACGCCCGCGGACGCGCGCATTTTGTATGAGTCCGCCGTCGCGTCGGGCGACGCTGACGCCGCCCGGAAGGCGCAGGCCTTTCTGACGCGCGCCGGAATGAGCGAAGAGCGCCTCACGCGCCTTTCCGATCAGGCATGTCGCGCGACGACGCAGCAGAGCGGACGATAAGTGCGGCGCATCCCGTTTTTTTGGCGCGCCCGATCGCTTACGCGCGCGCGGACGCTGGCGTCGACGCGAACTCTCATCCCAGACCGTAGCGCGCGAGCGTTGCGGCGAGCGGTTCCGAAGGACGGGCGCCGCTGGTAAAGACGGCGCGGCGAAACGCTGGCTGGTCCGCCGCCGCGTCGGCGCCGAAGCGCTCGCCGAGCAACTGATCCGCGCGACGCGCGATCGCCGGCGCCGGGTCGATCCATTCCACCGGCCAGGGCGCAAGCCGTTCGAACTCATCGATCAACAGCGGATAATGCGTGCACGCAAGAACGACGGCGTCGGTGCGCCTGCCGCTTTCTTCTTTAAAGCAGGGCGCAATTTCGATGGCGATGTCGGCGTCGCTCGCCCTCTCCCCATGCATATAGCGCTCGGCGAGACTCGCCAGGCGCTTTGAGCCGACGAGCGTCACCGCGCAATGCGCCGCGAATGTCGCGATGAGGTTTTGCGTATAATCGCGCGCCACCGTGCCCGGCGTGCCAAGCACCGAGATCATCTTTGACCGCGTGCGCTCGGCCGCCGGCTTGATCGCCGGCACGGTGCCGACAAAGGGCAAGGCCGGCCAGTCGACGCGCAGAGAGGGCAGAACGATCGTCGACGCGGTGTTGCAGGCGATGACGACCATATCCGGCGCGTGATCGGCGATCAGCTCGCCCATGAGCTTCGTCACGCGCTCAATGAGCTCGGGCTCCTTCCAAGACCCATAGGGAAAGCCAGCGTCATCCGCGCAATACAGGTAGTCCGCATGCGGCCGCAGCTTGACGATCTCGGCAAAGACCGTGAGGCCGCCGAGGCCGGAATCAAAGACGAGGAGTTTGGGCGGTCGGGTCATATGAAGCAAATCGTCTGGCCTATACAACAAGCTTCTTGACCCGAGATCAATTCGCCGGCGCCGAGTACGTTTGGCGGTCTGCTAAAGGCCGGGCAAGAAGCGCGAGCCCCAAGAAATCGACCAAGGTCGATTAGAACGGCAGATTAAATACCCGCGCCGGCGCGAGCGCGCCCTGGACGATTTCGCCGAAGGCGACCGGCACGCCGCCGCAAGCAGCGTAGACGACGCCCTCATGCGGCGCGTCGCGGCCGCGCAGAATCACCGAGCCGCCGCGCCGCAGCCGCGCCGCCGTGTCGCGATCGACGACGACGCAGGGCAAATCCGCCAATCCGGCCTCGACCGACAGCAGCGCCGCTCCGGCCATGTTCTGAGTTTCGATCTCATCGAGCGTGTAGGCGTCTTCTTCGGCGAAGGGGCCGACGCGCGTGCGTCTCAGGGCCGTGACGTGGCCGAAACAACCCAAACCGCGGCCGAGATCGCGGGCGAGCGCGCGCACATAGGCGCCCTTGCCGCACTCCATGACGAATGTCGCCTCGTCGCGCGAGGCTTCGATCAGCGTCAGCGAGTCGATCCTGACCGCACGGGGCTTCAACTCAACATGCTCGCCCTCGCGCGCAATGTCATAGGCGCGCTCGCCGGCGATCTTGATCGCCGAGAATTGCGGCGGCGTCTGCAAAATCTCGCCGGTAAACTCTGGCAGCAAAGCTTCGATGGCGGCGCGCTCTGGCCGCGCCGCACTCTCCTGCGTCACGCGTCCATCGGAATCGTCCGTGTCGGTCTCGACTCCCCACCGCACGGTGAAGCGGTAGGCTTTCTCGCCGTCCTGCACAAAAGGCACGGTCTTGGTCGCTTCACCGAAGGCGACGGGAAGAATGCCGGACGCGAGCGGATCTAGCGTGCCGGCATGGCCGGCTTTTTGCGCGTTGTAAATGCGCTTAAGGCGCGACACCGCCTGCGTCGAGGTGATGCCGACCGGCTTATCCAGCGCCACCCAACCGTCCACGACGACGCGGTCCGATCTTTTTTTGCTCATTCGTCGACGCCATTCTTTTCGCCGTCGTCGCCGTCGGCGAGATCGCGCTTCACACGGTCAGAGCTGAGCAGCGCGTCGATGCGCGACACATTGTCGAATGTGTCGTCGATGCGAAAGCGGATTTCGGGCGCGAATTTCAAATTCACCTCATGTGCAATTTCCCCGCGCAGAAACCGCTTGTGTCGATCGAGGGCGGCAAGCACTTCGGGTTCGTCCTGTCCGCCGAGAGGTATGACATAAATCGTCGCGAGCTTGAGATCGGGACTCATCTTCACGCGCGAAACCGTGACGACATGCTTGTCCAGCACGGGATCATTGATGTCGCCGCGCGAGAACATCTGCGCCAGAGCGTGGCGCACGAGTTCGCCGACGCGCAACATGCGCTGCGACGGCGCGCCGGCCTGTGAGTGATGCGCTCTGGACATAACAGCTGCTTGGTTGCGTAAGCTTGAAAAAAGTCGTCATTGCGAGCCAAGCGAAGCAATCCAGGCCCATGAAGCGGCCTTCCTGGATTGCTTCGTCGCTTCGCTGCTCGCAATGACGGGCGATGATCGCGACGAATGGACTACAGCGTCCGCTTGATCTCCTCGACGCGGTAGCACTCGATGACGTCGCCGGCGCGCATGTCCTGGTAGTTCTCGAACGCCATGCCGCACTCCTGTCCGGCGGCGACTTCCTTGACCTCGTCCTTGAAGCGCTTGAGGGTGGAGAGCTTGCCTTCATGGACGACGACATTGTCGCGGATGAGCCGGACATTGGCGCCGCGCTCGACATTGCCGTCGGTGACGCGGCAGCCGGCGACCTTGCCGACCTTCGAAATATCGAAGACTTCGAGGATCGTCGCATTGCCGAGCATGGTCTCGCGCAGCGTCGGCGCCAACAGGCCGGACATCGCCGCTTTCACGTCATCCACGAGATTGTAGATGATGTTGTAATAGCGGATCTCGATGCCGGAGCGTTCGGCGGCGTCGCGCGCCTCTTTGTGCGCGCGCACATTGAAGCCGATGACCGCGGCGTTGGAGGCTTCGGCAAGCGAGATATCGGATTCCGAAATGCCGCCGACGCCGGCATGCACGATGCGCGCGCCGACCTCTTCGGTGCCGAGCTTTTCGAGCGCCGCGGCGATGGCTTCGACCGAACCCTGCACGTCGCCCTTGATGACGAGCGGAAATTCCTTGCGGCCCGCCGTCTTGAGCTGGCTCATCATGTCGGAGAGCGAACCGCGCGCGGAACCGCCGCGAGCGGCGATCTTGTCGCGCTTCATACGCTCGCGATATTCGGCGATCTCCCTCGCGCGGGCTTCCGACTCGACCACGGCGACGCGGTCGCCGGCTTCGGGCGTGCCGCTGAAGCCGAGAATTTCGACCGGCAGGCTCGGACCGGCTTCGGGACGGGAGGCGCCCTGATCGTCGAGCAGCGCGCGCACGCGGCCCCACTGGGTTCCCGCGACGACAATGTCGCCGACATGAAGCGTGCCGCGCTGGACCAGCATGGTCGCCACCGGGCCGCGACCCCTATCGAGACGCGCCTCGATGACCGTGCCTTCGGCGGCGCGATCGGGGTTGGCCTTGAGGTCGAGCACCTCGGCCTGCAACGCGATCAGTTCGAGCAGCTTGTCGAGATTGGTCTTCTGCTTCGCCGAGACTTCGACTTCGAGCGTCTCGCCGCCCATGGACTCGACCTGCACCTCATGCTGCAGCAGTTCGGTGCGCACCCGCTCAGGCTTGGCGTCCGGCTTGTCGATCTTGTTGACGGCGACGATCAGCGGCACATGGGCGGCGCGGGCGTGATTGATCGCCTCGATCGTCTGCGGCATGACGCCGTCGTCGGCCGCGACGACCAGCACGACGATGTCAGTCACCTTGGCGCCGCGCGCGCGCATCGCCGTGAAGGCGGCGTGGCCCGGCGTATCGATGAAGGTGATCGGCTGCCCGCCCGGCGACGTGACCTGGTAAGCGCCGATATGCTGGGTGATGCCGCCCGCCTCGCCAGCGACCACATCGGCGTGACGAATGGCGTCGAGCAGCGACGTCTTGCCGTGGTCGACATGGCCCATGATGGTGACGACCGGCGGGCGCGGCTCAAGATTGGCCTCGGCGTCGGGCGTGTCGAACAGGCCTTCCTCGACGTCCGATTCCGCGACGCGCTTGACGGCGTGACCCATTTCCTCGGCGACCAGCTGCGCAGTGTCGGCGTCGATGACGTCGGTGATCTTGTACATCTCGCCCTGCTTCATCAGCAGGCGGATGACGTCGACCGCGCGCTCCGACATGCGGTTCGCGAGTTCCTGAATTGTGATCGTCTCGGGCAGAACGACTTCGCGGGAAATCTTTTCCTTCTGCTCCACCTGGCCCCGGAACAGGCGCTGCTGCCGGCGTTTGAAGGAGGCGACCGAGCGCGTGCGCTCTTCGTCGGTTCCGGCTGTGGCCGTGGCGAGTGTCAGGCGGCCGCGATCCTTCATGGCGCCGCTGCGGGAAGGCGCCGGCCGCGGTGGAGTGGGCGGCGAAAAGCCGCCGATCTGGCGCACCGGCGGGCGGCGCAGTTGCTCGGTTTCTCCCCCCGGACGCGCGGCGGCCGGCCGCGGCATTGCGGCGCTGGGCGCTACGCGCGGCGGCGTTAGCCCAGCGGCTTCCGGCGGCAGTCGACGACGCGCCTCATCCTCGGATTTACGCTTCGATTCCGCTTCGCGCGCGAGACGATCTTCTTCCTCGCGCTTGCGCGCGTCGGCTGCGGCGCGTTCGGCGAACTCGCGCTCGTCGCGATCCGCGCGGGCCTTCGCGTCGATTTCGGCGCGGCGGCGATCATCCTCTTCGCGCGATTTGGCGTCGACCAGCGCGCGGGCGCGGGCCTCGCGCTCCTCGTCGGTCAATGCGCGCAGCACGACTCCGGAGCCTGAACGCGTCGCGGGCGCAGGACGCTGGGCCTCGGATTTCGGCGCGACTTTTGGGGCCGCCGCCGCCGGCTCCGCAACCGCGGGCGGCGCGCCGGCGGGTTTCGCCGTTTCGACGTGCCCGGGGGCGCGGCGCTTTACCTTCTCAACCACGACCACTTTCGAACGGCCGTGGGAGAAGCTCTGGCGGACCATGCCGTGCTCGACCGGTCGCTGCTTCAAGTGCAACGTCTTCGACGGCGCGACGGTCAGAGTTTTGTCGCCGCTGTTCTCGCCTTCGCTCATCCAGTTCCCAATCCTGGGTCGCTCGACCCGTTAACCTTCTTTTGCGCAGCTATCCGGCTTCGCTTCGATTTCTTCGCCCGCCGCGGTCGCGCCGTCGATGCTTACGCCCCGATAGGCGGCAAGTCGACGGCACCGCGCGACAAAAGCCGTGCTCGGCCCGCCCTCGGCGAGGGCAGCATGTATCACATTTGTGCGCCCCAACGCCAAATCCAATTGCAGCGACGAAAATAAGCCGATGACAGGCGCCGTGGATCCTGCGCGCCGCGCCGCTTGGGCAAGCTTCCGCTTGCCGTCTTCCCTACCGTCGCACGCTTCGACAAGCGCCCCGACGCCGCCTTGCGCGAGCGCTTCGGCGACCTTGCCAAAGCCGGCCATGACGGCGCCTGCCTTGTTGGCGAGCGACAGCATCCTAAGACAGTCGGCCTCAAGCAACCGGTCGACGTCATCGGCAAGCTGCGGAGCCGGGTCGACACGCGTTTTCAGAGAGCGCGCGAACAAACTCTTGCGCGCCGCCTGCGCGACGATGTCGGCGCGCGCCGTCACCCAGACGCCGCGGCCGGGCAGGCTCGCCTTGATGTCGGGCGCAAGCGCGCCGTCGGGTCCGCACACGAAGCGGATCATCGCCTCGGGCGCGCCGCGCTGGCGCGTCACGATGCAGGTCCTCTCCGAAACATGCGGCTCGCGGGTCATGCCTTCCATCACATCCGCTATTCGCCTTGCGGCTCAGCTTCAGGCTCGGCCTCAACCGCAGCGACCGGCTCCTCGATCCAGCCGGCGCGCACCCGCGCCGTCATGATCATTGCTTCGGCCTCTTCGCGCGACAGATCGATGCCCTCGAAAAACCCCTCGTGCTTGACCGTTTCGCCATCCTTCTTTTCGCTCCAGCCGACAAGGTCGTCCGGGATGCAGCCGGCGAAATCCTCGATCGTCTTCACATCGTTTTCGCCGAGCCTCACCATCATCGCGGTCGTCAGGCCGTCGATCTCGCGCAATTCGTCGACGACGCCGAGCTCTTTTCGGCGCGCCTCATTCTCGGCCTCGATGCGCTCCAGATAATTCTTCGCGCGGTTCTGAATTTCGCCGGCCGTTTCCTCGTCGAAACCTTCAATCGAGCCCAGTTCGGATAGATCGACATAAGCGAGCTCCTCGACCGAGCGGAAGCCTTCAGAGGCCAGCAGACGGCCCACGACCTCGTCGACGTCGATCGCGCCCATGAACACTTTCGTGCGCTCGATGAATTCCCTCTGCCGGCGCTCCGACTCCTCGGCCTCGGTCAGAATGTCGATGTCCCAGCCCGTCAGCTGCGAGGCGAGGCGCACATTCTGGCCGCGGCGGCCGATGGCGAGCGAAAGCTGATCGTCGGGAACGACGACCTCGATGCGCGAACTGTCTTCGTCGAGGACGACCTTGACCACCTCAGCGGGCTGCAGCGCATTGACGATGAACGTCGCTGCGTCGGCAGACCAGGGAATGATGTCGATGCGCTCCCCCTGGAGCTCGCCGACGACAGCCTGAACGCGGGAGCCGCGCATGCCGACGCAGGCGCCGACCGGGTCGATCGAAGAATCGCGCGACACCACGGCGATCTTGGCGCGCGAGCCGGGATCGCGGGCCACCGACTTCACCTCGATGACGCCGTCAT
>NZ_JAKFWS010000087.1 GCF_021731785.1 Methylocystis sp.
GCCATTTCCTCCATCGCGGCATCGCCGCCCGGCAGTTCCAGCGCGCCTTTCTTCTGGCCGAAGGCATGCAGGTGCTGGGCGCCGATCTCGTCAACGGCCTGTTGTCCATCGATCTGGCGCGCCCCGAGCCGGAGCGGGTGATCAAGAAGATCGAGATCGCGGCGCGCGATTGAGGGCCGCCGTCCGTCCGGTTAAATCCCGATCTGCGGCTTTTCATCTTTTTTCCGCACGCTCGAGGCGTCCTCTCCCCTAAGATCGACGCCCATGAGACAAATGTCTTCGTCCTCGACCACGACCGCAGACAGCTTGCCGACGCCGTTTGCTTGAGAGCCGCTGCAGAAAGCCCTATCAGGACCCATGTTTGAGCTTGCCGTCGCGCTTGTGTTGATTGTCATCAACGGTATTTTCTCGTTGTCGGAGCTGGCGATCGTTTCGGCGCGCAAGATCCGCTTGAAGACCATGGCCGCGGAAGGGCGCCGCGGCGCCGCCGCCGCTCTGGCGCTCGCGGAGCATCCGGGACGATTCCTCTCCACGGTGCAGATCGGGATCACGCTCGTCGGCGTTCTCGCGGGCGCTTTTTCCGGCGCGGCGCTCGGCCATCGCCTCTCCCAGGAATTGCGCGCTCAGGGCGTGGCGGGATCGGCGGCGGATTGGATCGGTTATGGCGGCGTCGTCGGCTTCATCACCTATCTGTCGGTGGTAATCGGCGAATTGCTGCCCAAGAGCATCGCCCTGCGCCATGCCGAAGCCATCGCCTGCCGGATGGCGGCGCCGATGGCGTTGCTTTCGGCGCTCGGCGCGCCGGTCGTTTGGCTGCTGGATGCGTCGACGAGGCTCGTGCTGCTGCTCATCGGCCAGTCGAATGAG
This sequence comes from Methylocystis sp., assembly GCF_021731785.1. Lineage (GTDB taxonomy): Bacteria > Pseudomonadota > Alphaproteobacteria > Rhizobiales > Beijerinckiaceae > Methylocystis. The sequence continues at coordinate 868 of NZ_JAKFWS010000087.1, forward strand.
CTGCAGGCCGGAGTGACCGATGAGGAGATCAGGACCCTTATCGCCGAGGCCCATTCGGCGGGCTCGATCGAAGCCGACGAACAGCAGATGATCGCGGGCGTGCTGCGCCTTGGCGATCGCGCCGCGCGCGCCTTGATGACGCCGCGCACCGAGGTGGATTGGCTTGACCTCAGCGAGCCGGACGATGTCTTGCGCCAGAAGCTCGTCGAGACGACGCATGCGCGCCTGCCCGTCAGCCGTGGCGACATGGACGACATGATCGGCGTCCTGCTCATTCGCGAGCTGCTGGGGCCGGCGCTGAGGGGCGAGCCGCTTGATCTCGAAGCCCATGTTCGGCCGGCGCCGGTCGTGCCCGATTCGATCGACGCGCTCGACGCGCTGAACGTTCTGCGCGAAGCCGAGACGCCGATGGCGCTGGTTCACGATGAATACGGCCATTTCGAAGGCGTGGTGACGCCGGCTGATATCCTCGACGCGATCGCAGGCGCCTTCAGGTCCGACGAGGGCCATGATGAGCCGGAAGCGGTCAAGCGCGAAGACGGCAGCTGGCTGCTCGCGGGCTGGATGCCCGTCGATGAAATGGCCGAACTCCTGCACGTGACGCTGCCCGAGAACAGAAGCTTCGACACTGTCGCCGGCCTCGTGCTCGACGGCCTGATCCGCTTCCCAACGCTCGGCGAAACGGTCGACAAGCTCGGATGGCGCTTCGAGGTCGTCGATCTCGACGGTCGCCGCGTCGACAAGTTGCTCGCTTCGAAACTCCCGGTCGAGAGTGAGTAGCGCGGCCGAACCCGCTCGCTAATTGGAGAGGTCTTTGTGTCGGGAATTCTTCCCGATTATTACAGGATCATGTCCCAACAAAATCGTTATTTTTCAGAAGTGTAGACAGCAGGTCACACCTTGGAAATTTTAGCTCTACAGCCAAGCTGACGAGGGACGAAAAGTCATTTCTGACGGTATAACCGCCCACGTAACGCATGGGGCAGAAATGACCGGTTCCAAAAAGCAAGTTTCCTTCATTGCGCTTGCCGCATCGCTCGCATCGGGGGCTGCGTATGCCCAGCAGGCGCTCCCGCCGATCGAGGTCGGCGCCACGCCGCTCCGCTCTTCCTCCCGTCCCGCGCCAGCCGCCGCTGCGCCCGCGCCTCAGCGCTCGACCACTGCGCCCCCCGCGCCCAGGATCGCCCAAACCACTCCCGCTCCGGCGCCCTATGTCTCGCCGCTGGTGAACTATCCGGTGCCGGCGTCCGTTCACGTCGTCGACAGTAAGGAAATCGCCAACACCCGCCAGTTTGACCTCGGCGGCGCGCTGCAACGCACCGCGCCCGGCGTGCTGATCAACGATGTCGGCGGCAATCCTTCGTTCCCCGAGGTGGATTATCGCGGCTTCGTCGCGTCGCCCTACGCCGGCGTGCCGCAGGGCCTCGCCGTGTTCCAAAATGGCGTCCGCATCAATGAGATGTGGGGCGACACGGTCAATTGGGACCTGATCCCGAGCGTCGCCATCGATCGCGTTGCGATCGAGACGGGCAACCCTCTCTATGGTCTGAACGCCGTTGGCGGCGCCATCGTTCTCGACATGAAGAACGGCTTCACCTGGCAGGGGTCGGAACTCGACATCCGCGGCGGTTCGTTCAACCGCCGTCAGGGCGTGTTCCAATATGGACGCAAGATCGCGGATTTCGCCCTCTACGCCGCCGGCGAGGCGTCGGGCGACTCCGGCTATCGCTATTTTTCCGGCTCGCAGATCAAGCGCTTCTATGGCGACATCGGCTATCGCGCCGAAAGCGTCGAGATTCACGCCAATGCGACGCTCGGCTCGAATCGTTTCGGCGCCTCGGGGCCGGCGCCGGTGGAGATGGTCGCGGGCGACAAGAGTTCGACCTATACGACGCCGCAGACCTACAAAAATCAGGTAATGATGTTCGACCTCAACGGACAGGTCGACGTCAGCCCGACGACAAAGCTGCTCGGCGACATTCATTATCGCGGCTATAATCAGGCGCGCGTCGACGGCAACACCACCGAGTTCGAATGCGAGGGCGGAGAGGAATTTTGCACGACGGACGACGACCAGCCGACCAACGTCCCGAATTTTTTCAATACCGGAAACGAACTCATCCAGGGTCCAGCCCTCGGCGCGATCGACCGCACCTGGACGAAGATCGACACGCTCGGCTTCACCGGGCAGCTCAACAACACCGATAGAATCCTCGGCTTCGCCAACAGATTCACCGTCGGCGTCAACCTTGAGCACGGTTACACCGGCTTTCAGGCGAATCAGGAACTCGGCATTATCAACCGTGATTTCACGGTCACCGGCTTCAACTACTTCACCAACGAGCCCACCGCCGGCATCTCGCCGGTCAGCCTCAACGTGTCGAACTATTACTTAGGCGCCTATGCGCTCGATGCGCTCGATCTGACCGACCAGCTCACCGTGACCGGCGGCTTGCGCTACAACCGCGCCAGCGTCCAGATGTACGACAATAAGGGCACGGCGCTGAACGCGACCCATGTATTCAATCACGTCAATCCGATGGGCGGCCTGACCTACAAGATCACCCCGCAGATCGCCGCCTTCGCCAGCTATTCAGTTGCGAACCGCGCCCCAACGCCCCTGGAGCTCGGCTGCTCGGACCCGAACCGCCCCTGCGTGATCGACGCCTTCCTGGTGTCCGATCCGCCGCTGAAGCAGGTGACCTCGAACACGATCGACATGGGCCTGCGCGGCGGCTTCAGACCGGCCGAAGCCCTGCCCGACATGCTCTATCGCTTCCCCGGAACCGTTCAGTGGTCAGCAGGAATCTTCCGCACCAATGTCTTCGACGACATTCTCAGCATTCCCAGCCAGATCGTCGGCCGCGGCTACTTCACCAACGCCGGCAACACCGTGCGTCAAGGCGTGGAGTTCTCCATGCGCTATGCCGGCGAGCGCATGTCGGCCTATGTGAATTACACACTGACCGACGCCTACTTCAATTCGGAGAACATTCTCGGCGCGCCGGGCAACCCCGCAGTGATGGCGGTTGGAGCGACGGGCGTTCTGGTCAAGCCGGGCGCTTCGCTGCCGTCGATCGCGCACCACCGCTTCAAGACCGGCGTCGATTATTCGGTGACGCCGAGATGGCGGGTCGGCGGCGATTTCGTCTATGCCAGCGGTCCCTATCTCGTTGGCGATTGGGCCAATCAGTTCGGCACGCTATCGCCCTACGGCCTTCTGAATCTGCGCACGTCCTATGACCTGACGCCCTATCTGCAGCTCTATGCGCTGATCGAGAATGTGACGAATACGCGGTCGCGCAACTTCGGAACGTTTTTCGAAACCGACTCGATCAACTTTGCCAATTTTTACAATCCCAAGATGGTGTCGGTCGGACCGCCGACCGCCTTCTACGCCGGCATGAAATGGAATTTCGGCGCCGAGCCGAGCGGCTGGATGGCGTTGGCGCCCGACGAACCCGCGCGGCCAAGCGCCCATGCGCCCGCCGCTCGCAGATGGGCCGGTCTCTATGCCGGCGTCAACCTGGGTTACGGCTGGGGCGCAAAGACCGGCGCGCGCGTCACTCCCAACGGCTTCGGCGACCAATTCGCCGCGCTATGGAACGAGAAAATCATCGCCGAGGAGCCGCCGGAAGACAATGCGAGCTGGTGGAGCTTGTTCTTGCCGGGCGCGACCGGGGGCGCGAACACCGGACTCGCCCATGCCAGCCGCAACGGCTTCGTCGGCGGCGGCCAGATCGGCTGGAACTATCAGGACGAATCGAATGTCGTGCTCGGCCTCGAATCCGACATTCAGGGGACTCTCTTCCGCGGCAAGGGCTCATATAGCGGCGCCCTCGTTGAAAATGCCGGATATATCGACAAGGAGGAAGACGACGAACTCGAGTCCCTTGTGCTGACCCGCCAATCAATCGGCGGCGGCGTTGTCTCCGCTGGAACCCGTTGGATGGGCACCTTCCGCGGCAGGCTCGGCTATGCGGTCACCGACACGCTTCTGGCCTATGGCACAGGCGGTCTCGCCTATGGCGACGTCTACGCGTCCGCCTCGCACTTCAATACATCCAGCATCCAGCGCCAAAACGAACTGGGCGTCACGGCGTGGAACTACGCCAATCCCGCCGCGTTTGGCGGCGGCGCCTATTCGGGTTTCATGGCCGGCTGGGCGGCGGGCGGCGGCGCCGAGTGGATGTTCGCCGACAATTGGAGCGCCAAGGCGGAAGGCCTCTATTACAATCTCGGCAGCGTCGATCTTATGTCGTCCCCGCTCGTGACCACATGCTCGAACCAGGCGACAAACACCTCGGGCGGCGCCTGCGCCAGAGGCGAGTCGAGCGCGAACCGAATCGCGCCAGGCGGCCTGCTCTGGGCCAACAGCCCCGTAACCAAGGTCGTGTTCGACGGCGTCATCGTCCGCGCCGGGCTCAACTATCATTTCAATTGGGGAGCTGACCTGTTTAGTCCGCCGCTCTGACTTCAATGACCGCGCAACCGCTGTCTCGATACAGCGCTGGCGTCGAAGCCGCCAGTTGACGTAACATTCGCCGGTGACGCGATCAGCGCCGAGCGCCTATTCCTCGAGCGCGCCTTCTTCATTCACCGAATGCGCCAAGCCGGCCGTCGCCAATAGACCGGCGACGCTGACGGCGACCATGACCGCGACGACGCCGATTAGCCCCCAGGCGTCCTGCAGTTGCGGCACGACGAAGGTACCGAACGCCGCGCCGATCTTGGCGCAGGCCGCCGCAAAACCGCTCGCCGAAGCGCGGATCGCGGTCGGAAACAGAGTCGGCGCGAGCGTGAACGTCGTCGCGTTCGGTCCGGCGTTCATTGTAAAATTGAACAGCATGAAGCCGCCAATGACGAAAGCGAGATGGGCTTTCGCGCCATTGTCGGTCATCGCCGCGAAGAGCAGCAGCAGCATGCCGAGCGCCATGCCGCTGAAGCCTGCGACCTGCATGGTGATCCGGCCATAGCGCGGGACCGCGAAGAGGCTCGCCACAAAGCCGATGACGAGAAACGCGTCGACGACGGCGCTGCCTTCCGCATCGGCGAAATCAGCCGCGATCGCTCCCGTCGTGACGTCGCCAAAATGCATCGCGCCGAGAATGACCGGCGTGAACAGACCGACGCCATAGGTCGCGACATCCATCAGCATCCAGGGCAGGGAGACGAGCATCGTGCGCGCGCGATAGGCTTGGGTGAACAGCGCCAAATAGCCGACATCCTGCGCATGCGGCGTCACGCCCGGCCTCGGCGCCGGGATGGCGACCGCTTCGGCGCCCAGATTTGCAGGTTTCTCGCCGAACTCGATCGACAAGGTTTTGAGCAGCGCCGTCGCCTCGCCGATGCGCCCCCGCGCCGCCAGCCAGCGCACGCTTTCCGGCGCCCACAGGCGTGCAGCCAGGAACAGCAGCGCGATCGCGCCGCCCGCGCCAAGCAGCAGCCGCCAGTCTTCCATCGACGGCCGCAGCTTCAAGATCGCGAGTCCGGCGAGCGCCGCCGCCGCCATGCCGACCGACTGCAAGGCGATCGTTGCGACGGTCATTCTGTTGCGCACCTTGCGGGGCATCAGCTCCGACACATAAGAGCCGCTTGTTGGGAAATCGATGCCGACGCCGGCGCCAAGAAGAAACTGCGAGAGCAGGATGAAGCGGACGTTCGGCGCCGCTGCGCCGATAAAGAATGCGAGGGCGATGATCGCCATGTCGGCGATGAATGTGCGCTTGCGGCCGAACCTGTCCGCGCTTAAACCGCCGATCGCCGCTCCCACGACCGCACCGAGCACCAGAGCCGACCCGATCAGGCCGACGAAAAGCGGGCTGATCGCGAATTCGCTCTTGAGCAGCGGCAGCGCGACGCCGAGCCCCGATACCGAAAAACCGTCGAGAAACGCGCCGCCGCTCGCCGCGAACCAATAGGCGTAATGGCGCCACGTCATCGGCGCTTCGTCGAGCGCCGAAAAGACCGAGGCGGCGGCCGCTGGTGATGCCGTCACCGCGCCTTGCTCCCTTCCTTTTCGATTTTGGCTTGATGATAAAGTTTCCGAATCTCTTCGATGTCGACAGTCGGCTTCGGCAGCTTCAGATCGAGATTGTCGAGCGCATCGGCGATGATGCTCGACACCGCCAGATTGCGAAACCATTTGTGGTTCGACGGGATGACGAACCAGGGCGCATGGTCGGTCGAGCAGCGCGACAAGGCGGACTCAAAGGCTTTGATGTAATCGTCCCATTTCTCGCGTTCGGAATAATCGGAAGCGCTGATCTTCCATTGATGCGCCGGATCGTCGAGCCGCTCCTTGAAGCGCTTGAGCTGCTCCTCCTTGGAGATGTAGAGAAAAAACTTCAGAATCGTCGTCTTGTTCTCGACAGTGAGCAGCTTCTCCCATTCATTGATGAAGTCGTAGCGCGGCTTCCAGACGTCCTTTGGCGCGAGTTTGTGCACGCGCACGACAAGCACGTCTTCATAATGCGAGCGATTGAAGATCGACACGTAGCCGCGGCGTGGCGCGTGCGGATGAACGCGCCACAGGAAGTCGTGCTCTTGTTCTTCGGGGGTCGGCTGCTTGAACCCCGTCACTTGCACGCCCTGCGGGTCCATGGCGCTGATGACATGCCAGCAGGTGCCGTCCTTGCCGGCGCTATCGATGCCCTGCAAGACGATCAGCAGGGAATGCGTGCGGTCGGCGTAAAGTTTGCGTTGCAGTTCGGTGATGCGCGCCAGATTGCGCTGCAGCTCCTGCGCCGCTTCCGCGTCATTGGCGAAATCGCCATGGAACCCCGGATCAATCGATCCAAGATCGACATTCGATCCCGGATCGACTCGGAGTTTTTTGAGGAAATTCATGTGCGCCGCCTCCTTCTTCACTCGCGCTCCTTCAACCGGCGAGAGCGGCGCCGCCGGCCTTCAAGTCTCTTTCGCGCTTGTCGGCCAGACGCCAGTAGATGATCTTTACAATTTCCGCCGCGACAACCCAGAGCAGGCAGTAAAGCCACACGCCAACGATCGCCGCGCCGGGAACGGCGTCGACGCCGACGCCGTAGAGGCAGAGCAGCACTGCCGCGACCTGCGTCGCCGCAATCGCCCAGAACAGCCTTGCGCTCGGATAGGGCGGCGCGAAAATCGCTTTCTTTGTGCGCACGCTGAGGAGGAGCAGATGGCCGCCGACGGCGAGCTGCAAGAACAGCAGAGTCTGAAGCTGGCCGGGGTCGATCGGGATGATTGTCTGCAGCGAATCGTCGAGGGTCCAGCGCATGCCAATCAGCAGGAGACCAAAGGTCTCGGCCACCGCCAGCAATCCCATCAGCGACGAAAAAATGAAGATTCGATGCATGTCCCATCTCACCGGCCGCGGGGCGACGGGAACGTTATCGTAAGCGATGGTCATGATCGGAATGTCGTCGAGCAGCGCGAGCGCGACGATCATGATGGCGGTCAGCGGCTGAAACTCCAGGAAAACGATTGAAGCGACGACGACGATCATGATGTCGAGCGTCATGGCGATGCGGTAGTGGATGTAGCTTTCGATGCGCTGGAAAATCTGGCGCGACACGCGGATCGCGTTGACGATGGTGGAAAGACCCGGCGCCGTGAGGATCAACGCCGCCGCGCTGCGCGCGGCGTCGGTCGCGCCGCTGACGGCGATGCCGCAATCCGCCTGTTTGAGCGCCGGCGCATCATTGACGCCGTCGCCGGTCATCGCGACGATGTGGCCGACCGACTGAAGCGCTTTGACGATCTCATATTTGTGCTCGGGGAACACTCTGCCGAAACCGTCGGCGCGCTCCACCGTTTCGATGACGCTGCGCGGCAACGCGTCGGCCTTTGCGCCGCCTTTGAAGACGTCGCTTGCGACGAGCAGATGCGAGCCCATGCCGAGCTGGGCGGCGATTTCGTCGCCGATGGCGACGTCATCGCCAGTCACCATCTTGACGTTGAGGCCAAGCGTGCGCGCCCTGGCGATCGTCTCCTTGGCGTCGGCCCGCGGCGGATCCATCAGCGAAATCAGTCCGACGAGCGCCCATTTGGCGCCGTCTTCCGACATTGCGACGCCGAGCGCGCGCTGACCCTTGGCGGCGAGCGCCGCCACGTCATTGTGATAGTGTTGCAGCGTCTGCGAGTCGGGCCTGACGAGGGCGGAGATCGCCTGCGGCGCGCCTTTCGCGTAATGACGGATCCCGCCGGCGCCGTCGGCGACCGTGGCGATCGTGCGTTTGCTGACGGGATCGAACGGCGTAAAGGCTTTCTGCTTGAAGCCGTCGAGCGCGTCATGCGCCGGCAGCGCCGCCATCACCGCGAGGTCGATCGCGTCTTCGCTGCTTCTTTGCGTCGCCAGCGCGGCGAAGAGCAGCACGTCGTCGCTCTTGAATGCGCCATAGGGAATGGCGTTTTGCACCGTGAGCCTGTTCATCGTCAGCGTGCCGGTCTTGTCGCTGCACAGCACATCGACTCCGGCAAGCTCCTCGATCGCGCTGAGGCGCGATACAATCGCCTTCTGCAAGGAGAGCGTGTAGGCGCCGATCGCCATGGTCACCGACATGACCGCCGGCAGCGCGACCGGAATTGATGCGATCAGCAGCACCAGCACATATTGGGCGATCGAGCCGACGCGATCCCAGCGCCAGATGTCGGGCGCGATGACTTCTCGATAAAGCTGCGCGCCGACGAGAACCAGCGCCAGCAAAAACGCGAGCAACAGCAGAAAATCGCCAACCTCGGTCACCGCGCGCTGCGAATGCGAAACCGCGCCGGCGGCGCCGACAAGCTTCGCGGTGCGGCCGAAGAAGGTGCTATCGCCCGTCGCCGTCACCACGCCGCTCATCGCGCCCTGCTTGGCGATCGCGCCGGAATAGGCGTCGTCGCCGATCTTTTTGGACACCGGCAGCGATTCGCCGGTGAGCGCCGCTTGATCGCAGCTCAAATAGTCGCCTTCGATGAGCAACAGATCCGCCGGGATGATCTGTCCCGCAGCGACGCTGACGATATCTCCCGGCGTCAGTTCGGCGGCGGCGATCGTCGTCCAGGCGCCGTCGCGCAAGGCGCGCGCGCGCGGCGCAAGGTTTTTCTTCAACGCCGCAAGCGCGTTCGCGGCTTTGTTGTCCTGCCAAAAGCCGACGACGGCGTTATAGATGAGAAGGCCCGTGACGACGCCAAAATCCGGCCAGTCCGTGCGCACGCCTGAAATCACCGCTGCGGCTTCGATGAGGAACGGCAGCGGTCCCCAGAAATATTTCAGCAGGCGGCGCCATTTGCTTTCCGTCCTGTCCTCGATCGCGTTGCGGCCGTATTCGGTGAGGCGCCGCGCCGCTTCAGCCGAGGTCAGCCCGCTCTCGCTTGTCTTCAGCGCCTCAAGCCGCTGCGCGATTTTCACCTGCGTCGGGTCTAGGGAAAACCCTGGCGAAGATTGGCCTGCCGGCGAGTTCGCGCTGGCGTCAGGCATGCTCGCTCTCTCCTGCTTCAGATAGATTAAAATATCCAGATCGGATGTTACGGCGTGAGCCGACGCTCGCCAATAGCGCCGCTGAAAAAGGCGGCGCTAAGTCAAAACTGAACTTGCGCTACTTATTCGGCGGCGGCGCAGACGGCGCCGTCGTCCGACGCGCCGGCGACGTTATCCTTTACGATCTTCTCCGCGTGCGTCTTCGCATCCGCGAGATCCTTGTCAAAGACATTGGTCAGATATTCGTTCGTCGTCGTCTTCACGATCGAGTGATTCGGCGATTGCAGTGGGCCAGATACATCGATCGAGGCGACCGTCGACAGGCCGGGACGCAAGGGCTGTTTCTCGAGTTCGTCCGCCTGCAAGGCGATTCGCACCGGAATGCGTTGAATGATTCGAATGAAGTTGCCGGTGGCGTTATCGGGGGGAAGAGTCGCGAAGACGGCGCCGGAGCCCGGAACGAGTCCAGCCACTTCGCCGTGGTAGACCTGTTTCGATCCGTAGAGGTCGACCGTGATGAGCGCCGGCTGTCCGGGACGAACCCGGTCCATCCTGTTTTCCCACAGATTCGCTTCAACCCAGAGATGGTCGAGCGGCACGATATTGAGAACGACGTCGCCGGGGCGCACTCGCTTGCCGACCTGGACGCCGCGCTTGGCGACGTAGCCGCTCGCTGGCGCGCGGATGTTCTGGCGCAAGAATTCGATGTAAGCGTCGTTGTATCTGGCTTTGGCGGCCTCGATATCTGGATGGTTCATTCGAGTCACGCCGCCGACCCGCGCCTCGACCGCCTGATATTCCGCCTGCGCCTCGCGCAGATCGGCTTCCAGCGCGGCGAGCTGATCCTCGGCGTTCTGCAGCACCTGTCGCGACGACGCGCCGCTCGCAGTCGCCTGCCGGTATCTTGCAAGATCGTGTCGCGTCCGGTCCCGTAGCGCGGCGCGCGCGACGACCTTCTGGCAGACTTGGCGGCGCAGGGCGTAAAGCGCGCCGACGGCGCGGACGGCGCGGCCGAGTTCGGCCTCGGCCTGCGCGAGCGCCGCTCTTGCCCGCTGTCCGTCCAGGCGAACGAGCACGGCGTCTTTTTTCACGAACTGGGTTTCTTCCGCCAGAACGGCCGCGACGACTCCCGTCGCATCGGCCTGTACGGGAATAATGTTGCCGGCGACATAGGCGTTGTCCGTCGTCACCCAATCGCGGGCAAAAAAATACCATCGCAAGATTGCGATGACCGCGCCGACAAGGACCGCCGCAATGACGATCTTGAGCAGAAAATCTCTGCGGGAGCGGATGATTTTTCCGGACAGCGGCATCGTACCGGTTCGCGTTCTTCTACTAAAATGAGGCGCTCAGCCGCCGCCAAGCGACTGGATCGCTTCGACGGCCGGCGTCAAGGGGTCGGTTTCGGGCGCTGGCTTCGGCGCGTTGGGCGGCGGACCACCGGCATAGCCGCCGCCAAGCGCTTGATACAGGTCGACGGCGGCGATGAGCCTGTCGCCTTCCAGCGCGCGCTGCGCAAAGCCGGATTCGAGAAGATCGACGCGCTCGGCGACGATTTCGCGGCGGTCCTTTATGCCGTCGCGCAGACGCGCTTGCGCAAGGTCATACTGCGCGCGCGCCGCGCGAAGGTTGCGGCTCTGCGCCTCATATTCGACGCAGGCGCGCTTGAAATTGGTGCTGGCGTCGGCCACCTGCTGCGCGGCCTGCAGCAGCGTCTCATTATAGGAGTCGACGGCCTGATCGTAATCGGCGTGCTGAGCCTCTAAAATTCCGCTGAGCCTGCCGCCCTGAAAAACCGGCAAACGCAAGGTTGGCGAGACCGCGTAGCCGATCGCCGAAGGCGTGAAGAGATAGCCTGCGAGTTTGCTGATTTTCGTCGATGTCACCGAGCCTTCAAAGCCGCCGGTGGTCGCAAGGTCGATTGAGGGCAAAAAAAGCGTCTTGGCGACGTGAACGCGAGCCGCCGCCGCTTCGGCGCGGCGCAGCGCGGCGGCAAGATCAGGGCGGTGGACGAGCAATTCGATGGGCAGGCTCCGCGGCAGCGGCGGAGCGGCCGGCGCTGGCGCTTTCCGACCCACGTAAAGGTCGCGCGTCGCGTCGGGTCCTTCGCCGATGAGTCGAGCGAGCGCGTTTTTCTGCAGCGTTAGGAGCGCCTCCGCGGCCGCTTCGCGCCGGACGGCATTTTCGAATTCGGCGCGGGCGGTCTGCGCCCCGTCCAATGAATCCAGTCCGGTTCGATAGCGGGTCTCGGCAAGCGAAACCAAATCGCGCCGCATGCGCGTCAAGGCTCTTGCAGCTTCGAGTTGTCGCGCCGCGGCGTAGCCGCGCAGATAGGCGCGCGCGACCGAGGCGGACAGAAGCAGGCGCGCCTGTTCGAATTCGGCCTCCTGGGCCGCCGACTCGCCGATCGCTGCGTCGAGCAGCGCCCGGTTCTTCCGCCAGAAATCCAGCTCATACGTCAGCGCCAGCGGATTGAGGAAGGCCATGGTCTTCTCCAATCCGCCCTGCGCCGGATTGTAGGAAGCCACGACGCCGTGCAGCGGATTGCGCGACTGCCGCATGCCGAAGGTCGCCTGGACTTCCGGCAGGAGCCTGGCGCCGGCGACCTGCACCAGGGCGTCCGCGCCGCGCAGCGCATCTTCCGCCTTTCTCAAGCTCTGATTGTCGCGCAACGCCTTATCGACGATGCCGTCGAGCTCGGGACTGCGGAACGCGCGCCACCATTCTTCGCGCGGCCAGGACGTTTCGTCGGCGAGCCTGAGCCCGGATCTTGCGATCGTGCGCTCCATGGCCGGCGCCCCGAGAAACTGGGCGCGCTCGCCTTGCGTGGTCGGCGCGCAGGCGGCGAGAATGAGCGCGAACGGGATTCCGCAAAAGAGACCTCTGCGCCGCGCGCCGAGCTGACTCCCGCCGATACGGGCGACGATCAACTCTCGGCCGGCGGGGCGCAGGCGGGAAGGCGCAGGACGGGCTGCCGGCGGTTGGCGCACGAGGACGCTCCTACACTGCGCCAACGGTCGGTGGACGCGGCGACGAGTTCGTAGGAGTCATCAGCCTTTTCGGCGGTTATCGGGGGAACCCCATCCCCATCCGTTAATACTTAGTTTACCAGGGCTCTGCCGGTCAATAAGTCCACAGAGCGACCGCGCGCGCTATCCCCAGAGCTGGGAAAGCGGCGGCGCAAGAGTCGAACCCTCGTAGGACAGTCCGGGAATGCGGTCGCGGGCGAGAAGCAGCGGACCGTCGAGATCGACGAAATTCGCCTTCTGACCCACGAGCGTCGCCGGCGCCATGGCGAGAGAGGTCCCCACCATGCAGCCGGCCATGATCGAAAAGCCCATGTCTTGCGCCGCGCGCGCCAGCGCCAGCGCTTCGGTCAGGCCGCCGGTCTTGTCGAGTTTGATATTGATCGCATCGTAGCGGCCCATGAGCGGCGCGAGCGACGCGCGGTCATGCACGCTTTCGTCGGCGCAGATCGGCACGGGATGCGCCAAGCGGGCAAGAGCTTCGTCGCGGCCAGCCGGCAGAGGCTGCTCGACGAGCGCAACGCCGAAATCGGCGCAGACGGCGAGGCGGCGGGCAAGCGTCGCCTCGTCCCATGATTCGTTCGCGTCGACAATAAGGACGGACTCGGGCGCTCCTGCCCGCACCGCCGCAAGACGCGCTTCGTCGCCTTCCCCGGCAAGCTTGATCTTCAGCAATGGTCGGCTGGCGGCCTTCGCCGCCGCGGCGCGCATCTCGTCGGGCGCGCCGACCGAGATCGTATAGGCCGTCACGAGCGGCGAAAGCGCTTCGAAGCCGGCCGTCGCATAGGCCGGGACCCCGGACAGCTTGGCCTCGAGGTCCCAGAGCGCGCAGTCGAGCGCGTTACGCGGCGCGCCAGCGGGCAGGAGACGCTGCAAGGCGGCGCGGTCGGCGCCGGCCTCAAGAGGGTCGCGCACGCTTTCGATCGCCGCGACGACGCCTTCGACGCACTCGCCATATCGGGCATAGGGCACGCATTCGCCCCGGCCAAGGCCACGGTCTTCGATCAAAGTCGCGGTCACGACCACGGCTTCGGTCTTCGCGCCGCGCGAAATCACGAACTGGCCAGCGATCGGGTAAGTCTCTACGACGATGGATAATTTCCGGGTCAAATCGCTCTCCGGCGCGGGCTTTAGGCAGGGGGCGTTGGCGCCGCCTTGTGCGCAGACGCGCTTGCTGACGCCAATTCACGCGGTTATCACGTTTTTGCAAGCGGCCGCGCCTGCCGGCGTCTGCGGCGCGCCATAATCGGCGGATAGGATGACGCCATCGATGAGCCGATTATTGACGCCAGCGCAGTGCGAATCCCGATGACCGTCGCGGCGATGGGGCGTCCGCCCAAATTCACCCGCCAGTCGTCGCCGGAGGGCGTGCGCCTATCGCTTTCAGGAGATTGGACTCTCGTCGCCTCTCATCGTCTCGAGGAGGAGTCGCGTCGAATTGTCGAGGAGGCGCGGGGCGACCGGCTGATCGTCATCGATCTAGCGCAGGTTTCGCAACTCGACACCGCCGGCGCCTGGCTCATCAATCGCGCGCGGCATGATCTCGCGCGCCGCGACGTCGCCGTCGCGCTAGAACATGTGCGCCCGGAATACTCCACCCTGCTCGAAGAGGCGCATTATCGCGCCTTCGACGCGCCGGCACGGCCGAATTTCAATGTCATCTTCGTCCTGCTTTCGGACCTCGGCCAATCGACCGTTGACGCCCTTCACGAATTTTATCGCGGCGTCAGCTTTCTTGGCGAATTGGTTTCGTCGATGATCTATGTGGCGAGCCGCCCGCACCGGTTCAGGCTGACCTCGCTTGTCGCGCAGATCGAGCTCATCGGATTTCGTAGCGTTCCGATTATCATTCTGATCAACGTGCTGGTTGGCGGCATCGTCGCGCAGCAGGGCATCTTCCAGCTGCTCAAGTTTGGCGCGTCGAGCTACACGGTCAGCCTGATCGGCATTCTGGTCTTGCGCGAACTCGGCGTTCTTCTCACGTCGATCATGATAGCCGGCCGCTCGGGCTCCGCGATCACCGCCGAACTCGGTTCGATGAAAATGCGAGAAGAGGTCGACGCGCTGCTGGTGATGGGACTGTCTCCCATCGAGGTGCTGATCGCGCCGCGCGTGCTCGGCCTCATCATCTCCTTGCCGATCCTGACTTTCATCGCGGACATCGCGGCGCTCTTTGGCGGCATGATCGTTTCCTGGTGGTATGGCGGCATCAGCCCGGTGGCGTTCGCGTCCTTGCTTAAGGAAGCGATCGCGCTGCACACGTTTCTCGTCGGCATCATCAAAGCGCCCTTCATGGCGCTGGTCATCGGCCTCATCGCCTCGATGGACGGGCTCGCGACGAAAGGCTCCGCCGAATCGCTCGGCCAGCAGGTCACGTCATCGGTGGTGAAATCCATCTTCATGGTCATCGTGATGGACGGGTTGTTCGCCGTGTTTTTCGCGTCGATCGACTATTGAGCGCGCAGATGAGCAGCCCCTCGACCAATGCCGACGGCGCCGTTCAACAGCGGCAAAATCGCGATGTCATCATCAGCGTGCGCGACCTCGTCGTCGGCTTCGGCGACCGGACCATCGTCAAAGGGCTCAATCTCGACGTTTTCCGCGGCGAGGTGCTTGGCGTCGTCGGCGGGTCCGGACAGGGCAAATCCGTGCTCACCCGCGCCATCCTTGGACTCGTGCCGACGCGGGCCGGCGCGATACGGATTTTCGGGCAGGACCGGGACGCCCTGGCGCCGACCGAACGCCGAATTCTCGAGCAGCGCTGGGGCGTTTTGTTTCAGAACGGGGCGCTTTTCTCGGGGCTTACTGTCAAGCAGAACATTCAGATGCCGATGCGCGAAACACGCGACATTTCGCAACATCTGATGGACGAACTGGCCATGCTCAAGCTCGAGCTGGTTGGCCTCGGTCCGGACGCCGCCGACAAATTTCCGTCAGAATTGTCGGGCGGCATGGTGAAGCGCGCGGCCCTGGCGCGCGCCTTGGCGCTTGATCCCGAGCTTGTGTTCCTGGACGAGCCGACGTCGGGGCTCGATCCGATCAGCGCCGCCGAATTCGACGAGCTGATCGGCACGCTGCAGCAGACCCTCGGACTGACGGTGTTCATGGTGACGCATGATCTCGATAGTCTCTATTCTATCTGCGACAGGGTGGCGGCGCTTGCTGAAGGTCGGGTGATCGCCGCAGGGCCACTGGAAACCTTGCTTGAGTCCGACCACCCCTGGCTGAAAGCCTATTTTCACGGCGTGCGCGGCGGCCGGCTGACCGCGGCGCGCATCGAGCACAAGGACGAGGAATGGAAACCCGCGCCAACTACGCGCTGATCGGCGCTTTCACGCTGGCGGCGGCCTTCGCCGCCTTCCTTTTCGTCTACTGGTTCTCGGGACCGAGCCAGCTTGGCCGGCAGGAAACCTATCAGATTGTCTTCACCGGCGCGGTCTCGGGGCTGACCCGCGGCTCCTCGGTGCTGTTCAATGGCGTGAAGGTCGGCGAGGTCACGCATCTTGGAATTTCCGAACAGGACCCGAGCAAGGTCGACGTGCTGGTCAGGATCGACAGCAGAACACCGGTCAAGACCGATACCCGTGCGCGGCTTGAGACACGGGGCTTTACCGGCGTCTCCGACGTTCTGCTCGTTGGCGGCACGCATGGCGCGCCGCCTCTGACGGCGCAAAACGACCAGAAATATCCTCAAATTCAGGCCGAGCGCTCCGAATTCCAGAATTTGCTCGGCAATGTTCAGAACCTGTCGACAAAGGCCGCCGAACTCCTCACCAAACTCGACAAGCTGATCGACGAGAATGGTCCGGCGATCACGGCGACGCTCCAAAACGCCGAGAAAGTCAGCAAGACTCTCGCCGACAACTCCGCGTCGATCGCAAGCTTCATCCGCGACGCCTCCGATGTCGCGCAATCGATGAAGCCCGTCGCGGCGCGGCTCGACAAGGCGCTCGCGGCCGGCGAAAAATTGATCGCAGCGATCGATCCCAAGCAGATCAAGTCGATCACCGGCAATATCGCCGGGGCGTCGGAACGCATCAACCGCTTCGCCGCGACAGGGCTTCGCGAGTATGAACAGCTTGCGACCGACGGACGCAAAGCGGTCGACACATTCGACCGCACGCTGCGTTCGGTGGAAAAAAACCCGTCACAATTCATCTTTGGACCATCCGAGTCCGTGCCCGAATATCAGGGCCGCTAGCACATGGCTCGCGAAAAAGCGGACGCCGGCGTCTCGCATTAAGCCTGCTCTAAGTTTTTGAGATCGATCATGTCATGCGCATTTGAGCGACGGCGTCCAAATGCTGCGTGATCCAGGACCGCCAAGCGCGGATTTGAGCCGATGCGCGGATCGGATAGAAGAACGTAGCCCGACTCGGCGCGCGGGCTAAATGGGGCGACGGGTCGGCATGAAACTGAAGGCGTCCACGTCGACGCAACGCAACGCGGCGCGGACGACAACGCTTGCATTGCTCGCGCTGTTCGTCGCGGCCTGCGCCACTGCACCGCGTGAGACGTTCGATCTGACCGCCGACAGGGCCGCTTTGCGCAGCGTCGCTTTGCGCAGCGGCCCGGCAGTCTTCGTTCCGGAGCCTGCGGCGGTCGCTCCGACCTCCTCGGATCGAATCGTCGTTCGCGCGGCGGATGACAGCGTCGCCGTACTTCCCGGCGTGCAATGGTCCGATCCATTGCCGCGTCTTTTTCAGCGCCGCCTGATCGAGGCGCTGCAGCAATGCGGTCTTTCGGCTTCTTCCAACATCGGCGCGCCAAGCAAGCTGCAGAC
This sequence comes from Methylocystis sp., assembly GCF_021731785.1. Taxonomy (GTDB): domain Bacteria; phylum Pseudomonadota; class Alphaproteobacteria; order Rhizobiales; family Beijerinckiaceae; genus Methylocystis. Next base: position 18,119 of record NZ_JAKFWS010000087.1, read on the forward strand.
CGACGTGCTGCGCTTCGAGATCGACATCGCCCGCGATGTCGCCGTCATTGAAGTTTCCGTTGAGCTCGTCGACGGCGGCGGCGGCCGGGCAAGAGCGGCGCGAATCTTTGTCGAAGAGGGTCCAGCCCCCGAGCATGTCGGCTCGCAGGCGGCGCGGGCGCTCAGCGACGCCGCGTCGCGCGTCGCGCTGCGCATCGGCCAATGGACGCGGGCGCGGCTGTAGCGCGCCGACGCTGCAGCGCCCAGTTCAGGGATTCGACCCTTCCCACAGCATGATATTGAGGCAGGCG
>NZ_JAKFWS010000040.1 GCF_021731785.1 Methylocystis sp.
GAGGATTTCGAGCCCGGCCGCCCCGCCGCCGCGACCTATCCCTCCGCGTTCCCCGACTCCGCCTTTCCTTGCCCGCGCCCAGCAGCGGCTGTCGCCGCGCCCCAAAGAGCCGGCTGCGCCGCCTGAAGCGACGGCTCCAGCCGCGCCGCCGCCGCCAGCTGCGGGTGCTCCCAGACCGGCGGAGCCGCCGCCGGCTGCAAGACCTGCCGCGCCGCCCCCTCCGGCTCCGCCGCCGGCCGCGGCGAGACCTCCCGCGCCCCCGCCAGCGCCGCCGCCGCCAAGGCCTGCAGCGCCACCGCCCCCGCCGCCGCCTGCGGCCGAGGTGGATCCGCTCGACTCTCTTGAAGCCGAGATGGCGCGGCTGCTCGGCCGCCCTGACGACAAAGAATAAAAAAGGCGTCGCGACCGGCGACGCCCTTCATCTTTTCGACCGAAACCGACTTTCCGCTCAGTCGTCCCGATAGACCTTTTCGCGCCGTTCGTGCCGCTCCTGCGCCTCGATCGACAGCGTCGCGATCGGGCGCGCGTCGAGGCGCTTGAGAGAGATCGGTTCGCCCGTCTCCTCGCAATAGCCATAACTGCCGTCGTCGAGGCGCGTCAGCGCCGCGTCGATTTTCGCAATGAGTTTGCGCTGCCGGTCGCGCGCCCGCAGTTCTATCGCGCGATCAGTTTCGGACGATGCGCGGTCGGCAAGGTCGGGATGATTTTCGTTTTCATTCTGCAGCGCGGCGAGCGTCTCCCGGCTTTCGTGCAAAATGTCTTCCTTCCAAGTCAGCAGTTTGCGCCGGAAATACTCGCGCTGCCGATCGCACATAAAGGGTTCGTCTTCGGAAGGCTTATAAGTTTCTTCCAGATCCACCGCCATCTCGCGAATCCTTAATTGGCCTATAGGCGACGCCTATATAGACGCGACAGGCGCCACTTACAATCACTCCTCGCGCCGCCGTTCACTCCATCGCTCTGCACAGATTTTCGTCGATTTTGTCGAGGAAGCCCGTCGTCGAGAGCCATTTCTGGTTGCACCCGACAAGCAGGGCCAGATCCTTGGTCATGAAGCCCGACTCGACGGTCGCGACGCACACTTCCTCAAGCGTGCGCGCGAACCGGGCGAGGTCCTCGTTCCCGTCGAGCTTGCCGCGATGCGCAAGCGCGCGCGTCCAGGCGAAAATCGAGGCGATCGAGTTGGTTGACGTCTCATGCCCCTTCTGATGTTCGCGATAATGGCGCGTCACCGTGCCATGAGCGGCTTCAGCTTCGACCGTCTTGCCGTCGGGCGTCATCAGCACGCTCGTCATCAGGCCGAGCGATCCGAAGCCCTGCGCCACAGTGTCGGATTGCACGTCGCCGTCGTAATTCTTGCACGCCCAGATGTAGCCGCCGGACCATTTGAGCGCGGAAGCGACCATATCGTCGATCAGGCGATGCTCGTAAGTGAGGCCGAGCGCCTCGAACTTTGGTCTGAACTCGGCGTCGTAGATCTCCTGGAACAAATCCTTGAAACGGCCGTCATAGGCTTTGAGGATCGTGTTCTTGGTCGACAGATAAACTGGATATCTGCGCGTGAGCCCGTAGTTGAACGTCGCGCGCGCAAACTCGCTGATCGACTCGTCGAGGTTATACATCGCGAGCGCGATTCCGGAGCCGGGAAATTCGAAAACTTCCTTCTCGATCACGTCGCCGTCGACGCCTTCGAATTTGATGGTCAGACGGCCCTTGCCGGGCACTTTGAAGTCGGTCGCCTTATATTGATCGCCGAAGGCATGGCGGCCGACGATGATCGGTTGAGTCCATCCAGGCACCAAGCGCGGCACGTTTCTGCAGATGATTGGCTCGCGGAAGATGACGCCGCCGAGGATGTTGCGGATGGTGCCGTTCGGCGACTTCCACATCTCTTTGAGATGAAATTCCTTCACGCGGGCTTCGTCGGGCGTAATCGTCGCGCATTTCACCCCGACGCCATGCTTTTTGATGGCGTGGGCGGCGTCGATCGTCACCTGATCGTTGGTGGCGTCGCGATTCTGGATCGAGAGATCGTAATAGAGGAGATCGACGTCGAGGTAGGGCCGAATGAGCTTTTCCTTGATGGCGGCCCAGATGATGCGGGTCATTTCGTCGCCGTCGAGTTCGACGACAGGGTTTGCAACCTTGATCTTCCGCATGCGCCCGTTCCTCTCTTGCCGCGCGCCTTATAGCGTCGGCCAAAGCTTTTGGGTAGCAATCGAGAGGCCTGCCGGCGAGCGCGCCAGCGCTCTTCCCCAAGCCTGCGTTCCGCCCTAATTTGCCGCCGCTACACAGCAAGGAGACGAATTGGTCGGGGCGGGAACGGATCGCAGCAAGACGGCTATTTCCGGAGGGCCGGCGATCGTGCTCGTGCGCCCGCAGCTTGCGGTCAACATCGGCATGTGCGCCCGCGCCATGGCGAACTTCGGCCTCTCCGACCTTCGCCTTGTCTCGCCGCGCGAAGGCTGGCCGCGCACCGGCACCTACCGCAAGGGCGCCTATGCCGCCGCCGCCGGCGCCGTGCATCTGCTCGAAAGCGCGAAACTTTACGAGAGCGTCCGCGAGGCGATCGAGGATCTATCCTTCGTCTACGCCGCGACGGCGCGCGGACGCGGCCAGATGAAGCCGGTGATGACGCCGGCGCAGGCGATGCCCGCAATGGCGGCGCGCATGTCCGCGGGCGAGAAGCACGGCGTGCTGTTTGGCCCCGAGCGCACCGGCCTCGACAATGACGACGTCGCGCTCGCCGACGCGATCCTCACCTTTCCGGTCAATCCCGCCTACGCGTCGCTCAATCTCGCGCAGGCGGTGCTGCTCACGGGCTATGAATGGTTTCGCGCCGTGCATGGCGACGCCATTCCATTCGAGGTCGAAGAGCGCTCGCCGCCGGCGACGCGCGAGATGACGCTCGCCTTTTTCGATTTTTTAGAGGGCGAACTCGACAAGCGCGGCTTCTTCCGTCCGCTGACCAAGAAGCCGGTGATGTCGCGCAACCTGCGCAACATGTTCCACCGCATGGGCCTTACCCAGCAGGACGTGCGCACGCTATGGGGCGTCGTCGTGCGACTGGTGGAAGGGACAAGGCGGGAGCCGAAGAAGTCGAGCCGCAAGAAGCAAAAGGAGGAAGCGGGTTCGTAAGCCCGCGTCGTTGCGAGCCGAAGGCGACGCAATCCAAGCGGTCACGACCGCTTCGTCGGCAGCGTCTCTTCGCGATGACGGCAGGCATAGGTCTAATGAAACGACTGTTTGGCTTCCCGCCTTGCCGACGGCGGCGGAGCGAGCGGGCTCGCCTGATGATGCACGAGCCGCCAACGCTCCGTGCTCCAGCGAAACCAGTTGGTCGCGAGCAACAGGCCGCCGCCGACCTCTTCAATGCAAAACACCCGGCCGTCGCCGCCCTCGATGAGCGTGTGCGGATCATGCGCCGAAACCGCTTCCTGGCCTGGATTGCCAAAAATATCGCGGTAGGAGGCTAGCACCTGAGAGCGCCCGACGATCACCGGCCAGCCGGGATGGACGCAGGAGACGCCCTCCGCCGCCCAAAGATCGCTCATCGCGCCAAGGTCGCGTGCCGCGAAGGCGCGGTAATATGCGGCGTTGGCGTCGATAAGCGCGGATTCGTCCATCGATTGACAGTGCTGGATTCGCTCGGGCATGGCAAATGCAAGAACGCGCCCAAAGAGATTGGCAAATGGATGCGCTGACATGGTTCGGGCTCTTCGCCGTGAGCGCGATGCTGCTGGCATATGCGCTGGAGGAACGCAGCCACTGGTTGGTTTTGTGCTTCGCGATCGCCTGCGCTCTGGGTTCAGTCTACGGGTTTCTTCAAGGCGCCTGGCCTTTCGGCGTCGTCGAGGCGGTGTGGGCCGTTGTCGCCCTCAGGCGCTGGCTTGCGCGCCGAAGAGTCTCGCAAGACTGCGGCGAAGCGCTTAAGTAATGTCGACGATGTCAAAGAACGGCCAATTTGTGATATTGGCGCACTTCCCGCCGGCCTTGAACCGGACGCAGGAGTCTCAAAATGTTCATCCAGACTGAAGCAACCCCCAATCCCGCGACGCTCAAGTTTCTGCCCGGCCAGGACGTGCTCGGCCAGGGCGCGATGGAGTTCCGCTCACAGGGCGACGCCGCTCATGCGCCGCTCGCTCAGGCGCTGCTGTCGATCGAGGGCGTCGAAGCGGTGATGTATGGCGCAGACTTCGTCTCGGTGACGAAGAACGGCGCCGACTGGCCGCATCTGAAGCCGGTCATTCTTGGCGCCATCATGGAGCATTTCGCCTCCGGCGCGCCGCTCCTGACCGAAGGCGCGGCGCCGGCGCAATCCGACGGCGAGTTCTATGACTCCGCCGACGCGGAAACGGTCGCCACGATCAAAGAGCTGATCGAGACGCGCGTGCGCCCGGCGGTCGCCGGCGACGGCGGCGACATTGTCTTTCGTGGCTTCAGGGACGGCGTCGTCTATCTGGCGATGAAGGGGGCATGCTCGGGATGCCCGTCGTCGACGGCGACCTTGCGGAACGGAATCGAGAACTTGCTCAAGCATTTCCTGCCGCAAGTGAAGGCGGTCGAGCCGGCTTAGCGTGACGGCGTATTCCTGACGCGTTCGGAGGCTACATTGATCGCGCCTCGAAAAGCGTCATAATCAACGAATCATGCGAATCCTTGCGATCGACACCGCTCTGCCAGCCGTCTCGGCCTGCGTGCTGGACCAGGACGCGGCGGCGCCGATCGCCGCCGAGTCGATAGAGATGGAGCGCGGCCACGCTGAGGCGCTGCTGCCGCTGATCAGGCGCGTGATGGGCAAGGTCGAGGGCGGCTTCGGCTCGCTCGATCGGGTCGCCGTGACGGTGGGACCAGGCTCGTTCACCGGCATTCGCATCGGCCTCGCCGCCGGCCAGGCCATTGCGCTCGCCTGCAAGACGGAGATCGTCGGCGTCTCGACGCTCGCCGCGCTTGCGGCGCCGCTCATTCTCGATGCTTTTGACGGCGTCGTCGCAGCGGCGATCGATGCGCGACACGGCAAGGTCTACATCGCGGCCTTCGGTCCTGGCGGACGCCCGTTGCTCAAACCGCGCCGGATGAAGGCGCTTGAAGCGCTTCGCGCGCTTGGGGCCGGCCCGCTGCTGCTCGTCGGCTCCGGCGCGCCGCTTCTTGCCAAAGAGGCGCGGGCCCGCGGCCTTCCCGTCGAAATCGCCAGCGAGCAGTCCGCCCCCGACATTGCGCTCGTCGCCCGTCTGGGCCTCGCCGCGCAGCCGGAAACTGCGCCCGCACGCCCGCTTTATCTTAAAGAGCCTGACGTCACCGCGCCGGGCTCGGGGCCAGACTTGCTGCAGCAAGACGCCGAGGTCGAGCAGCATGGCGCGGCGGGCGACTGCGTCGCCGCCGCGACGCAGGCGTGAATTTGCGCCATGACGCTGCTCTCGTCCTTCTTCGCCAAGCCGACATTCGTCATCGAACCGATCGGCGCTGAGCGGGCCGAAGAATGCGAACGCCTGCACGGCGCGTCTTTCGCCTTTGGCTGGTCGAAAATCGACTTCGAGAATTATCTGGCCGACGCGCATATCGTCGCCGACGGCGCCGTCGCCGAGAACCGCAGAGGCGAGCTTGGGGGCTTCATCCTGTCGCGGTTGACGCCGCCTGACGCCGAAATTCTCACTTTCGCTGTCGACCCCGCGCGCCGCGGCGCCGGATTGGGGCGACGCATCCTCGAAAAACATCTGGAGAATCTCGAGCGCGGCGGCGCCCGGCTGGTTTTTCTGGAGGTGGCGGACGACAACGAAGCCGCGCTGAAGCTATACGGCCGGGAAGGCTTCAAGGAGATTGGGCGACGCGAGAATTATTATCAGCGCGCCAGTGGCGAACGCCGCGCAGCGACCAATCTTCGGCTGGAGATCTGATCGAAAGTATCCGATGTGCAAAAAACATGCTGGAAAGGCCGCGCCGGCTGAAACTCTCCCTTCGCCCCAGATAAAACGTCTTGGCTTCATGATCGGAGAAGGCCTGATTCCGGAAGATTTCGACCGCATGGGCGCGGTCGAGATTGAACGGCTGTTTGCGGGCGACGCGCGAGCCTGCCGGGGTCGCCATAAAGCGTTCGATGGGAAGACCTGATCGCTCAATTGATTTGGAAATAATGAGCCGCCGCATTTCTTGCGACGCGAGCGCGCGAAAAATGTCGTATACTGCGCGTACTCGCCTGACGCCCCCGAGTCGTCGCGGCGCGTGAAGGAGCGGAAAAATAGTCACCGACGTCAAAGAGCTGATTGAGACGCGAACCAAGCCTCAGCGATTCGAGGCGCCAACGCTCAAAATTCTGGTCAAGTCTTACGGCTGCCAGATGAACGTCTATGACGCGACGCGCATGGCGGATTTGGTTGGCCGCGAAGGCTACGCCGAGACCAACAGCGAAGAAGACGCCGATCTCGTCATCCTCAACACCTGCCATATTCGCGAAAAGGCAGCGGAAAAAATCTATTCCGAACTCGGCAAGCTTGCGATCGCCAAACGTGCGCTGAACGCTCAAGGCCGCGACATGAAAATCGTCGTCGCCGGCTGCGTCGCGCAGGCCGAGGGCGAAGAGGTGCTGAAGCGCCAGCGCGCCGTCGATCTCGTCGTCGGCCCGCAGAGCTATCACCGCCTGCCGGAACTGCTGCGCCAAGCCAGAAACGGCGCGCGTGTCGCCGATACTGATTTCGCCGTCGAGGACAAGTTTCGCACCCTGCCCGCGCCGAATGAGGCGCAAATTCGCGCACGCGGCGTTTCAGCCTTCGTCACCGTGCAGGAGGGCTGCGACAAATTCTGCTCGTTCTGCGTTGTGCCCTACACCCGAGGCGCCGAAGCGTCGCGTCCCGTCGCCGAAATCGTGGCGGAAACGGAACGCCTCGTCGACGCCGGCGTTTGCGAGATCACGCTGATCGGCCAGAACGTCAACGCCTATCGCGGCCCGGACCGAGACGGCGAAGAGGCAAGCCTCGCGCAGCTTCTCGATCGGCTGGCGCAAATCGAGGGGCTGACGCGTCTGCGCTACACGACAAGTCATCCGGTCGACATGGCGCAGGAGTTGATTGACGCCCACGGCGCGATTTCAAAGCTCATGCCCTATGTGCATCTACCGGTTCAGTCGGGGTCGGACCGCATTTTGAAAGCGATGAACCGCAAGCACGGCGCAGACGCATATCTCTCCATCGTCGAGCGACTGCGAAAGGCGCGCCCGGACATCGCCATGTCGTCGGACTTCATCGTCGGCTTCCCCGGCGAAAGCGACACCGATTTCGAGGCGACGATGGCGCTCGCGCGCGCTGTGGGTTTCGCGTCGAGCTTCTCGTTCAAATATTCGCCGCGGCCGGGAACGCCGGCCGCCGATCGCGATGATCAGATCGAGGAACATATAAAGAGCGAACGCCTCGCCATGTTGCAGGCCCTGCTGGAAGAGCAGCGACAAGCGTTTAACGCCGCGACGGTCGGCCGGAAGGTCGACGTGCTCTTTGAAAAGCCCGGTCGGCATGAGGGGCAAATCGGTGGGAAGACTCCCTATATGCAGGCTGTGCACGCTGAGGGTTCGAAGACGCATATCGGTCGCGAGGTCCAAGTGGAAATCGTCGCGGCGGGCTCGAATTCCTTAAGGGCGCGGCTGGTGAGCGAGGAGGCGAAGGCTTGACGACAATCGACGACCCGTTGCTTTCCGCACGGGGACCGGAGGCGACTGAGCCCGAAGCTGAAATCACGCTCGCCTTTGAAAACAACCGTCACGCTTCGCTCGTTTTTGGACTTTACGACCAAAATCTCGCCAGGATCGAACGACGCTTGCGCGTCGCCTCCTTCGCCAATGGCAACCACGTCACGCTCAAAGGCAAGGCCGAGGCTTGCGAACATGCGCGTCGGGTGCTCGAGGCGCTCTATGAGCGCGTCGCTCTGGGTCAGACGATCACGCTTGGCGACGTCGACGGCGCCATCGAAGAGACGGCGCGCCAGCGCAGCCTGTTTCCCGATTCCGAGACGGCGCGTGGCGCTTTTGAACAAGTCCTGACTCGCAAGCGCGGGTCGGTCCGGGCGCGCAACGCCGCGCAGGATCAGTATTTGCGCGCCCTCAAGCGCTATGAACTGGTCTTTGCGGAAGGTCCCGCGGGCACAGGCAAGACCTGGCTCGCGGTCGGCCACGCCGTTCAGCTGATGGAGCAAGGCGCGGTCGAGCGGCTGATTTTGTCGCGTCCTGCGGTGGAGGCCGGCGAACGTCTCGGCTTTTTGCCCGGCGACATGCGCGACAAGGTCGACCCCTACCTCCGCCCGATCTACGACGCGCTCCATGATTTCATGGATGCGCGCATGGTCGAGCGCGGCATGCAAACCGGTCTTATCGAAGTCGCGCCTCTCGCTTTCATGCGCGGCCGCACGCTGACGCGAAGCTGCATCCTGCTCGACGAGGCGCAAAACGCCAGCTCGATGCAGATGAAGATGTTTCTTACGCGGCTCGGCGAAGGCTCGCGCATGATCGTGACCGGCGACCCGTCGCAAACCGACCTGCCGCCCGGACAAAAGTCCGGCCTCTCGGAAGCGGTCGCCCTGCTCGCCGATATCGACGTCGTCGGCCGAGTGCGGTTTTCGGAAGGCGACGTCGTGCGTCATGATCTTGTACGGCAAATCGTTGGAGCCTATGAGCGCGCCGCGCGCGCCAGCAAGCAGCCGCGCGGGAACGTCTGACCATGGAAATCGAGGTTAATGTTGCGGCGCCCGCATGGCGGCGGGTCACCGATCTGGAAGATTTGGCCATAACATGCGTCCGTCAGAGTCTCGCGGCGAGCGGCGCCGCCCTTGCATTGAAGTGCGAAGTCAGCGTCACATTCTGCGACGATGAAGCAATCCGCGAACTCAACGTCGAGTGGCGCGGCAAGGACCAGCCGACGAATGTCCTGTCTTTTCCGACCCCTGGCGCGCTCGAGCACAAGCCTCTCCTTGGCGACGTGATTGTCGCCTTTGAGACCGTGTCCAGAGAGGCGGAGGAGCAGGGCAAGCTCTTGCGCGCTCATGCGGCTCATATGATCGCGCATGGATTTCTGCATCTGATCGGATATGATCACGAGACCGCCGCCGAGGCCGAGCGGATGGAAGCGCTGGAGCGCAAGATCGCGATGGCGCTTGGATTTCCCGACCCCTATGCGGAGGACGCAGACGGGCCGGCCGGCGGAGCGAATTGAATAAAGCGCATGTCGACGCGATACGATAACGCCGACGATCCGATTCCCTTAAGACGCGCTGGCGATGGACCACGCCTGAGCCTCGTCGACAGGCTGCGCGGGCTGCTTGGTCTTGCGCCGGCCTCGGTGCGCGAGGACATCGAAGACAGGCTTGAGGAATCGGCGGGCGATGTGACGCCACATGAACGCGCGCTGCTGAAAAACGTGCTCAGCCTGCACGACATGCGCGTCGACGACGCAATGATCCCCCGCGCCGACATCATCGCCATTTCGCTCGATGCGCCGCTGCGCGAAGCCTTGCAACTGTTTCGCACCGCCGCCCATTCGCGCCTTCCGGTTTACGCCGATACGCTCGACGATCCGCGCGGGATGGTCCATATCCGCGATTTCGTCAATCATATCGCATGCTGCGCCGATCGGCGCGAAGGCTCCGACGCGGCGATCGCCGAACCGAAAAGAATCGACTTCGACACGCCGCTGTCGCAGGCGGATTTGCTCAAGCCCGTGCTCTTCGTGCCGCGCTCGATGCCGGCGCTCGATCTGTTGATCCGCATGCAGGCGACGCGCACCCATCTGGCGCTGGTCATCGACGAATATGGCGGCACCGACGGCCTCGTCACCATCGAAGACATCATGGAGATGATCGTCGGCGACATCGAAGACGAACATGACGTTGTCGACGAGTCTGGCTTCGTCGAACTTGAGAACGGCGATTGCATCATCGACGGTCGCGCCGATCTTGATGAAGTGGCGGCGCGGCTCGGCGTCGACTTCAGACTTGAAGATACCCCCGCCGAGGTGACGACGCTCGGCGGTCTGGTCGCGTGGCTCGCCGGCCGGGTCCCGATGCGCGGCGAGATTATCGCGACGCCGGTCGAGTCCCACGAATTCGAGATCGTCGAGGCCGATCCGCGTCGCGTCGGCAAGCTGCGCGTGCGCGCGCGCCGGCCGACGTGAGGCATCCTGGGGGCCCGCATCAATATGTCTGCTAAATCGCTGTAAAGTCGGCCTGCCGATTCGCAGTGCTTCGAGGTTCGATGGCGCAGATTGCCGAGATCGCCGGCGCGTGCGCGCCGGCGCTGTCGTTTCCGCAACGTATTGTCCTTGCCCGCGGCTGGACGCGCCGCGCGATCGCCTTCTGCGCCGGCGCGGCGGGCGCTCTCGCTCTCGCGCCTTTCGATTTCATCCCGGCCATGTTCGTCCCGCTAACCGTCGCCGTCTGGCTGATCGACGGCGCGACGGACGGCGAAGATTCGCCGCGCTTCGCCCTCGCCCCGATTCTCTCGGCTGCCGGCGCCGGCTGGTGGCTGGGCTTCGGCTATTTCGTGGCGGGCCTCTGGTGGATGGGCGCCGCAATGCTTGTGGAGGCCGACCAATTCGCCTGGGCGCTGCCGCTCGCCGTATTCGGGTTGCCGGCGGTTCTCGCGCTTTTTCCCGCCGCGGGTTTCGCCGTGGCGCGCCTGTTGTGGTCGCCTGGCGGCGCGCGCGTCTTCGCGCTCGCGGCGGGACTCGGCGCGGCCGAATGGCTGCGGGGTCATCTGTTCACGGGTTTCCCTTGGAACGATTTCGGCATGGCGCTCGCCGGCGCCGGGCCGTTGGCGCAGGCGGCCTCTCTCGTCGGCCTCTATGGGCTCGACATCATCGCGATCGTGATGTTCGCGGCGCCCGCGACGCTAATCGATCGCGCGCCTTACAGCGCCCGCCGCTTCGGCGGGTCGATGCTCGCCGCGGCGGCGCTTGCCGCGCTGTTGCTCACCTATGGCGCCTTCCGACTCGGCGCCAATCCAACTGAATATGTCGACGGCGTCGCGTTGCGGCTGATGCAGCCCAATCTCGCTCAGGATGCGAAATTTCGGCCCGAGAACGGCGCGAAAATCCTGCGCCACTATCTCGCGCTCTCGGAACGCGCGACAAACGAGCGGCCTTCTGGCCTCGCCGAGGTCACCCATCTCGTCTGGCCGGAATCGGCGTTTCCCTACATCATCTCCAACCACCCGGAAGCGCTGGCCGCGATCTCCCGCGCGCTCAAGGGCGGCGTTTTGCTGACCGGCGCGGCGAGAGCCGAAGGCGATGGCGACGGACGGCGCGGCAAGATTTTCAATTCCGTCGAGGCGTTGAAGGGCGAGTCGATCGTCGCCTTTTATGACAAGGTTCATCTCGTCCCCTTCGGAGAATATCTGCCGCTGGAGGCGCTGCTGCGCCCGCTTGGAGTCAATCACCTCGTTCCGGGCATATGGGACCGCGGCGCGGGTCCGCGCCTTCTCGCCGCGCCCGGGCTGCCGCCAATTGCGCCGCTCATCTGTTATGAGGCGATTTTTCCGGGCGAGACGATCCAGCGCGACGCCGAACGACCGCGGCTGTTCCTCAACGTCACCAACGACGGGTGGTTTGGACGCACGACCGGCCCTTACCAGCATCTCGCCCAGGCGCGCCTGCGCGCGATCGAAGAAGGCCTGCCGATGATCCGCGTCGCCAATACCGGCGTGTCGGCGATCATCGACGCTTATGGCCGCATCCTTCAGTCGCTGCCGCTCGGGGAGGAAGGCGTGGTCGACGGGCGTCTGCCTAGAGAAGCGTCGCCGACCGTCTTTGCCGCCCATGGCGCTTTGGCGTTTGCGGCGCTGCTCGCCCTGACGACTGCGTTGGCCGCCATCGGAGTCGTCCGTCGCTAGCCGGCTTCGCCAGTCAGGACTCGCTTGTGGACGCGCGCGGGCCAGCGCCCGTCCCGGCCGGGCCGGCAATTCGACGGCCGGCAGGCGCCAAAAAGAACTTTGCGCGACAGCGCTTATCGCAAATGTTTATTGAATTTCATTGACATGCTTGAAATGTAGCTTGCGCGCGGCGCAAGGATTCGGCTACAAGCGAACGGGAGGCGGTCGAGTTGAAGAAGGCGCCAGATCCGATCGATCGTCACGTCGGCAGCCGCGTGCGCATGCAGCGTATTCTCATGAAAATGAGTCAGGAGAAGCTTGGAGAGGCGCTCGGAATCACTTTTCAGCAAGTGCAGAAATACGAGAAAGGCGCCAACCGTATTGGCGCAAGTCGTCTGCAACAGATTTCGAAGACTTTGAAAGTCCCGCCGTCCTTTTTCTTCGAAGGCGCGCCGGCCGGCGGGGCGTCTACGCCGTCCACGGGATTTGCCGAGGAGTCGTCGTCGCAATATGTCGTTGATTTTCTGTCGACGACGGAGGGCCTGCACCTCAATCGCGCCTTCGCCCGCATCCGCGATCCCAAAGTGCGTAAACGCGTGCTCGATCTCGTAACGACGCTCGCAGAACAGTCGGAACGGACGGGGGAGTAAAAATGTCGTTCTCCAAAACGAACGATTGGGGCTTTTCGGCTTGACGCACCGAACGGGCGCTGGCAGATGAACCCGCCTGCTGCCTTTGGGCGGAATCGCCCAGATGCGGATAACGTAATGGATCTCATAAGTTTAGAGCGCGCTCCATGCGAAAAACCGGGCTCCATTTTTGCGCCAGCCGCGCTCTAGAGCAGCTATTCCACTCTTCCTCGAAGCCATCGGAGATATGGAAGTGACCCGGAAGAATTATCTTTTCACGAGCGAATCCGTTTCCGAAGGCCACCCCGACAAGGTGTGCGACCGCATCTCGGACGAAATCGTTGACGAGTTTTTCCGTGAAGGTCCCAAGGCGGGCATCGATCCTTACGCCATTCGCGTCGCGGCCGAAACTCTGGCGACGACGAACCGCGTCGTCATCGCCGGAGAAGTCCGCGGACCGCATATTTCCTTCGATCGCATCATCGAAATCGCGCGCAACGCCATCCGCGACATCGGCTACGAGCAGCGGGGCTTCCACTGGAACACCGCCAATGTCGAAGTGCTCCTGCACGAGCAGTCCGTTGATATCGCGCAAGGCGTCGACGCCGCCGGGAACAAGGACGAGGGCGCCGGCGACCAGGGCATCATGTTCGGCTACGCGGTGCGCGAAACGCCCGAGCTGATGCCGGCGCCGCTGTATTATTCGCATAAGATTCTGGAGGATCTTGCGAAGGCGCGCCACAGCGGCAAGGAAAAGGGTCTGGGCCCCGACGCCAAGAGCCAGGTGACCGTTCGCTACGCCGACGGCAAGCCGGTCGAGGCGACGCAGATCGTCCTGTCGCATCAGCATGTCGACGAGAGCCTGTCTCCCGCCGACATTCGCAGCATCGCCGAACCCTATATCCGTGCGGCGCTGCCGGACGGATGGATCACCAACACGACCGTCTGGCACGTCAATCCGACGGGCAAATTCTACATCGGCGGCCCCGACGGCGACGCCGGCCTCACGGGCCGCAAAATCATCGTCGACACCTATGGCGGCGCGGCGCCGCACGGCGGCGGGGCGTTCTCCGGCAAGGATCCGACCAAGGTGGATCGTTCGGCCGCTTACGCCGCCCGCTATCTCGCCAAGAACATCGTCGCGGCCGGGCTCGCCGAACGCTGCACGCTGCAGCTTTCCTATGCGATCGGCGTCGCCGAACCGCTCTCGATCTATGTCGATCTGCACGGCACCGGCCATGTTTGCGAGGAGAAGGTGGAAGAGCTGCTGCCTCAGCTCGTGCGCCTCTCGCCGCGTGGCATTCGCGAGCATCTTTTGCTCAACCGGCCGATCTACGCCCGCACCTCCGCCTACGGCCATTTCGGCCGCGCGCCTGACGCGGACGGTGGCTTCTCTTGGGAAAAGACCGATCTCGTCGACCAGCTGAAATCGCATTTCGCGTAAATTTGGCTGCAACGCGATTTGAACGCGCGGCGCGGAGAAAAACGTGCTGCGGGACGTCCAATGCGCGCGACCGGTCAGCGCTAATGAGCGAGACCTCTCAGCAATCGCGGCCTCATGCGCGCCTCTTCGGTCGCTCGAAGGGCAAGACGCTCCGTAAGCATCAGGCCGCCCTGGTCGCTGAGCTTTTGCCGCGTCTGTCGCTCGACCTATCGAAGCCGCCGCCGTCCTTTAAAAGAGAAACACATCTTGAGATCGGATTTGGCGGCGGCGAGCATTTGATCGCCGTCGCAACCGAAAATCCCCAAATAGAATTCATCGGCTGCGAACCCTTTCTCAACGGCGTCGCGAAGCTTCTCGCCCGTATTGAAGAGCGCGGCCTGACGAACGTGCGGCTTCATCAGGGCGACGCCGCCGACGTGCTCGACTGGCTGCCGGACGACAGCCTGGCGCGCGTATATCTTTTCTACCCCGACCCCTGGCCGAAGCGGCGCCATCGCAAGAGGCGGTTCATTGCGCGCGATAATCTCGACCGTCTGGCGCGCGTGATGCATACGGGCGCCGAACTGCGCTTTGCAACGGATATCGACGATTACGCCGCCTGGACCCTGGCGCGGGCGCGCGCCCACCCGGCCTTCGCATGGCGGGCGCGGCGCGCCGAAGACTGGCTGGCGCCCTGGCCAGGCTGGACGCGCACCAAATATGAAGCCAAAGCCATGGCCGAGGGCCGCAATCCGGTCTATCTGACCTTCGTCCGAACCCCGCGCTAGAGCGCGGCCCGCGAAAAAGTGGAAGCCGGTTTTTCGTGCAAAGCGCAGTCTAAACTTTTGAGCTCGATCACGTTATCTGGATTTGGGCGATTTCGTCCAAATGCAGGTTGATCGAGGCGGCCGCGAAGCGACGCCGGCTCTAAATTCAATGTTCGTGACGCGAGGGGAGATGCGCATGGTTGAGACGGCGAGAATGGTTGGAGCGCCGACGACGCCGATCGAAACGACGACGGAGCGGTTCCGCGCCGATGTTCTCGACGCTTCGATGCGGCAGATCGTGCTCGTGGATTTCTGGGCGCCGTGGTGTGGACCTTGCCGCCAGCTTGCGCCGGTCATCGAGCGCCTGGTCGCCGCGACTGGCGGCAAGATAGCCCTCGTCAAAATGAATATCGACGCCGATCCGCTGATCGCCGACCAACTCGGCGTCAAGTCGGTCCCCGCGGTCGTCGCCTTTCAGCGCGGGCGGCCCGTCGACGGCTTCGTCGGCGCGCTGCCGGAAAGTCAGATCAAGGGATTTCTGGAGCGGCTTGTCGGTCCAATCGAGATTGAGGGCGACGCCCTGGAAGAGGCGCAGGCGATGATCGCGGACGGCGATCTCGCGGGCGCGGAATCGCTGCTTGGCGAACTGGCCGGCGGCGAGCCGCCCAACGTCAAGGCCGCCGCGGCGCTGCTCCGTCTCTACACCGATTCAGCGCGTTTCGATGACGCGCGCGCGCTCCTCGACGCATTCCCCGAGACTGCGCGGCGCGACAGCGAAGTCGCAGCGGCCGCGGCGGCGCTTCAGAACGCCGAGCAGGCTCAGGATCTCGGCGAAATCGACGATCTAAGAAACCGCATCACTTTCGATCCCAACGATCTCCAGGCCTATTTCGATCTCGCGCTCGCGCTCAACGCCAAAGGTCAGCGCGACGAAGCGGCGAATGCGCTGCTTGAAATCATCCGACGCGACCGTAGTTGGAATGACGATGGGGCAAGAAAGCAGCTCATTCAGTTTTTCGAGGCGTGGGATCCGATGGACAAGGCTGCCGTGACCGCGCGTCGGCGGCTGTCCACACTGCTCTATTCATAGGAGGCGTTCGCCACGATGAGCCTGAACCGTCCCTATGCGTACGTCGGCGAATTGCCTGGGATTCTGCCGCTCTTTCCGCTTTCGGGCGCCATATTGCTGCCGCGCGGCGAACTGCCGCTCAATGTTTTCGAGCCTCGCTATCTCGCGATGATCGACGATACAATCGCCGGCGCTCGCTTGATCGGCATGATCCAGCCGTTGCCGGGCGAAGAGACGGCCGCCGAAGCGACGCAGCTCTATGACATCGGCTGCGCCGGACGCCTCACGCGTCTCGCCGAGACCGGCGACGGCCGCTATCTCATCACCCTCACCGGCGTTGTGCGATTTCGCGTCCTCAAGGAGCTTGCGGTACGGACCCCGTACCGGCAGTGTCGAGTCAGCTATGACGAATTCTCGGAGGATCTGACGACCGGCGCCGGCGCCGACGCGGTCGACCGCGAAAGCATGGTGTCGATGTTGCGCAACTTCGCCGAATGTTCGAAACTTGAAGTCGACTGGGCGAGCATAGACGCGGCGCCGACCGAGACGCTCGTCAATGCGCTGGCGATGATGAGTCCGTTCGGCGCGAACGACAAGCAGGCGCTGGTCGAAGCTATTGATTTGAAGACGCGTGCGGAAACGCTCGTCGCGCTCGCCAAACTCGATCTCGCGCAACGCAACGGCGACCGGCCGCAATGGCATTGAAGGAAATTGAACGCCATGACTGACGAACGCGATTCCAGCGTCGATAGGTTCGAATCCGCGGCCGAACCGACGCGGATCGATCCGCGCCTGCTCGAAATCCTCGTCTGTCCGCTGACCAAGACCACGCTGGAATATGACAGCGCGCGACAGGAGCTGATATCGCGCTCGGCGCGGCTCGCCTATCCGATCCGGGACGGCATTCCGATCATGCTGCCAGAAGAAGCGCGCCAGATCGATTGATCGATTCGTCCGCAATGGACGAAACCGCGCCTTCCAGGCTTCTGGCGCTTCTCGATCTCGAAGCGGTCGCGCCAGACCTATTCCGCGGCTATAGTCCGCCCTCCTCCGGCCGCCAGGTGTATGGCGGACAGGCCGTGGCGCAAGCGCTCGTCGCGGCGACGCGCACCGTGCCGGCGGATCGCCCCGTTCATTCGCTGCACGGCTACTTCGTCCTCGCCGGCGATCCGATGACGCCGATCGACTTTGCGGTCGAACGCGTGCGCGACGGCAAGAGCTTCACGACCCGGCGCTGCAATGCGACTCAGCGCGGGCAAACAATCTTTTCGATGGAGGCGTCGTTTCAACGCCGCGAGCAAGGCCTCACGCACGCCGTCCCGATGCCGGACGCGCCGGACCCGGAAAGCCTTGATGACGTCCATGCGCTCGTCGAGCGCTTTCGCGCCTTCCTTCCTGAGCAGGTTGAAAGCTGGCTTGATCGGCGAAGCGCGCTCGACATGCGGGTCGTCGCCCCCGACGACGTGTTTTTTCCTGAACGCCGCGCCGCTGGCCAAATGATCTGGTTTCGCGTGCGCGGCGCGCTGCCCGATGACCCCGGCATTCACAATGCGCTGCTCGCCTATCTCTCCGACATGACCCTGCTCAATACGGCGCTGCTCGTTCACGGGCTGACAATCTTCGATCCGAAAATTCAGGTCGCCAGCCTCGATCACGCTCTGTGGATTCACGAGGCGCTGCGCGTCGACCAATGGCTGCTCTATGCACAAAAGAGCCCGTGGGCGGGCGGCGCGCGGGCGCTGACGCGCGGCGAGATTTTCACGCGCGAGGGAAGACTCGTCGCCTCAGTGAGCCAGGAAGGCCTGGTGCGCCTGCGAGACGCCGCGCAATCGTGAGCAATTGCCTGTCGTTGAGGCGCCGATCAAAGAATTGCGTAATTTCTAGGCGCCAAATAACCGCCGCCGCCTTGAAAAAAGCGCCTGAGCAAGCACGAGCGCGGCCGGCGCCGGCGAGGCCATAGCCGAGGGCGGTGAAGAGCATAGCCGAACCGCGGCAGATGCCGTGGCGCGCCAAAGCCGGCGGTCGCACGCGCCGGTCAGTCGGCGAAGACGGGCGTCAGCGCGGCTGGCACGCCATTTGAAAGCCCCACGTCGCCGACGCGGCGGCGTCCTCCCCGCGAGCCTCGACCAAGACGCCGCCGCAACAGCGAGCGACGCTCGCCAACGAGGTCGATAACAACAGGATTGGCAGATGAAAATCGTGACAGCGATCATCAAGCCGTTCAAGCTCGATGAGGTCCGCGACGCGCTGACCAACATCGGCGTGCACGGCCTTACCGTGACTGAAGTCAAGGGCTACGG
>NZ_JAKFWS010000141.1 GCF_021731785.1 Methylocystis sp.
TCCTCAAGGTCGGGGTCCGTCAGCGTCACGCCGTTCACGCATGAATCCAGGATCTGGGTCAACACGCGCGGGATGACGCCGCTGTCCTTTTGGACGATGAACATATGTTTTCTCCCTGGTTCTTTTTTTCCTGACGCGTTCCTCGCACGTCGTTTAGGCGGGCGTTCCTTCGAGAAGAGCCTTGATGTTTTCGATGGTCTGAATCGCGCCATCCTGTAGCGCAGTCCGGATTAGTTTTTGGAACGGGCGCATCGCCAGATCGAGTTGCTGAAGTTCGAAGGTGAAACTGACCCGAGTCGCGCCGTCCCCCTCGCTGGTAAATTCGTAGGCCGATCGAAACGGCTCCGACACGCCTTTGATCTCGAACTTGCTGGTGGGCGCGAATGCCGAGACTTCAAAAGTCGATTCGCTTTCAAGCCCTCTGTCTCTTGTCACCTGCCTCCCTCTTGTCCCGAGATGCACAGGCGGCTCTGAAAGTTCCTCCAGTCCGACTACTTGAGGGCACCACTTGCGATAATTTGCGAAAAAACCCCAGCCTATGTAATCATAAGCCTTCTCTGTAGAGCATTTGACCACGTCGTCCGACTGTCCGGCGACCGGCTTAGCTCCCCCGATTCCGAGCACGTCAAACTCCTTGATTGGCAGTTCATCGACTCTATCTACCCCACGTTATATAACCCGCTAAAGGGTTTTGACCGTCGATCCTAGCCATTCTTCGGAGAGTTACGCCGCGGCGCGAAGTTGACGCTTTGGGAATAGAGAGGTTGAGCGGACGCCATTCGACAACTGGGGACGCTCGCCGGCATTCGAGCCGAACGCGATGCCTCTATCCCTGCCCGGGGCTGCGCCACTTGGGAGTTCAGTAATGAGCACGTCGGGAATCGAAGGCTATCTTTTTGGCGCGGCCGTCATCCTGTTTGCGGTCCTGCTGGTTGTGGAAAAACGCTTTCCATACATGAAGCTGTCCAAGGACGAGCTGAAAAAATCTTTCAAGACAAATACAGGTGCCTTTTTGGTGAACAACATCATCATGAGCGTATTGTCGATCTCGAGCCTAATAATTGTCGCTTCAAATTATTCCCATTATGGCGTTCTCGGAAATATGGATGACGGGCCGCTCAAATGGGTGTTGAGCTTCATCCTATTTGATTTTGCGGTCTACGTTTGGCATCGACTCGGCCACAAATGCGAGTTCCTGTGGCGGTTTCATAAGATTCATCACAGCGACAAGAGTTATCACGTCACCACGGGGCTGCGGTTCCACGTCCTCGACCAGCTTCTAGAGGTCTTCGTGAAATGCTTTTGCGTCATCCTCTTCGGAGTCCCCGCGAGCATCGTTGTGGTTTGCGAAGTGGTTCGGATGTTTTTCGTGCTGTTCCATCACGGGAATTTCACCTTCCCTGGCGAGAAATCGTTGTCTTATGCGATTATCACGCCCTCTCTGCACCGCGCGCACCATTCGACTCTGCGCGACGAGCACGACAGCAACTACGGGATTGTCCTTTCGATCTGGGACATGATTTTTGGCACGAGGAAAGAACTCGTCCCCGCCAACATCGGCTTGGAGTTGATCGAAGCTGAAAATCTCGTTCAGCTCTTTAGCCTCGCCTTCCTGACGGAACGGCGCCTGGCGCAATTGCTGCACCTCGTGCCGCGTCGCAAGAGTGAGTAGCTTCGCACGTCGCCCATAGCGGAATAGTCGAAAACCATTGGATTTTTCACGTTTGGCATGCGCATGTTCGTGCGCCGTTCTGCGTGGTCTCAGACACGCAAAGAATCAAATTTCATTAATTTCAGCTGTTTAATGGTGGGCGGCACAGGGATTGAACCTGTGACCCCTCCCGTGTGAAGGCAGCGTTCGACATAATTTAACCTCCTGTTTTTAAGTGCTTCACGGCCTCATACAAAACCCGTCACCCGGATTTTACCCAATTTTGAGCCTCGGAAGCGCGTCATAAGCGCCGCGCCGGTGCTCCTGATTGCGGTGTGCATAGCGCTCGACCATGCGCAGCGAATGCCAGCCGCCATCGCCCATCAAGCCGATCAGGTCGCGGTTCGCCTCGAAGTGCCAGCTCGCCCAACTATGCCGCAGATCGTGCGGATGCAGGTCCGCGAGCCCGGCGCGCTTCACAGCGCCGGCAAAGGCTTTCTTGATGCGCGCGCCGGCCGAAGTGTCGCCGTCGTCGCTCGGGTCGCGGCGCTCATAAGGCAGGCCGTCCGGACGGCGGAAAACCTCGCCCTGGCGATGCGGCAAGTCGGCGAGCGCGGCGACAACGTCGGCGTTCAAGATCACGCCGCGCGGTTTGCCGTTCTTGGTTTTTGCGAAATTGACGTGCGCCCGCTCCAGGTCGACGTCGCGCCAATCGAGCCAAAGCGCCTCGCCGACGCGCGCGCCGGTCAACAAGAGGAAGACGACCAGCGGGCGCAGATGCGGCGAGCAGGCGTCAATGAGCCGCTGCGCCTCTTCTGGCGTCAAAGCGCGCACCCGTCCTTTGGGCTCATTGCGGCGTTCGAACTTCCGCTTCATGCCAGCGGCTTTCAGCACGGCGCTCATTGGTCCAAAAATCTGACGATTGATTGTCGCTGGCGCGCGGCCCGGCAAGAGGACGCGGGCGGCTTCGTCGAGCGCCTGTTGGTCAATGCGCTCGATCGGCGTCGCGCCGAAATGGTCGAGCAACGGCGCGAGAAAGCGTCGCTCGCCGCCGGCTTCGAGATAGGTCACGACAGCTTCCGCGAAGGACCGTGAAATGCGACGACCGAGCACTCGCCCTTCGAGATGCGCGCGCGTAACTTCCTCGACGCGCTTGTTGCAGAGGATTTGCGCGGCGGCTTGGTCAGCAGTTCCCGCGCTTTCTTCATAGCAGACGCCGAAGAGCGTCCCGCGGATGCGGTAATTTTTGTCGCGGGTGCGTCGGTAGAATTTGAGCATTGTGTTAGCTCCAGAACGCGGCGATAGTCGTTTTCGGTGAAAAAGCGGTCGCGGCCGATTTTGTGGCCGATGCCGTGCTTTCGGGCAAACTCCGCTGTCCAACGCGGGCTCTTGCCAAAGCGCGCCGCGAAGTCGGCCAAGCCGATGGTGTCTCCCGAACGGCGCGCCGGCTTGCTCATCGGCCGCTTGCGCCTTTCTGGCGTCAATTGAAACGACCACATCGGATAAACGCTCATGGCGCGGCAACCTCACAGGTATCGCGCTTGCTCCTGAGCCCGCGCCGTATGCTGGGCGGGTCGCATATGACGCAGCCCTGCACCTGTCCCGTGACCAGCGCGTCGCGGCGTGCGATGCGCTCGTTGCCGCAGTCGCATCGGCAGCGCCAGTGTTGATGCGTGCGCACCTTGTGTGCTGGTCCGACGATGGTCAGCGCGCCGAAGGTCTGCCCCGTCATGTCGATTGTTTTACGCGGCATGGCTCACCACCCCTTCGTTGACCGCACGACGATATTCTTCGCGCGCGGCTGGCCTGCAATTTCGGCTTCAAGCGCACTGATTGCAGCGGCCATTTCGCGGTCGCTTTTGTATTCGATTTTTCGCTCGGCGAATTGGATTGAACGCGCGCCGGTCGCGCGCGCCGTTTTCAACGCGTCAAGCTGCGCCTGTCGTTGTGCGAGCGTCGTCATTTAGCCAGCGTCCGCATGGTCGAGGCGGGTCCACGACCGCCATTCTAACCAGCCGAAGCCGAAGTCGTATCTGATTTTGCTTTGCAACGCGTCGACCTCCCAGCCCCATCTTGACTCGACGTAAGGCCCTGGAGCGCCCTCCAATCCAATTTGCACAAGCCCGTCGAAGCTTGCAGGAACGCAAACCAGATAGGAAGTAGTTGCGCTCGACAAGCGTGGTTCGACGATGACTTCGAGCCTGCCGCTCAACGGATTCACATCGCCGGGCCGCGCGGCGTTGATGGTCGCCAACGCGCGAACGGCGACGCCTTCGAATTCGGCCGGCACCATCCAATAGCGCGGGAACTGGCCTATCATCACGTCGCCTCCGCCCTTGCGCTTCGCCATGCTGGCGCGAGCCAAGAGCAGCGAATCGATGACGCTCTCGATGGTCTCCGTGTTCAGCGCGGCGATGTTGCCGCGCGCCGCAAAGAACGTGGGATTTGTGTCGCGCAGCGTCGGTCCGGCGAGGGTGTTTTGCGTGATGTAGGCGACACGCGTATCGTTCACATAAGCGGCAAGACGACGGCCTTGCGCGTCTGCCGGATTAGGCATACGGCCCTGCGCATTGATGTTGAGCTGGCGCGAGATATCGAAGCGTCCGCCCACCGTGTAAATCCGGTAGGACTCGCCGTCTTCGCTTACATAGCTGTGACGATATTCGCCAAGCTCCGAAAGTTTGTTGATGTCGAGCGTTGTCCAGTCGGTGAGACCTTCCGTGTAAGTGCGGAAATCTGGCACGGTGCGCGTTCCCGCCAAGACAGCGGACGGCGACTGCGCCTGCTCGAATTGTCGCATGGCGACAATCTGGAAAGCCTGTCCGGCGATCAGCGGATAGTCGCTTGTCGCGAGCGCGCGGGTTTTAATTTCCTGGTCGCTCAAACCAGCCACGGACTGTCCGGCATGCCGCAGAAGCCGGCAAAAAAATTCCCGCTCAGACAGGGACGTCAGCTCTCGCGCTGGGCCTCGCGGGTCTTCGCCGGTCATTCTGGCAACAAGACTATCGCGCGCCGCCTCTCGGAAGGTCATCGGGTCGTCGAGGCTGACATGGCCGCGCGTCGTCGAGCGGATGCGGTCGCCGCCGGAGCGTTCGACGACCGCGTCCAAGATGCGCGTGTCGCTCCAGCCGCCATCGATGGCGCGGTCTTCGACGTCGCGTGACAGGCCAAGCGAGCGGCACAGAGAACGCACGCGAGCATTGCGCGTCGCCGTGTCCTGCGCGTCATCATCACGCTCGTCATCGTCTGCGCCATCGTCGGCGGACCTGATACCGGCGCGCTCGTCTGCGGGCTCGCTGACAATCGCCGCATGGATGAATTCCGGCGTGACTGTGCGAGAGCGTCCAGCGCCTTCGCGGACTTGCGCGGCGCGATAGCCGACGCTGAGGCTCGCCACTGTGCCGTCGCTAATCCGCTCGACAAGCCAATCGACCGATGAGTCGCTGGAGATTTGACCGTCACAAAGCAGCTCTTCGCCTTGCACGCGGAGATTCGTCACGCGTCCGATCGCCGAACGGACGTCGGTTCTGTGATCGAGGTTAAGCGGCAAGGACTGAGGAAGGCCCGGCGGGAAATCGAGCGTCTCCATGATTCCGCCGCGCATGCGGATCGGTCGCGAAGTCGCCAGCACCGCGCCGGTGAACGTCCGCGTCGCGCGATCGAACGTGTTCGGGCGCACCGCGATTGCACGCGTGAAAACCTCGCCGGGCGGGCGATTGCGATGATGCAAGGTCATTTGCTTTGCTCCTGGTCTAAAGTGACGGTTGGCGATGGCGTCGGCATTGCCGGCGCGGGTCGCGGGTCTGCGGCGATTTCGGCGTCGACGTCGACCGGGTCGCGGCCTCTCTTGGCGATGATTTCCGCACGTGACGCAAAGCCGGCGGCGACGGCCGCCACATCGGCTTGCGTGTCCTTCGACGGATCGATTGGCTCATACGCCGGCCACAACCAGCGCGGCGGCGGGAGGGTTTCGAGGTCGACGTCGAGCCGGCCGGCGAGCGTTTCGAGCGCGACGAAACGAGCAAAGACGCGGTCGAGAAACTGCGGCTCCAAAATCGTGCGCTGCACTTGCGTCGTGCGCCTTCGAAAGAAACGGTCGCCAAAGCGCGCCGATGAAAAACTGGTCTGACTGAGGTCGGCGGAAACCAGCTCGAACGGCACGCCCATGGCGGCGGCGAGCGAGCGAATCATCGCGCGCTGAAAACTTTCGCCACCCTGTATTTGCGGCGGGTCGATGGCGTTGACCAGCGCGCCATCCGGAAGGACGCGGATGGTCGCCGGCTCCATCGATATCGAGCCGTCGCCAGCCACCTTGCCGAGGTCGACTTGGCCGCTCGGGTCGGTGATAAACGCGCAAAGCAGCGCCGCGACTTTTTGCTGCGCCAGCAACGCATCTTCAAGCGCGTCCAGCTCCAGCGCCCTGGTCAAGACCGGCGCGAGCGGACTAACGCCGCGCACCGCTCCCGGCGATGGCGGGTCGAAGACGTGGCAAACATCGCTAACGGGAATTCTCACGGCGTCCGGCGCGATGCTTGGCGCGAGCGGATGGTCGGTCGACCGCGGCAGAACCCAAATGGCGACGTGGTTCCCGGCGGCGTCTGTCTCGATTCCGGACGTGATGAAAGCGCCGCCGCCGAGGTCTTCGTTGCGCGTCGCGTCGACCTGGTCCGGCGCAATCAGTTGCAGCCGTAGCGCGCCGGTTTCAGGGTCGATTTTGAAAACGATGAAAGCCTCGCCGGTAACGAACACGCATCGCACGGCGCGCGCCAACATGTGTCCGAGAGACGAAACGCCCTCGGCGTCGCACTGCGGCCAAAAGCGACGATTCCACGCCTCGACGATTTTTTGGTTGTCGTGTTGCAGCGTCGGGCCGTCGCCGCAAAAAGCCGTGGTGACGTTGCCGACAATGGCGGCGATGTAAGGACTGTTGGCCGCGAGATAGCCGGCGCGCTGCGCCAACGTCGCCCTCGCGTTCAGACCGCTCCGCAACGGGCTGGTCATGGTCGCCGCGATAGGCCAGCGGCCCGATGTGCCGGCGGCGTCGAAACGGCGCTCGGACACGTCGCCAGCGATCTGGCGAGCGAGCCATCGGCGAACATCACGAGCGGACTGCGCCAGCTTCATTTACGCCTCATGAAAAAATGGCGGCGGACAATGACGGTCGCCCGCCGCCGCGCGCGGCCTGCGAAAGGTGAACAAGCCGCGCGCATCCCGTTTACTGCGGCGTGGCTGGCATGGCGGCGAAAGCGCCGGACGCAATCGCCCGCTCAACGCGGCGTCGCGCGGCGACCAGACGAGCGGCGCGGTCGAACGCTTCGTCGAACGGCGCGAAAAATTCCTCCGAGCGCGGGTCATCCGGCGGCAACAAAAATCTCTGCGAAAGGTCGAAGCCTTTCTTTACCGCATTGGCGCGCACGCGCTCGCAAACGCCGGTGATGTTGGCGACCGTCATGCCGACGATGCGGAAGCCCTCGGCGACCGGATGACCGCGAACCTCGCCAGCAATCTCGCTTGGATTCGGCGACGTGCTGCCGCATGTCAGATGCGCGGTTGCGCCATCGCTAACGCGCACCGTTTCGACGATCGCAAAATACTGGTCGACGTCCGAGTGCTCGGCGTGGGCGACGCATCGGCCCCAGGTCGGAAAGTGGACCCGCACGATTTGCGCGGCCTGCTTCTTTTCGAAAGTTTTTGCCAGTTGGTCGCAAAGCACGACTGCGGCGCAATCGACCTCGGTGTGCGCCAACATCTGATAAGACTCGGCGCTGCCCATCGCGAGCGCCAGCGTTCCGCGTTCCCGCTCGCTCGTCAGCCGTCGCGCAGTCAGACCCGCGCCGGCCAAAAACTCTCCCCATGCGAGTAAGCGCATGTCCCGACTCCTTCGGTTGCCACGACTCGCGATAGAGTGGCGCGTTGCCCCGGCTGGAGTCAAGCCATTGTTTTTTAAGGAGAACCCTTTCAACATGTTGAAACGATTCCGCGAGGTTTTCCCTCGTAATTTACCGGATTCCGGTAAATCAAAATCGCACGCCAAGAGCGCCAGCAACCCAAAGGGCCGGGCGTCGGCGGTCGTCGATAGATGTTCTCGTTTGGAACTTCTATCGCCTCGCCCTATCTCGCCATGCGTCGCGCACTTGCCGCGCCTCGTGGACTTGCTTGCGCGTGAGGCCAATGTCGGCGGTCGTGGCGATAGTGTTCCCATTGGGAACGCTATCCCGAACGCGATCTTGTTGGCCGCTTTTTGCTATTTCCCCGCGTTCCTGCGCCGCGTCGTATTCGTCGGCGAGGCGGCATTGCGCACGCGCTGAAATTGAAAGCGAAAGAGATTTTCGTTGGGGGTGCCGGAAATCAGGCACCCCGACAGGGAAGTCGCGGCGCATGTGGTGCAGAGCCGCTGTCGCAGGGCATTGGCTCGCGCCAGATTCTTGAAGTCGTCGATGGCGCGGCTGCTCGGCGAGGACCCGTAGACAGGCAAATTTGCCTGTCTATCGAGCAGGCCAATAGGGGCGGGGGTGCCCCCTCTTGAAGTAACCTCGTAGCCCGCCTCGCGGCCTCAGCCCTATGTTGGCCGCCCGCCAAGCGTCCTTGTCGTCGCCTAAATCGGGCCGCTCAGCTATGCGGCGATAAGCGGTCGAGCGCGACAATCCGCAAGTTTGCATGAGAAAATCGACAAGCTGGTTCCTCGGCCCGCCCGCGCCTTTCCGCGCGCCGCCCCAACCCTCGGTATCGCCTCTCGGCATTGGACCCCCTTGCTAGAGGACAGATTGGACACGAGTGGAACATTTTCAAGTGTGCATCGGCGAGGCGGCTTAGTGCGTTGAAATTGAAAGCGAAAGAGATTTTCGTTTTTGGTGCGGGATTTCCCGCACCAGAAAGAATTGGCAAGGGCGGTCATGCGCCCGTCATCCATTTCGAGCGATAGACCTGCGGCTGCGCGGCCTTTGGCGGGCTCGCGCTGCGCAATTCGGCCTCGCGGCTGTCCCACTGAATCGCGACGCCGGCCTTGGCGCTGAACGCATAAACGGTGCAGTCCAACGCCTCGGCGTTGCGTCCGGGTATGCGCTCGAAACGGCGTTGCGGCTGGCCCCGACTGTAGCGCAGGACGCGCCGCTCGGACGTCACTTGCTCGAACCAAACCGGCTCCAAACTATCGCTGAATCTTATCGAGCGCCCGCGCGCAAGCTTATCGAAAATTTGCGACTTCAATGAATCGACGCCGACGATGAAAAGCCGCGCCTTGAGCGCCTTAGACTTCGTCGCGACCAGCGCCGGCCGGTTGCCGGATGCGCCCTTGATGGCCATGACGCGCCGTCCGAGCCGCGGCTGGCAAAACGAAAGAACCTTGTCCATGCTCGCGCCGTCGCCAGCGTCAATGCAGGCGGCGTCGACTTTGAGCCAGCCGCCGAACGGATGCTTCCATTTCGTGCGCAGGACTTCGTCGCACTCGAACCAAACATCGTCGCCATCGGGCGAGCCCCACAAGACGATGTGGCCGAGAACGAACGCCACGCCATCGCGCGACCAGCCGACGACCGTCAGTTCGAGGCGGTCCCTCTGAACGTCGCAGCCGATAGTGATGCACAAAACCTCCGCCGGAATTCTATCGAGCCCGAACGGCTCGACGCGCTGTTGCAGCGACAGTTCATTGACTTCGTCGCCGCTCTCGCGCCACGGCTCGGCCAAAACGGTATTGAGGAACGGCCGCAGTAAATCGGTGTCGTCTTTCGCCGCCAAAAATTCGGCGACCAGTTTTGGCCAGCTCGCGTTGGGCAACGGGCTCACCAATGCGTTTATGTGAAAACCCGCATGACCTACCACCTCCGGCCTTGTCGCGCGCCAGCGGCCTTCGCGCAACATTTGCAGCTTGTGCCGTTCGTCTATCAGCGAATTGCAATGCGGGCAGCGATACTTCGCCGTCTCCGGCTGGCCGGACTCCCATTCGATGTTCCGCCATTCGATGAAATTGAAAGCGCCGCAGCTCGGACATGGAACCTCGAAAATGCGCCCGTCGCTCGCCTCATAAGCGCGTATCACGTTGCTTGTTTCGGCGATGAGCGGCGTCGAACCGATGACAATTTTTCTATCGGGAAAAGACAGCGTCCGCTTTTCGGCGAGCATTATCGGCGAGCCCTCGGCAGTCGTCTCGCAAGCGTCGGCTTCGTCGACAAACAAAACGCGGACCGTGTGTCGCCTCAAATTGCGCGGCGCTTTGGCGGCGACGATCTTGAGAGAGCCGCCTGGGAAGCGGCGCGACAGCAGCGTGTTGCGTCCGCCTTCGTCATAATCGGCGCTCAGCAGACTGTGTAGAACCGGCGACTCCGCGAAAATCGGCTCAATCTCGCTCACCACGAAGTCGCGGCAATCGGATTCGACCGGCTGCAATACCAGAACCGGCGATGGCTCATTGACCGCGTAATGGCCAAGCGCCGAAGTGAGCAGGAACGTGAATCCCAATCTCGCGGATTTGACCAGCGTCACGCGCTCGACTGACGGGTCGCCGATGGCGTCGGCAATTCCCTTTTGATAGCTCCAAAGCCTCACGCGGCCCGGCAGCGCGCTCACGCCCTGCGGCAAGACGATGTTCTGCTCAATCCAATCGGAAAGCGGAATCCGAGGCGGCGGGCGCAACGCGGCAAGCGCATCGTGGGTGAGCGAGTCGAGATTCATGCGCGTAGTTTAATCGCAAAACAAAAAGGGCGGTCCTTTCGGACCGCCCCCGATATTCAAGCCGGCCACGCCATGACTGGCCCGACCTGACTCGCCGCCCAGGACTTGCCCGGCTACCCTTGATAAATGTCCGATATGGTGAAAGTGTTGGAGGATTGGGAAACCGCTAGAAGCTGATTGCTCGTTAAAGCCTCGAAGGGGGGTCATGGTGCGAAGCACGAGAAGACTTATTGAGAAGGAAGTTTGGAAAGGAGAACGACAAAAAGTGATTTTTGGACTTCTCGAACCGCTTCCCGGCCATGAACCAAAGGTCGGAAATCTTTTTTTGTGTATTGGAGAAAAAATACCCTTCGAGTGTCTGATGGAAGTGAAAAAACACGTTCAACAGAAAAAAATTGGCGTTGACGGCGTCTACATGGCCCACGATTCATATGGGGTTCCTCGTTATGGAGGCAGAGGACACATATTTCGCCGACTTGCATCACGGAAGAAAGAATACCCAAAAGAGTTGGTCTATTTTTCCTTTTATATCGTGAAAGAAAAAAATCACGAAAAGGAACTGGAAAATGTCATTCTTCGCGCCGCCGGTCCTCAAATGACTATGAATAAGGTGAAGGTGCGAACCGGTACACAGCCCGGAAGTGTACGAGATTATGAACCTGGAACGCATTTCTATGTACGCATCGATAGCCCAAATCCGGCGGCTAAAAGAGGGCGCACTATCTCAAAACGTGTCTCCAGAAAATTAGAAGAGTAAGTTCACCATCATATTCAAACTGGACCACTACCCATCGGCCAAGTCCGCCAATGTGTCGATAATCTCGTCATTGATGACGTCGAAGTCCGCGCGGCTCAGCGACAGACGCGCCCGCAGTCTGCTTGGCAACGCCAGAAAGCGGCCACGCAGCGCCGACAATATGGTTTTCCAGCGCTGCGCCACTTCGGCCGCCGGCACCAACTCACCCCGCGCCTGCGCCGCCTTCAACGCCATCACGTCGGCCTGCTCTTTCGCCAGTCGCGCCCGTTCGTTCGTCAGCGTCGCCGTCGCCTCGCCGCGCGTATTGCTCCGGTTCGCCGCAACGCGCAGTTTCTCGCAATATTTCTGCACGCTCTCCCGCAACAGATACCGCCCGCGCGCCGGAGCCCGAACAACCTCGCCGGCCTCGGCCAAATTGCGGATATTGGACGACGACAGCCCGAGAAATTCGCCCAACTGCGCCGCGTTCACCAGGTTGTCGTCGCAGGCCACTGATTTATCTCACTTATTTTTCTCTCATCGAGTGATACGTCGGGCGGATTTCCCCCCGCGAATCCCCCTTGGGGGAGGACCCGCTGCGATACACACGGGAAACGGGGTCTGTTTGTCCCGTTTCCCGTGCGAGTTACGCGTTCCGTTCTGGGCGCTCTTGGCGGTCGGCACACCATGGCTTGCATGTGTTGTTGACGAAGAATTCCCAAGAGCGCGTTTGGGCGCGGTTGCCGGCGGCCGCGACGCGGGTAGGGACGCGAGCGTCGAGCGCGACAATCTCGTTAGACATCGACCGACCACACTTGGATGCCGCCGGATTCGAACTGTGGGCGGCGCGCTGTCCCAGGAAACAGGGGAGACAGGAAAAAGACGTAGCGATGCTTTTCTATGCGGCCTTGCAGCTTCCCCAAGTCCTTCTGCAATTTGTCGTTGTTGCGCGGCGACACGGCCGCGAATGTTTCTGCGCCGACAAGCCCTTCTACTTCGCTCATAATGTCGAGCGGCAAAGACGCATGCGCGCCCGGAGCAATACGGAAGCCGCCCGCTTCTGGGTGGAGCATGAGTAATTGTTTAGCGGCGGCGATCGCTACGAGGAACGTCCATGTTTGATTGATTTGTTCGACCAGATTTAGCGCGCCGTGACTTATTGGATGAAACCCGACCGGCTCGAATTTCATCTGCCGAAATAGGCCGAGAGGGTCTCCTATCTGGCCGAGAAGCCACTCCTGCGCATAATCCGCCGCCGCTCGAACCTTGTCGGTCAGAGCCTCGGCGTCGGCAACCGAATGCACGGTCAGGTAATTGACTTCCACGCTCATCAAGACTTTCTGCGTATAGGATAAGGGACATTATCATAACGCGCCCTCGACGGCGCAGCTCGGGCGTTATTACCCCCCATCATATCTGCCCGCCAGAGTCATTCCCCTCGTGACGTGAACCCGGTCCGTGAGCGTGACATACGTGACACCCCCTAAAGGGGGTGTGTCACGCTTTGTCACGGTCTCTCTCGGATTCCGGCAGCGTGACAAAGCGTGACATTTTCCCGCCATGTCACGCTTTGTCACGCTTTGTCACGGCAGCCATAGGACTCGCGCTCCGTTCTTCTCAGCGGCGCACAGCCGCTTGGCGTCTAGATTCTTTTGGATTGCCCTGTTGAAGGCTTGCCGCTGCCTCACGGCGAGTTTTTCTGGCGTGTCGCCGTCTTTCGGCCTTTCGGCGATGCGTGCGTAGTAGCGCCGTCGCACGAAATCGTCGGAGATGACTTTGACAAGCGGTCCGTCGGGGAATAGGCGGTGCATTTCGCCGGCTTCGTCGATTGCTTGCGCGACGCATTCCATGAGCAGGCGTTCCGAAGGCGGAACGGATTTAGCCTTGCTGGCGCGCTCGGCTTTCGTCGGCGCATCGGTCCACTCGATGACGGCTGACTTTATCGGCTTCCCGTCTGCGTCTTCGCCGATAGTGACGTCGACAAGCTGAAACCCGAATGTTTGGCCGCCTTCAAGGTCGCGCTGCTTCGTCACTTTGAGCGCGCCGGGCGTCACCTCGATTTCGCTGTCTGTCGCCGCGCGCAGCAAAGAATGCCCGCGAGCGCCGCGGGCGGCGTCCTTGCCGCTGTGATGCACGTATGAGAAATGCGCGTCCGTCTCGGTGCGAATGCGGTCTGCGGCCATCACGACGCGCCCCATGTCGGCGGGGGAATTTTCGTCGCCGCCGGCGAGGGCGCGTGACAGGGTGTCGACGACGATCCAGACGCATTTTTCGCCGGTCTCAGCTTCGGTTTGCCGGACAAGCGCAAGCAGTTCTTTCAGATTGGCGTCGTTTGAGCGCAGGTCGATAGGATGGCGCACAAGTGCGAACAACGGCCTTGGCGCGTTCACGCCGTGCGTTTCGACGTAGCGCTTTTTGAGCGCGGCGAGGCGACGTTGAATCCGTCTCCCGCCTTCCGCAGCGACATAGACGACCAAGCCGCGCTTTGTCGGTTTGCCGTTCCATGGGAGCCCGGTCGATACGCAAAAAGTCGTGTCGAGGGCGAAGAATGTTTTTGCGCTGCCGGGCTCGCCGTAAATGACGCTAAACGCGCCTTCGTCGAGCAGCCCGTCAATCAGTTGGCGACTGTGCGACTCTGCAAGCGCAGCGTCGCATGCGTCGTCAAACCATTCGAACTGCATTTTTCGCGACGGCTGCGCGCGCCGGTCATGGCCGTTGCCTTGCGGCTGCGCGGGCTCGCCTATCGGCGGGATATACGCGCCTTCCGGCTCTTCGAAATAACGTCCACAATTGGCCTCGCGCTCGCGTTTTTCCAGGAAAGCTCGCCAATCCTCTTCCGTCATATAGTCGGGACGCTCAATCATGGTCGCCTCCGCGTTTTAGAGAGAGGCGGTCCAATCGTCCCTTGTTGTAGCCGGCGAAATAAGCGTTGCGGCGCTGCAATGGCCAATTGTGAAAGCCGAGCGGATAACCGCCCTTCTCACGAAGCCCGTCAAATTGCTGCATGAGGCCATCACGTGCGCCCCTGTCAAAGTCCTCTGGCCAGGCTTGCCGCAGGGCGATGCGCTGCTTTTGGGCGCGCTGCGATCTTTCTGGATTGGGCGGCGCAGTTCCGGTCTTCGCCGCCGCCGCTCGTTTCTCGGCGAACCACTGGTCCTGTCTGTGTTCGGGCCAGTCGAAAAAATCCGGCGGCGGGAGGTCGTCCCGGACGCGGCGATAATAGGCCGTTGGATGCGCCTCTCGATACTCGCGCGCGGCTTCGCCAAAGCCTTTCGGCAAGATAGGGTCGCTCATCGCCGCGCCCTCCTGCCGTCGAGGAACACGCGCATAAACCGCGCGGCTTCTTTGGTGAGCGCGACGACGCGCGACATGCGCTCGTGCGCTTCGTCAAAATCGCCCATGTCGAGCGCGACGAAGGCGGCGAGTGCTTCGGCCGGCAGCGGCCCGAGCGCGTCGAGGCAGATTTCGCGGATGATTTCGGGATCGTGGATAGGCGCGGCGGCTTTTTCAGCTATCGAAAAAGCGGCGCTTGCGGACGAGTCGCGCTGGGCATATTGTCCCGGAGCGAAATTTGCCTCGCTGTGCTTTTTCGTGTGAAGCCGCTCCGGGAGCCCATTCCGAGCGGCTTCACTTTTTTGGGGGTCAGGGTCGGGCGGACCAGACGGAGAACGCTCTACCCGGATTTCACCCAGATTTTTGGGTGAGTTAGCGCTCTGTTCGGTTTTGTTCGGTTCCGTTCGGTCGCGAGCGTTCCCCGCAAAGTCCCGGTTTTTGTAGGGATTCTCTGGTGGGCGGCACAGGGATTGAACCTGTGACCCCTCCCGTGTGAAGGGAGTGCTCTCCCGCTGAGCTAGCCGCCCGTCGCCATTGGCGATCGATCCTTCCCCTGTAGGAGAGGCCGGCGCCTTCCGTCAAGATCGCAGATCGATCCCGCCGCGCCGGGGCTCAAGCCAGCGCGCCGCCCCCGCACGGCTCATGGCGGCGTCCAGTCCTTCGCCAGAACTCGGCGCACCATCGGCTCGAAGGTCGAGAGCGGCTCGTTTTGATACTTGGGATCGAAGGAGATTTCGTCATATCTGGCGCAGAACTCGACCGTCTGCTCATAGGCCGGGTCGGATTTGAACTTGTCGCGGGCATTGGGATCGAGGCCAAGATGCGCGGCGTAGAAATAGGTCTGGAACAGGCCGTGCTGCGCCAGCATAAAATAATTGTCGCGGCTGACGAACGGCTTCAGGATCGCGGCGATCACCTCGCCGTGGTTGAAAGGCCCGAGCGTTTCGCAGGCGTCGTGCAGCAGCGCGACGACCACATATTCTTCGTCCTTGCCGTCACGTAGCGCCCGCGTCGCCGATTGCAGACAATGATCGTAGCGCGTGATGTTATAAGCGGTGTCCGCGCCAAGATCGCGCAGCAGTCCGAAGAGCCGGTCCGGCAGTTCGTTGAGCGTGTGCTCGTGAACCTGTTTGAGGATTTGAAAGTCTTCGTCGGTGCCCTGGTCCATCCGGGTGAAATGCATTTTCTCCATAGTGGACGCCTTTCTCCAAACGCGCGCGAGCTGGCTAGAAGGCGACCCGGCGCCCGTATATTACGTCGGCTGGGGCGAAGCTGCGAATAGCGCGGCGTCCAGCGACGCCACCGCGTCCCACAGCTCGTCGAAATGAGAGATGACGCGATCGGGCGAGAACGCCTGAACCGGCGTGTCGGTATAACCGAAATCCACCGCCACCGACGGCGTTCCGGCGGCGCGGGCGGTGTCGATGTCGGTCTTCGAATCCCCGACCATCACCGCGCGGCGCAGATCGCCGTCGGCCGCCTCGATCGTCAGCCAAAGCGTGCGCGGATCTGGCTTGTGCATGGGAAAGCTGCCGCGCCCGCAAATCGCCGCGAAGCGGTCCGCCGCCGCGAGTTTTTCGAGGAGCAGGCGCGCCATGGCCTCGGGCTTGTTGGTGCAGACGGCGAGACGAAACCCCGCCGCCCTGAACCGATCGAGCGCCGCGAGCGCGCCGGGAAAGAGGCGGCTTTCGTCGGCGATATGCGCCTCATAGTGAACGAGAAAGTCGCGCACCAGCGCATCCGTGCGCGCCAGATCGAGCGGCGCGCCTTGGCAGGCGAAGCCGCGCTCGATCAGCGCCCGCGCGCCGGCCCCGACAAGCGGCCGCGCGGCCTCGAGAGCGAGCGGCGTCAGCCCCTCGCGCAACAGCAGGACGTTGAGCGCGCCGATGAGATCATGCGCGGTGTCGGCCAATGTGCCGTCGAGATCGAAAACCAGAACCGGGGGACGGATCGTCATGGCGTCAGGGCGTAGCCGCGCGGCCGCTCCGGATCAAGCGGCGCCGGGCGAATAGCCAAATTTTACCCCCTTCGCGCGCAGGCTCTGCGTGTAAACTGCGCCCACCGATTCGCGACAGGGAGCGCAAACATGCGTGGAACGCGCCAATTCCTTATCTGGCGACGCGCCATTTTCACGGCCGGCGCGCTTATCGTGGCGGGGTTTGGAACGCCGGCGGCGGCGGCCGCCAATTACGAATTTCTTGCCGCGCCGCAGACCGACCTCAATCGCGTGTTTCGCCTGGACCGGTCCAACGGCGAGGTCGGCGCCTGCCAATATGGATTGAAGGAAGGCGCAGCGGTCGGCGTGACGCTGTGCTACCCGCCGGGCGAAGGCGCAAGGGCCGGCGCCTTCAGCGAATATGCGCTGGTCGCTTCGCGTCATACCGGCGAAGGCGGCGTGTTCCGGGTCGATCTGCGCTCGGGCATGATGTCGATCTGTTTCGTCCTCAACGAAACCGCGGTGGTCTGCACGCCCCCGGCGAAATAGGCCGGCGACGCAGCGAAGCGAATGTCCGCATGAGCGCATTTTCCGCCGAGGCCATGAAGCGCGCCGCCGCGCGCGCGGCGCTCGAGTCCGTCACGCATGGCATGCGGCTGGGACTGGGCACCGGATCGACGGCGGCGCATTTCGTCGACCTTCTCGGCGCCCGGGTCAAAGACGGCCTCGACGTCCTGTGCGTGCCGACGTCCGAGCGCACCCGCGCGCAGGCGGAAAGCCTCGGGATAGCGCTGTCGACGCTCGACGAGACGCCGCAACTCGATCTGACGGTCGACGGCGCGGACGAATTCGATTCGAGGCTTCGCCTGATCAAGGGCGGCGGCGGGGCGCTTTTGCGCGAAAAGATCGTCGCCGCGGCGTCGACGCGCATGTTCGTCATCGCCGACGCGACGAAGGAGGCGCATACGCTCGGCGCCTTCCCGCTGCCGGTCGAAATCGATCGGTTCGGCGCGCGCTCCACCATGCTGCATATCGAACGGGCGGCGCGGGGGCTCGGACTTGTCGGACCGCTGACGGTGCGGGAAGCGGCGCCCGGCGGGCGCTTCATCACCGACGGCGGCCATTACATCGTCGACTGCGCGTTCGGCGCCATCGACGATCCCGAAGCCCTGTCCGCCCGGCTGTCGGCGATTCCCGGAGTCGTGGATCACGGATTGTTCATCGGACTCGCCACCGCGATCTTCATCGCCGGCGCCGATGGCGTGCGCATCATCGGCAACATATCGGGCGACAGCATATGAGTTTCGACTATGACCTTA
>NZ_JAKFWS010000123.1 GCF_021731785.1 Methylocystis sp.
AACGGTGGTAGCGGTATCGTAGTAATATGGCGAGGAATGGCGTCGCAGCAAAATTCATTATATAGCTGTATTTAATACGAAAAGCCCGTAACTGGTAGCGGAGGTCCGTTACCGCCGATCCCCCCGACCGAATCCATCGGCCTTTTCGATCGAGATGTCTTTTTCGTCAAAACGAGCGATGGGCGAGCCACCTCTGTCTCAGTAGCGGAGACACGGTCTTACGAAGGGACGCTTGTGCTGGAATAACTCCTCGCCGCCATTGAAACTTTGAACGCCAAACTGCGTCGCGCCCACTCCTTCGATTACCGGCCCTAAATCGCCGTTCCTTCCGGAGGCGAACTTCGGGCGATCCGCCTCGCTCCATGGCGTTGCGAGTCTCCCGGGGCTTTCGCAAGCATGACGCCCCAAAGGCCACAAGGCTGATCAAGCGCTTTTTTAAAGTCGGGCGCTTATTTATCAGCCGGGCCAATCCTCTAAAATACGTGAAGAGTCGACTTCCCGGGGAGACTGGCAGCCTAGCAAAGTCATCGTAATGATGATTTGTTTCGCCAAACTCAGGAACATCGCATCTAACGTTTTCGACCCGCCAGCCGCGAGCGCCCACAGTGGCAATCGTCCGATAAGAACGCCTTTCGCGCCTAATGCGAGCGCTCGCACCACATCATCACCTGTGCGGATGCCGCCATCAACCAAAAGGGTCATGCCCGCTGGCACCGCTTGTTTGATTTCAGAAAAAACACGCCAGGAAGAGGGTGCGGCGTCAAATTGTCTGCCACCGTGATTGGACACAACCACGCCATCGACACCCATCGTTGCTGCGCGAGCTGCGTCCTCCGCGCTCAGAATGCCCTTTAGCACCAATCGACGTGGCCACTTATCACGAAGTCGGGCGCAGTCGTCCCAGTCGAAGCTTCTATCCAGCTTTCGTTCGAGAAGGTCATCGGACAGCTGTTGCCTCTTCGGCCGCAAGCGTTCAGACAGTTCTCCTATTAGATATTGAGATAGCCATCTTGGACGAAACAGGGTCTGAGCCATCATTTGACGACTGGGTCTTACACGGAAGTTGTTGCGCCCATCACGCCAGCGAATTCCTCCAGTTGGCGTGTCGACAGTGAGGACCAACACAGGGCAGTCCGCAAGCAAGGCTTGTCTTACGAGATGCTCAGTGAGCGCTGGATTCTGCGCATAGAGTTGGAACCACGGTGGGAGGTCGACGTGGGCGCGAAGTTCTCTGATGGGTGTAAAGGATGCAGTTGACAGTATAAAGGGTATCCCAGCTCGATTGGCGGCTTGGGCGAGAGTGACGTCTCCATTCCGCGCGATCAAGGTGTTCAGTCCGGTTGGCGCTACAACGACCGGCATGGAACATTCGCAACCAAGGATTTCCGTCGTGGAAGAAACATCGGTCATCTGCCTAAGAACTCGTGGACGAAGTTTAATCGCATCTAGATCCAACCTATTTCTCTGAAGCGCAAGTTCATCTCCCGCGCCACCGTCTATGTAGTCGGATAAAAAAAGCGGTAAGCGCCTGTAGGCAGCGCGGCGCAATTGTTGCCATCGAAGCAATGCTGCATTAGTCAACGCTAGTCATCCTCCGAATTGGTTCTTTACATGAGGTCGCTGCGAGCGCAGGTTTTGGATCTGCAACCAACGTGTCGCGCGCTCACTCCTTTCGGTCCGCACCCGCTTCATTGCCGAGGGGCGGAATCGCTTGAACTCAGAATCTCCTTTCCTCGCCAAGCGCTTTTTCGGGCCTGCCGCGACAGCCGCATCGAAGTGCGCGCCGTAATTCAACATGCGCCCCCTGAGCACAGCGAGCTTCCTCGCCACCGTCACAGAGGCGCGCTTTGGCCCAATCGTCTCGATGAGCTTCAGCCTCAAGTTGCGCAAGGCGAAGCGCCTCTTTACCGTGGTCAGCAGCACGTTGGCCGCCTCGTAAAGATCATGTCGCGCCATGGCGTCGCCCTGTTTGGAGATGCCCATGCCGACATCAGTGTTGGCCGATTGGTAGCGATTCTCGGTCAGCCCGAGATAGGCCCCGATTTCGCGCGTTCTCTTGAAACGCTCCACGTTCTCGATCGCAGCGATGAAGGCGAGCGTCGCGGCCGGCCCTACGCCAGGAACACTAATCAAACGCCACGCAACTTCGTTGCGGCGCGACAGTTCCTTAAAGCCGCCGTCGAGCTTGGCCAGTTGCGCCTCGATCGACGCCCGAGCTTCAAGTAACGCCTCGATGCTGGCGCCCATCACCGGATCGTCTCGCGTCGAATGATACGCCGCCGTCATGAATTTCTTCATCCCGGCGCGCGACGGCAGTCTTATGCCGAAAGGCCGGAGAAGCCCTCGCACTTGGTTACCCAGCGAACGCTTGACCTTGACCAATTGATCCCGCGCGCCGAGTAGAGCTTTCAACTGATGCGTGCCTGCGGACTTGACGTGGACTGATGTGAACCAGCCAGTCCGCAACATCTCGGCAAGCGCGCAAGCGTCACCCTTGTCGCTCTTGATCCGACAGCTCTTAATCGCATCCGCCGCTCGCCGTGCATCCATGCAAATCATTGGATAATCCATGGCCGCCAACGGAATAGATGCGGCGTGACCGGCCCGCTTTCCAGTCCGACTTTCGAGAGTTCGCCTTTGAAGCGTCGTAAGGCAGCGTCGATCATCTCTGGCTGCGTGTCGGCCATTCCGCGCCACACAACCTTGCCCGCGTCGTCCAAAATGGACACCGCCGTTCGCTTGCCGCCCACGTCCGTTCCTACAATCATCGTCTTCGCTGCTCTCCATTCGGTGTCCAACGAATCACCAGCGGTAGGGTCATCCCCGTGACCGGGGAGCAGCAACCTCATGTACGGGATGCATTAGTCGGGTTACCGTTGAAGCCCATTCAATGAACCTGGGTGTCGGCGAAATCGTGACGCATTCAACGACCGTCAAAACACGTCGCGTCTCCCTAGCCGCTATGCGCTTAGGTTTGCACTGCATTGAGGCCGCACCCCTTGCGCAGTAAATCGTCAAAATAGTCGATCGTCTTCAGGAGCCCGTCACGTAAGGCCACTTGCGGTTCCCACTCGAGCGCCTCCTTGGCTTTGCGAATGTCCGGCTGGCGCTGCTTCGGATCGTCATAAGGCAAAGGCTGGAACACAAGCTTTGATTTGGAGCCGGTCAATTCCAGGACCAATTCGGCCAATTCATGGATCGTGAACTCCTTCGGATTGCCGATGTTGATGGGACCGGTAGTGTCACGGTCTGTCGCCATCATGCGGACGATCGCCTCGATGACGTCGTCGACATAACAAAAGGATCGGGTTTGGCAGCCGTCTCCATAGAGCGTGATGTCCCTTCCGCTCAATGCTTGTACCACGAAGTTCGAGACGACGCGACCGTCGTTTGGGTGCATGCGCGGGCCATAAGCGTTGAAAATGCGGACCACCTTAGCTGCCACTCTATGTTGGCGGATGTAGTCGAAGACTAGCGTCTCCGCGCAGCGCTTCCCTTCGTCGTAACAAGAGCGAAAGCCGATCGGATTGACATTGCCCCAATATTCTTCGGGCTGAGGATGTACGGTCGGATCACCGTAGACTTCTGACGTCGACGCCTGCAACATTTTGGCTTTGACCCGCTTGGCGAGACCGAGCATGTTGATGACGCCAATCACGCTCGTCTTGGTCGTCTGCACGGGATCTAGTTGGTAATGAATCGGCGAGGCGGGGCAGGCCAAATTGTAAATCTGGTCCACTTCGACATAGAGTGGAAAGGTCACGTCGTGGCGCAAGAGTTCGAAGCTGCGGTCATCAAGGAGATGCGCGATATTGCGACGGCTCCCGGTAAAAAAATTATCGACGCAGAGAACGTCGTGGCGCGACTGAAGCAGTCGTTCGCATAAATGTGAGCCAAGAAAGCCCGCGCCGCCCGTCACGAGGATTCGCTTGTGCATATCCTGCGCTCTTTCTGATCCGACAGTCGCCTAATGAGCGGGTAGTTTACAGGGGAGCTGCGCCGAATGACACCTTCATGCGTTGCCATCCTGGCATCGGAGTATACTCGCCCCAGGCTGTGGCTTCGGCTCGATCGCGGCGGGAGCCACAAATCCTTCTTATCAGGGCTGTGTTGCGCGACGAAACGAAGCTTAACGCTCTGAAAATTATGCCATAAATGTCCCAGATGTACAGCAAAATCAGAAGTCATCCGGCAAATGCGGGCTTTACAGAAGTTATCATTTTGATGCCTCCTTCGAAAGCAGTTTGGCAATCTCCTTAGTTACGCAATTTGCAAAGATCTCATGCCCAAGTGGCCGAAAATGATTGTCATGACGGTAGTATAGGGCTTCCATCTCTGGAACCGACGTGCCCATACATGGCGTGGGATCGAAGAGCAAAAGGTCAGCTTCTTGCACTTCCCTGGCTAGAATTGCATTTGGCCGAGACGCCTCGAGTTGAGCAAATGGAACACCGTATGAATCCGCTTGGAGTTTGCGATGTCTATTGCTCAGTTGATTCACATCCGGAACGGCAACTATTATACTTTTGAAATGCATGCTCCTCTGCAAGTCTGCGAGGGTTCGTAGTTGGTTCGCAAGCGCTGCAGCCGCCAATTGCTGGTATCGCGCCATCGACCGGTCCATGACGTAGAAAACTGGATCGCGAGGAAGCTCAAACCATGGTCGCGTTGCGACCACAGAAATCGGCAATGAAGCGCAGATAACTTGTATTGAATAGGAATGCTCTAGTAAATAGTTGCGGCAGATCTGATCATCTACTTTACGTAGGAAATCATCTAGAGGGTCATAAGCCATAATATTTGAGCTCTGTAGTATATCTGCAAAATCGTTACCAAGGAAAAAGAAAAATACATAAGCAATAGGCTTTAGTTCGTCTTGGCGCTCTCTCAATATATCTAACTGCTGGGGAAGTGCGCTGCCGGGAACGCCGAGATTTATAAATCTATATTGCGGAATTCGAGTAGCAATTATATTCACGAATGTCTCTGTGTCCTTAACACCAACTCCAAAAGTGAATGAGTCGCCAAGCATTACAATTAGCGAGCTGCGCAGATTACCATCGATGACGGTTCGGCGCCCTCCAAGTTCATCTATATGTGCGACATTATGGTATTCGTCATGTAACACGTCGAAACTCTGTTGTGGAGTGAAAGAAAAGAATCTTCCGTTCTTGCGCTCCACCTTCCACTGGCGGTCCGTGCCGACCCCGTCGGGGCTTTCACCTCTCGCGGTCAGAACGGCCATTCTTTGGTGTAGCCAGGGCGGAGCAAGCAAGCGTGTCATAAGCTCGCAAAGCATTAAACAAGTGAATACTGAGATGGCAACGGCGAGTGATTTAGGCTTGATTTTCATCTTGGACCAGCCGTTCGCCGTATCTCCCTAAAACGAAGCGAGAATCCCCCGGCTTTGTCGGGGAGGCAGTAGCGGTTTGACATATTCCGAAATCCAGCGTCGAAATTTCCGACGTGAACCGCCACGCAAAGGATGAGGAGATTTCGCGATGGAGTCGTATGAGAGCCTAAGCCATATGTCGACGTCTTCATAGACACAACGAGCGTTTTTGGCCTCCGACGGCGGTCTCCATGGCCGCGCGGCCTTGTGGAAGGCGTCAAATTCGGGGAAAGTTGCATCCGAACCAGGGCCTATCCGGCGAACCCCGGGTAAAAAGGCGCAACCCGGATTTTGATAGAGAGGTCAATGAACGGAGGGCGAGCAGGTCCACCTGATCGGGACAGCAACGCGAGTAAAAACGAGAAACTCAAAATGTCTTCACTCCTCGTTTTTTTCGGAGAAACGCCAAAAATTGCTTGGCTCAAACTCTTAGTCGTCTCCGTAGGGTCTGCGCTCTGTAATGCCGCGATTCTTATCGTAATAAACAAACGCATCACAGAAATCAATGCTACAGAGAAAGACCATATATTAGAGATAATGTTTTTCGTAACCTCTGTTGCAGTGTTCGGTATAGCTCATAAAACTTTGATAAGCAGCACGGTGAAAGTTGTGGAAGACGCAATTAATGCGTTCCGCACGCGCATATTTCAAAGAATATGTAGTTTGGAACTTCGTGAGATAGAGAAATTAGACATAAATGGAATATTAACATGTATAAACACAGAAACGCAGGTCGTTTCTGATGCAACATTTGCATTTGCAATGATTGGAGAGCAGGCTCTAATTGTATTTTTTACACTAGCGTATATCGCATCCGTTTCCTTGATCGTATTTTGCGCTGCTGCGCTATTTATACTTGTATCTGCGACACTACTTATACAACAGCGCGCGACAATTAACAAATCCTATCAGCTTACATTAAAGCTCGAGAGCAATTATACGGAAAAAGTTTCTGAGCTGCTGCATGGGTTTAAGGAGGTCAAGTTGAACTATGCGCGGGCTGTGGAGCTAGCGGATATCACAAAATCTATTGCGCAATCAATACGTATATATAAAATTAAATTGAATAAGATTTTTGCAAAAAAACATATATATTCCGAGATTTGCTATTTCATTTTTCTCGGAAGCACTGTTCTCGTGGTTCCAATGATTAGCGGATTGTCGCAAACAACAATTGCAATGGCCGCTGTAAGCGCTCTATTTCTAATAGGCCCAACCATTACTGTCGTAAGCGCGATACCTTTGGCCCAAAAAATTGCCGCCTCAACGAAAGCAATATATTTGATTGAACAATCTCTTGGAGATGTTAAGCCTGTTATTAACAGCCAAAAATCTGACTTGCTAAACTTTCATGAAATTGTATTGAGCAATGTTTACTACAATTACGACGACGGCGCAGGAGG
Source organism: Methylocystis sp. (assembly GCF_021731785.1). GTDB lineage: Bacteria > Pseudomonadota > Alphaproteobacteria > Rhizobiales > Beijerinckiaceae > Methylocystis. Next base: position 6,796 of record NZ_JAKFWS010000123.1, read on the forward strand.
GTTCCGCTTCGGCGGGATTAGTCTAACTATTGGTAGAGGAGAAGTTGTTTTCATAACTGGTTCGAATGGAACTGGTAAATCGACATTGCTCAAGCTTATTGCTGGATTATACTTCCCGACCAGCGGCCATTTATCTGTCGATGACCGCCAAATCACTGCTGATAATATTGAATCATATAGAGAACTGTTTTGCGCTGTTTTTTCTGACAACTATATATTTAAAACACTTTATGGAATTCCAGAGGTTGACGGGGCTGAAGCAACGGAAATTTTGCGAAAATTAGAAATTGAACACAAAACGAACATTGAAGGAAGAAGATTTAGTACGATACATCTTTCATCTGGCCAGCGAAAAAGAATAGCCTTGGCGGCGCTGATATTGGAGAAGCGACCAATCTGCGTTTTTGATGAATGGGCGGCTGACCAAGATAGTTACTTTAGAAATAAATTTTATCGTGAAATTTTGCCTTGGTTAAAAAGCATTGGAAAAACTGTAATAGTTGTTACTCACGACGAGAACGTCTTCGGATTGGCCGATAAGCACATTAATCTGAATAAAAGCTGAGCAGATTTCCTTCAGGTTTGTTCCGCCAGGGCTGTTCAACGCTCTGATTTTTCGTTTTTCAGGTCGGGAAGTGTCTGAATCTTTGGGGAGCAACTCGAATCTGAGGGTGCCCTATGACGACGAACGATCTTGCATCCTGTCTTGCCGCCATCCCGCGGCGCTCGGTCGTATCGACAAATCCAAACCCTGATCCGTGCGAGGCTTTGCGTACTCAATGCGGCTGTTCGGGACGCCCCGCTTCGATGACCGCCAGCTTATATTACACCTCCGCGCGCGGAATCCCGCGCCAACTCGATCCGAGCGAAACCGAGCAGGCGTTTCGTTGTCAAGCGGAAAGTCTCGACGTTTCTTGCGCCGCCGCGCCGTCCCTCTTCATTGCCATCGACGGAAAGACGTTGCGGCAAAGCTTCGACTATTTCGCCGATCGCAAGGCCGCGCATGTGCTCAGCGCCTTCGCCATCGACCATCGGATCATTCTCGCACATGAAGTGATCGACGAGAAATCGAACGAGATCCGCGCTGTGCAGGCGCTGATCGGCGCCATGGGTCTGAGCGACCGCGTCTTCACGCTCGACGCCATGCACTGCCAAAAAAAACCTGGACGCCTCTGTAATCGGTCAACGGTCTCTCCTTTGCGGGGTGTTCGTCTTATGCGGGTTTCACGCTTCTGTCGGTAGTCGCGGCGCGAACGCTGCATTCTGGGCGGTTCGATCAGCGGGTTTGAATTGCTGCGCGCTCTAGCTGTGGAGCCTCAACAGGTTGTCTCTGGTTAGGCCGAGGCGGTTGATTGGCGTTTGGCATTTTATTCCGCCGTGGGGACGATGCCAGTTGCATCTGTGCATCCAGACCGGGAGTTCCTCTGCGCGTTGGTCTGATGACGCGAAAGCGGTTGCGTAAGCCCATTCGCGTAAGGCGGTCTGGATGAATCGCTCGGCCTTGCCGTTGGTCTTTGGCGTGTAGGGTTTCGTTCGGATGTGCTTGAGCCGCAATCTTTTGCAGGCTTTGGCGAAGTCGCGGGAGACATAGCAGGAGCCGTTGTCGGTCATGACGCGGGCGACGGTGACGCCGAGGCTTTTGTAATAGGCGACCGCCGCTTTCAAAAAGTCGATGGCGCTGACGGCTTTCTCATCCGGCTTGATCTGCGTGAACGCCACCCGCGAAGCGTCGTCGACGCAGACATGGACGAACTCCCAGCCGACGCCGCGGCTCTTGCTCTGGCCGGTGCGATCGCCGGTGATCCTGTGGCCGACGCGCTCGAAACGCCCGAGTTTCTTGATGTCGATGTGGATCATCTCACCGGGGTTCTGGCGCTCGTAGCGTTTGACCGGCTCGGCCGGCTCGAGATCGCGCAGGCGGCTGAGGCCGGCGCGTTTGAGCACGCGGCTCACCGTCGCCGCGCTGACGCCCGCGACCCTGGCGATATGCTTTCCGGTGAAGCGCTGGCGGCGTAGCGCGATGATGTCATCGATCCTGGCTTGCGGGGTCGGTCTTCGCAGGCGACGCGGCCGTGAGGAGCGATCGGAAAGCCCTTCCAGGCCCGCCTCCCTACGCCGCTCCACCCATTTGCAGACCGTCTTGCTGCAAACATGAAAGTCGCAGGCGACTTTGGCGACCGGCTCGCCGCCCTCCAACACCCGACGCGCCAATTCCGCTCGACCGAGCGGCGTCAAACGGGCATTCTTATGGATGTTCATCCGGATCTCCGGGAAAAGGTGAAGCTTCGCAACTCCACTTTCCTCGGTCCCATCCGGATGGACAACCTATTGCAAGCTCACATCTAGAGCGCGCTTTTTGAACGCAAGGCGTCGGACGCAGTCACCCTCTCATACCGCGGCCTGCAAAGAGCGTTGAACAGCTCAGGACATCGGACGGCGCGCTTCTGGTGCTCGTCAACGTTGGGCGCGGCACAAAGCGATTCTGCCGCGAGCACGTTTGCGGGAAGTGCAGTGCCGCACCTAAACCGCGTGCGCTAAGTGTCACCGACGTGTGCCTCACGACGAGGTCCGTCGCGCGTCACCGCGTCCTCCCTCGACGCGCGGTCCCGTGGCTCTCATGATCCGATATCCCGGTCAGATTACTCAGTGGCAGCCGGCACTTCCCATGAGAGGCCATAAGATTTACCGGCCGGCATTTTTCAGCGACGCCGCCAAAACATCGTTCGGCCGCGGGGCTTGCTTGGCGCGCCGCGCGGCGCACTCGAGCATCTCGATGAAGTCGTCCATGTCGGACCGGCGCGCGCGGTGATTGAAGATGGCCGCTCGAATTGCGGGCGTGCCGTCGAGAATTGTGACAGAAAGCGCCGCTTCGCCGCGTTCGTGCAGGTCCATCACGATCTCGCGCGCCAATTGCCCGTCGGGATCGTCTTTCAGTCCAAAACAGACGATATTGAGGGTCACTGGCGCCCGTATGAAGAAAGTCTCGGAGGCCTCGATGCGCTTTTGGAGGTGTTGTGCAATCCGGCAGGTCTGCTCGATGCATTGGCCGAGGCGCTCCGTTCCAAACACCTCGATAGTGAACCATATTTTCAGAGCACGAAAGCCACGTGAGAGATCAGATCCGAGATCGCATGGCCAAATATCGCCGGCGGCCAAGCCCCGCGGGGCGCGCGAAAGATAGGCGGCCTCGGCGGCGAATGCGCGCCGGTGTGCGACCGGATCGCGCACCAGAAAGTATCCCGCATCATAGGGGACATGCAGCCATTTATGAAAATCGAAGGCGATGCTATCAGCGCGCTCCAGTCCTTTCACTAAAGGCTTGAGTCTTGGCGAGAGCACTGCGAGAGCGCCGAAGGCGCCGTCGATATGGAACCATAGGCCTTCGCGGTCGGCGATGTCGGCGATCCCGTCAAGATCGTCAATCGCGCCCGTGTCGACGGAGCCGGCGGTTCCGACAACCAGAAATGGCTCGAGGCCCGCTCTGCGATCAGCCGTTATCGCTTTATCGAGCTCTCCGATGCGCATCGTTCGCCGTTCGTCGGCGTCAATTAGTCGCAAATTGCTCGCGCCTAGTCCCGACAATTCCATAGCCTGTCGCACACAATTGTGCACCTCGCGCGAGGCGTAGGCGATGAGCTGGCCGGCCATGCCCTGCAAACCATTTAGACGCACGTTCTTACTTTCGAGAGCATGTTCGCGCGCAACCAACAAGGAAAGAAAATTGGCAATCGACGAGCCTGTCACAAAGATGCCGCTCGCATCGGGCGGAAATCCGAAGGCTTGCGCCATCCATGAGGCGATCTGCCACTCTACATCGATGGCGATATGGTTGCGGCCGCCGCAATTCGCATTCAGGCCGGCAGCCAGCATATCGGCGATCATGCCAACGGGCGTCCCAGCGCCATGCGCCCAGCCCATGAACAACGGATGCGTATTGCCGGTGGCGTAAGGCTTGATAAATTTCTCGAAGTCGGCGAGTACCTCCGAAAAATCCCGTCTCGCTACTGGGAGGTCTTGGCAAAACCGCGCTTTCGCCTCTCGCGGCGCCTGGCGCCAGACCGGCCTTTCGCGGGCGTGACGCAAGTAGTCGATCATTCGGTCGAGAGCCCTATGGCTTTCATCCCGAAACTTGTCCCAGTCCTCCGGATCAAGGTCGATTTCGGAAGTCATCTCCATCTCGCGCTCCCGGCCGATTGAAGCATTTGGATAACCAGTCTTGACGAATACACTCGTAAGCGTTCCGATCTGGCTCAAAGCGTAACCGATGCTTTCTGCGGCGTGTAGGGGGTGTCTTTGGCGGTTGCACAGCCGATTCCAAAATGCTCTGTGACTATACGTCTTGTCGGACGTGTCCTTTGGCTCCCACGAAATAAATGAAGTGGCGGGCAGGAAAGCCGGCAAAATGCTGGGCAACGCCTCGATCGAAATTGTCGCGGCCTCACCTGGTCTCGCGTGGTGCGCGGAATGTCTGTAGAAGGTGCCCGATCCAGTCTACCCCCGCCTGGCACGATGCCTCCCGCTCGAAAACGGCCCGCATCCGATCGACGGACGCGCGGACTCGCGGGTCTTGAGCGCGTGCGATCAGTTGGCGCATCGATCCCGCGTCGATCGTGGCGATTTCGCCCCGCAGCCCTAACCGGTGATGCTCGACCCGCGCTGCGTTGCCACGCTGGTCTAGCCAGCAGGGAAAGACGATCATCGGCACGCCGAACATGATGCCTTCGCGCAGGGAACCGAAGCCGCCGTGTGTGACGAACAAGCTGGCGTGCTCCAGCACTTCCAGCTGTGGGACGAACTCGGCAAGCAGGATGTGCGGTGGGATTGGGCCGAAATCGCTGACGCGCGCAGCGTCACCGATCTGAATGATCCCTTGCAGGTCGGAGTCGCTCAGCGCATCGATGAGAGCCGAGAACAGACGCTTGCTGTGAGGATAGAACCGGCTGTACGTCCCTAAAGAGCAATAAACGAGTGGCTTTGTCTGATCGATCGAGCGCCAGTCGAATGCTGGATCTTGACGCTGAAGGTCGACGGAGCTTCCCGCATAGAACCGACCATTCTGTCGGGACGTGCTAGGCAGATCGATGGCCCTGGGTGCCATGACCAACTCCGGCACGTCTAGCCTGACGCCGTACTCGCCGTAGCGCAGCGCCCCACCACAGCGTTTCACGCGCGACCACGCTCTGGCGTGGCGATAGCGTATCGGCCCGTTCATGGCCAGGAGCTGAAGCCCCTCGGTCGCATCCTGCCACAGGATCGGAAGCAGGATTTCGGCCCATGCCCTGCTATTGCGTAAAAACGTGCGCCAGTCAGGCGGCTCATTGGGAATGATGTCTGAAAAGACGGGGGCAATCCTGAGATCGAGCTTGGCCGTCAAGGTGCTGCAAAGCCCCGCGATTGGGACGCGGGCTTCAAGGAATGGCGGGGTGAACTCCCACATTAGAGGATCGAGCAGGATGAGCTGCGGGTTCCTCGCAGCGATCCAATCGCTTATCGAGGTCAGCGCGTGCTCGCGGCCACGCTGGAAAGCGCGAAAAGCCACGAAGCGCTCCTGCAGCCGCCTAAGCCAAGCTGGGATGCCTCGCGCCTCTTCGTGCGGCTGCTGTGGAGGCAGGATTGGATCAGGGAGGAGTGCGTGACAGTCGAACCCCTGGGCGCCGACGTGGTCAACGTGCGCGGGCGCAGTCAGGTACGCGACCGTGTATTCTTCCTGCTCGAGGCGGCGCGCTAAGACGAAGCTCGCGTTGTAAGCGGTCCGCTCCGGCAACGGGACGAAAACCACGAGGCGGTCTGGCGATGTCACGGGAGATTCTCTCCCTGCGAGCGGCCTTTCACTCGAGCGCATCCCGCTCGGTTGGGACGCCACTCATGGCGCCTCAACTGTGACACGTCCGTTTCCAATGTCAGCATGACCCGGTCACAAACGCAATGGCGAGCACACGTGGCGTCAGGCAATACCTGAAATTGACCGGACGTCCGTTCCGTACCTCAGCAACGCGTCGGTCCAGATCGACCACGACGTCGTGATGCTCGAGAAAGGTCCGATCGAGCGGATAGACCGCCTTATAGACTGCCTCTTTGATGACGAAGAGCGCTCGGCCCATCAGTAGGTCGGCGCCGATCCTTATCCGCTCCGCGGGCGTCGCGACGATGTCGAGCAGGTCCGCAGGAAGGCTCTCGGCCGGTTCGATGTCGATGCCGATGCTGTGAGAGTCCGCGCGCCTGGCGACCGTTGCAACCGCAAATCGCTGATCATGCGCCAGCGAGCCGATTATCCCCTCCGGCCAAGCCGGCGCCCCGCCGGCAGCTTTTGGCACGGGACAGGACGAATGCCCGAGGCGCGCAAGCAGCTCCCGCACCACGATTCGCGCGGCCCCGCTGGATTGGCGTACCCGCTCGGCCGCGCCGTTCCAGGCCGGCGCCTCGGTAGGCAGGAGCGCGCTGCCGTCGCCTGGCGTGATCGCGCGATGGCCGACCAGCATAAACGGCAGAGCCAACTGCTCGAGCGCTGCTTGTAGCGCCGAATCGGCCTTTGCACCAACTATTCGATTGTATTGGATATCGTCCATTCCGATCCCTGCGCGAGGTCGCGTTGGCGGACAAGGTTAACCCACACGAGGAACTTTAGGGCACCTCGAAAAATTCCCTCTTCCAACCGTTACGTAAATCAGATTCAAACCTCGCAGGCTCTGAACGTGGGAGTTTGGCGTGGGACAGCTTGGTTTCTTCGATTTGAGTCGACGCTATGAAGGGCTCGACGCCAAGAACGATCCACTGGTTCCCATCGCGACGTTGGTTCCATGGGAGTCGTTCCGGCCGAAACTGAAGGCGGCGTTGATCAAAGGCGAGCTCCGCAAGCACGACGCGGAACGCAGGAGTTCGGCGGGGCGCAAGCCCTGGGACGAAGTGGTGATTTTCAAAGTGCTGGTGTTGCAGGCGCTCTACAATCTCTCCGACGATCAGGCAGAATACCAGCTTCGCGACCGCTACTCATTTGGTCGCTTTCTTGGCTTGGGTCTCGAAGATGCGGTTCCTGACGCCAAAACTCTCTGGCTCTATCGTGAAACGCTGGCGAAAGCGGGCGTGGTGGAAGAATTGTTTGATTTGTTCGATGGGTTCCTGAAAGACAAGGGCTATCTCGCCATGGGCGGGCAGATCATCGACGCGACGATCCTCTCGGCGCCCAAGCAGCACAATTCGCGCGAGGAGAACGAGACGATCAAGGACGGCGAGACGCCGGAAGACTGGAAGCGGAAGCCGGCCAAGAACCGCCAGAAGGACAAGGACGCGCGCTGGACGAAGAAGAACGAGCGGTCGTATTTCGGATACAAAAACCATATCGGCGTCGATCGCCGGCACAAATTTGTGCGCCGTTACGTGGTGAGCGACGCGAGCGTGCATGACAGTCAAAAGCTCGAAGACGTTCTCGACGCCAGCAACACCGCGTCGGACGTCTGGGCCGATAGCGCCTATCGCAGCCAGGAAATTGAGAAAAAACTCGCCGAACGCGGCCTGAAGAGCCGCATTCATCGCAGGGCCTATCGCAATCGCCAACTCAGCGAGGCGCAAAAGGCCGCCAACAAAATGCGCTCGAAGGTGCGCGCCCGCGTCGAGCATGTGTTCGGCGACCAGAAAAACGGCATGGGAGCGGGAATTGTTCGCACCATCGGAATCGTTCGCGCGAGGTGCAAGATCGGAATGACGAACCTCGTCTACAACATGCGCCGTTTCGTCTGTCTCGAAAGGATGGCGACTGCGAGCGAGTGAACCGGCGCGTCACGAGTCTCGGTAGGGTGAGTTAGTGCATTTATAAACCCCCTCCCGACACGTCGGCGGCGACTTCAGGCGGCCTCACGGAGAGGCAGAGTCGAACAGCCCGGCTGCGCCATGACCGTGGACGCCGCTCATCACGCCTTAAGCAGATATTTTTCGAGGTGCCCTTTAATATATAGTATTGTGTGGCGTTCGCGATTGTGACGTTATTCCGCTGGGAGCTACGGCTGAGCCGTGCTTGTTCTGCGATGCCATGTGACCGGGAAAAAGGGCTCGCGCATGACAAATCCGTTTGAGGACGAAGACGCCGCCTTCCACGTTCTCGTCAACGACGAAGGACAGCATTCCTTGTGGCCGACTTTCGTGCCTGTGCCGAATGGCTGGACCATCGTTTACAATTCCGCCGATCGGGCGAGCTGCATCGATTACATAAATAACAATTGGACCGATCTTCGGCCCAAGAGTCTAGTGGAGTTCATGAAGCAGCAAGACGCAGCCTCGAAGACTGAAGATCGCTGAATTGATGGATCTGGAGAAAGGGGGCTGGCGCGGACATCGATGTGCTAGGCGTCGGCCGAAACGAGCCGTCTGAACCGAGGGAAAAAGCGCGACGCCATGACGGATGCGAGCACGCATGCTTGGTGCAATGGTTTCGTCACAGAACGGGAGAAAGGCGCGCCTTCCGTGGCGAGCATCTCGTTTCATCTGGGGACTGCCGTATTCGATGGCATGATGGCGTATTGGAATGGCGACCATTATCACATCCTTCGCGCTGAAGACCATTTGCGTCGCTTCCGCCTTGGCGCCGCGCGCATGGGGCTCGCGATTCCCTGGACAGTCGATCAGCTGCTCGCTGGCATCCACGAACTGCTAAAGAGCGAGCCGAAGGGTACCCAGTATGTTCGCCCCATAGCTTTTCGGGGCGGGCCCGAGCTCTGGGTCACGGGCGCCGAAGGCCGCCCTGTTGATGTAAGCATTTTCACCGTCCGAACTGACAACCATCGTGATCTCGACAAGCCGATCAATTGCCAGATTTCCGAGATCGAGCGGATTTCCAGCCGGTCCATACCGGGCCAGGTCAAGGTTAGTGGGGCCTATGTCAACAGCTTTCACGCCCGTAAGACGGCGGAGAAGGCTGGTTTTGACGATGCCCTCATGTTCGACAGAGAAGGTCATCTGGCCGAGGCCTCCGCGGCCAACGTCTTCCTGATCGAGGGCGGCAGGCTGATAACGCCGCGTCTGAAGCCTGACGTATTCCCTGGCATTACGCGCCTAGTCGTGATCAAGCTAGCAGCCGACCTCGGTATCGATGTACGGGAAACTGAGATAGGCCACGACGACGTAGCCAGCGTGGATGGCGCATTTCTCTGCTCGACACTGATGGAGATACGGGCCCTTTCGAACCTAGGCGTACGGGAGTTGATTACGAAAGATGCGAATGAATTCAAAAGTATAGTTAGAGCCTTTCGTTCACTGACTCATCAATAAAGCGCAATTGGAGAGGATAGACTGCTATGTTAGACTTAGCGCGTCGCAATGAAGGACTGGGTTCCGTTAACTGTTAGCTAGGATCGCGAGAGAGGCGTGAAATTGGGCGGCAGAGCGACAGGCGCTAATATACCTCTGTCGGCCGCTCAACTCGGTTTCTGGACCGAGTGGAATACTGTTCGTTCTGCTCCTTCCCGCAATATCGGCCTTTGCTTCGAAATCTTCGGATCGATCGACCGACCGATTTTGCAGCAGGCCGTCAGTCAGGTCATCGCCGAGACCGAAACATTGCGGCTCCGGATCACGGAGCAATTGGGAGCGCCTTGCCAGGTCGTCTGCGAACCTCCCGAAAACCCGCTAACGTTCGTCGAATTCGGTGCCAAGATGCCTGCGCGACGCGCAGCGGAAGCATGGATCGAGGCCGATTTCGAGCGAGCTACGTCACCCACATGCTGGCCGCTTTTCGCTTTCGCGCTGCTGAAGCTGTCCAATGACCGCTACCTTTGGTATTCCCGTTGCCATCCCATTCTTGTGGATTCTTCGGGTCTGTTGTCGATTTCCGAACGGGTGGCGGAAGTCTACACACGTCTCTACGCGCAGGTGGCAACCAGATCGCCGTTTCCGCCGGCGTACATTTCGCGCGCGTCCACCAGGTTCAGCGCCGATCGGAAAAATTGGCCGGATCGGCTGGCGGACCTGCCCGATCCAGTTCGTATTGGCGCGAGCGATTTAGCAGTGGAGGCGGTTCGCGCCCGGCGGCAGCGCGAGGGTATGACTGGCGCAGACGCGACGCGGCTTCGGTCGTTGGCAGCTTCGCTGGGCGTGTCGCTCGAGGCGGCGGCCGCGGCGGTCGTGGCGATCTATCTTCACCGCTCTGCAGGCCTCGAGGAGATCGTGCTGGGGCTGCACGACTCTGCCAGCCCTATCGGATCCGGACGGCTCCTTTGCACGACGCCCGACATCGTTCAGCTCCGCCTCAAAATGCGGGCGGGCATGACGGTGGCCGATGGGATCCTGGAGTGCGGGCGCGAGATATGCCGGGGGCGGGAACGGCAGCAACTCAGTTCGAAAGATTGCCACTTAGAAATCTCATACCCGTTCGCCTATTCTTTGGGCCTCGTCGAACGACGCGACCTACAGTTCGCGCAGTGCCGTGCCTCCATATATGGGCTGTGGCCAGCGCTACCTGGCAATCTGCACTTTGCCATCTGGGACCATTTGGATGACGGTCGGATCGATGTCGATTTGATCGCCGCGAAAACAGGGCCATCCGAGCCCGAGTTGGCCAATCACCGGCAACGATTTCAAAGGCTGGTCGAATCCTTTTCGGATCTCGAGCGTCCGATTGGCCGGCTGGATCTGCTCACGACGATGGAGCGCCGTACGCTCCTATGCGACTGGAATCATGCCGCCAGCGCAAAAGTCTATGTACTTGACATTTATTTGAATCCTGTTCCGGCGGGAGTGGCTGGGGAGCTTTACATTGCGGGGGCTGGTTTAGCGCGGGGTTACGTTGGGCGTCCTGGCATGACGGCGGAACGGTTTGTCGCCGACCCGTTTGGGGCG
>NZ_JAKFWS010000118.1 GCF_021731785.1 Methylocystis sp.
ATCGATCAAAGGCCAGATCGCGGCCGCCGTCGCCACGACGGCGCATGCGCCGGTCGCGACGTAAAGAACGTCCCGGCGGAGAGGGTCGGCTAAATCGAGAGTCGTCATCCGGCGCTCCGGTCAAAAATTACGCTCGCGTCAGGGAAGAATGTTGCGCGTGGCCCAATGTTCAAGTGCAGGGTCCCGCAAATTCAGATTGTCTTCGAAACAGGGGCGACCCGCTCGGGAAAACGGCGAGGTGGCAGCTTTCCGCGTCCGCCCTGTCTTGTCATTTCAGCTTCGTTCCGGCAGTCGGCGCGCGAGACGCTGAAACGCAATCGTCGGCAAGTAACAACGCAATGACGCACCCCTGCTCTTTTGACGCGCAATTTCGCTGCGACGTTCAGCAGCGTGTCAGTACGCCGCAAAACGTACGATGGCGCGCTCTGCCGGAGCAGTTCGATCACTGTAACAGCGTCTGGAAGCGTTTCGACCGGTTGAGCAAGGCCGGCGTGTTCGAGGCCTTCTTTGTCGCGCTCGCTTCCATGAGTTCATCGGCGCATCTGATGCAGATGTTTGATTCCACCATCGTGCGCGCTCATGGTCCACCGCCGGCGCCAAAGGGAGCAAGAGGGGCAGGCGTTCGGGCGTTCGCGCGGCGGCTTCACGACGAAAATCTACGCCAAATCGGATACGTCGGGCGACATCATCGCTTTCGATCTGACCGGCGGCGAGGCCGCCGACGCGCCACATTTCGAAACGCTGCTCGATCTCGGCCCCGACATTCAGCCCCGCGTCGTCATCTGTGACAAGGGTTACGCCAGTACATGCCGAAGTGAAGTTACGGCTTCTTTTCTAATCTGTGAACCACGCAGCATATAAGCCGTAAACCCTCTTTGCCTCCGCCGAAATCAACGGGCAGCGATGACACCAAGGCCGTCGCTCAAACCATCGCCCGGGGTGGCAGCGTTGTCGGTACTGGCGGCTTACTCTGTCGGAACGCTCAACTTGGCGGGAAGCTGCGCCCTGATCACATCCGTGATTTTCTCAATGGCGGTCACCGCGTCGTGTGCACGCCGTTCCGATGCGGCGAGAACTCTGCCGTCTTGGAGACGAGTTGTGATCGAAGCGTTTTAAGCTCGTGATGCGCCTGCTCGACGGCGGCAGATATTTGCTCGATTTGAGCCTCGGCCAAGCGCAGCATCGTCTCTGCGCGTTCGGCGCGGACTCAGCGTGGCCCAGCTCTTCCTTCACAACATCGGCGGCTTCATGAGCGCGTATTAGCGCTTGAGCTGCCTGCTCCTCAAATGCTTTGATCGCCGCCGCTGTTTCCGACACAAGATTTAGCGCGGCGGTGACCTCGTCGTTCTCATGGGCAGGCTCATGTGCCGAACCCTCGTTTCCGCGGATTGTTTCGTCCGTGACTCCGCAAGTGAATGCCAAGCGGCGACAGCGCGGGCGAGCGAAAAATATGCCGTGGTGCAAATTACCTCGAAAGGTGCAAAATGATCGCAGGAGGCGGTAGTTCGACAGCGAGGTCGCGCAATGGTGAAATTTGGTATCTTGGCGACGCTGGAAGCGAAGGTCGGCAAGGAACATGAGGTCGCAGCATTCTTGAAATCAGCGCTGCCGCTCGTGGAAGCAGAGCCGGGCACGGTTTCGTGGTTCGCGATCAGAATGTCAGCCTCCACTTTCGGCATTTTCGACGTTTTCCATGACGAAGCCGGCAGAGACGCTCATCTTGCCGGGGAGGTGGCGAAGGCGCTCATGGCGAAGGCGCCGGAGCTTTTCTCGCAGCCGCCAAAAATCGAGAAAGTTGACGTGCTGGCGTCAAAGCTAGGCTGAAACGAAAAAAGCGCCCCGCCGTTACCCACGGTCGGGGCGTTTCTGCCGCCAGCGGAGAGATCAACACCATCGACTTGCAGAAATCGTAACCCGGCGCTGCCTCGGTCGCAAATATTCGGGCAGCAGGTATTTTCCGGTGAGCCGCGAAGGTCCCGGCTGGCGTACATGCTCAGCGAGGTGAATGCGCTAGTCACGTGAATCTAAAGTTCGCCGCCGAATGTCTGCTCTGTTTTCTGACAGAAGCGCTTGACGGACGCGAGGATTTCGTCTGCGGATTTGGTCCATCTATATGGCTTGGGATTCTCATTGTGCCGCTCGATGAAGGCGCGGATATCCGCTTCGAGCTAGTTCGTTGACGTATGGACGCCGCGACGGATTTGCTTGCGAGTGAGTTCGGCGAACCAGCGCTCGATCTGATTGATCCACGATGCCGATGTTGGCGTGAAGCGCACATGGTAGTGGGGACGTCTCACCAGCCAGTTTTTGATCACAGCGGTTTTGTGGTGGCGCAGTTGTCCATAATGATATGGATATCGAGACCCTCGGGAACACGCGCATCGATTTCCTTCAGGAAGTCCAGAAACTCCGTCGCTCGATGACGCTTGTAGCATTTGCCGATCACAAATCCGGAAGCGATATCCAGGGCCGCGAACAGCGACGTTGTGCCGTGGCGGATATAAGAATGAGTTCGGCGCTCGGGAACGCCTGGCATCATTGGCAAACCGGCTGCTCCCGATCAAGCGCCTGTATCTGCCTCTTCTCATCGACGCTGAGCACCAGCGCCCGATTCGGCGGCGACAGATAAAGACCGACGATGTCGCGAACCTCGTCGACGAACAGCGGGTCGCTGGAAAGCTAAAGTCTCCGAGCGATGCGGCTGCAAGCCAAAAGCATTCCAGATCCTTCGAATCGTTGTGTGTGAAAGTGTCTCCGTCGCCATGGACCGGATCGACCAATGCGTGGCGTCCTTTGGCGTGTGCCGGAGCGTGCGCTCAATAACAGCGGCGACTTGGTCATCGTCGATTGTCCGAGGTCTGCCAGGGCGGGCCTCATCCAATAGCCCTTCAATGCGGTCCTTCAGAAAGCGCCGCCGCCACTTGCCGACCGTGTGCTCATGCACGCCCAACTCGCTCGCAACGGACTTGCTGGGCACGCCATCCGCGCATCGCAGGATAACGCGGCAGTGTTCCGATAGACCGAGCCACACGATGGCGACGAACCTGTCGTTCGAGGTACGCTCTTTCATCTGCGTTGAGGATCAACGGAGCAATCGGACGTCCCGTCCCATTGGCCATAACCGCGCTCCCGCTCTCAACCGAAAGCTGGAGATTATAATGAAGCGAACTTCAGTTCCAGATGACTAGAGGGTGAACAGCTAAGGATCTTGCTGATCGGACATGGTCGGCGGAGCCGGCGCGCTCTCCCAGCTGCTGCGGTCGAAAATCAAAATAGCCGTCTGATTCAAGAGCCGCGGTGAATGGCGTGAAGATATACTCCTCCACGTGGGGACGAATCCCCATGTCCAGAGCCTAAAAGCACAGCGAGGTGTGCACGCAACTCGCGCAGGCGCGCCACGCAAAGGCGCGGGGCGGGACGGATAGCGCACAGATGGCGGCGCTATATCGCGGTCACGCGTCATTGGCGATGACGCAGGAGGATGGCGTCACTGGTTCGAATTAAGGCTTATCAACCGCAACACTATCGAACAAGATCGCCTCGCTCTGCCACGAATGCAGCGATGAGCAGGCGCGCCGTCTGGGCACCCTCGACGGTCCAGTCCGATGTCGCGCTCAGGGCTCCAACGTGACGACCTTGCCGTTTTCGGTCTCGACATGGACATAGCGCGGGGCGAAGGACCGATAACGGCCGCTCGCGATCGTTACGAACTCGCAGAGCGACAGTTCCGCCGCTTCCTCGGCGGGACGAGAGATAGAGAGATCGGCGTGATAGAGGCCTTCCCCCTCCAGGCCATGCGTATCTTTTCCGAGGGCCGCGAGAGTCTGCAACGTATGTTCGAATTCGTCACTGTTCCGGAAGCGCCGCTGTATGAAAGTGGCTCCGTCCAGGTCTTCCGTGACGTAATCAAAGTCACTCAACGCCTGCGCGACCCCATCAAAGGGAAACATTCGCAGCACGAAGGAGATCCCCCATGGCCGGCGCTTCATCTGCGCGAGCAACTTGCGGAAAGTCGCCTCGCCCACGTAGCCGATGTAGCCGGTCGAAAGAATGATGTCCGCGCGAGAGACGCTGCGCGCAGCGTCTGACGTTAACTCGCTTTCCTCGAGATCGGCGACAACGCCATGCAGGATCAGACCAACGCTCTTGGCGTGACGAAGAACCTTTGCCTGACAAAATGTCAGCCTTACCGACCGAGTTGCAATGGCGGCGCGCTCAGAACCTCGACAAAAGCTAAGCCGCGCGCCGAATGGACCAAAGGGCTAGTTCGAAAGCGACGCCATTCGATCGGCGAGCCGCACCATATCCGCCGCCGAAACGTTCCGCCCGGTGATCGCCATGTAGAGCGCATCGACGCCTTCCGGGGTCGGGCTGACCAGGGCGCGCACGGGCTTGTTAGAAGCGGTGTTCAGGCGCTCGCGCATGACGCGCGCCTTCGTCCACGAGAACCGTAGACAGCGGCTCCACGTCCAGCCGTGCCGCGCCATCAGGCGGCGTTGACGATGCGCGTCGGTCATAATCGCGGATCGGTCGTAATGACCGTCAGAGGTGAGCAAAGCGTCTGGCTTCATAATCTTAGCCTCGTCAATTATTATGCAGTCATTCACGCAAGGTCGAGTTCGGAACGAACGGCTGAAACAACGACGAGCTTCGGCGACGTAAATTCGACCTCGTATCCGAGACCGTCACAGATCACATGCACGATGGTTCCGGTCGAGCCTGCCGGGATAATTTCGCCGCTTTCGTGTATGTCACACACGGCTTTTACTCTGCAATGCTCTGCGAAGGGCGGCGTCTTCGACGCGGCAAGGATCGCTCGGGCGAAGATTTCCTTCACCCTGTCGCTTATCGCCGCCGCGCCGTGAGACTTTGCCGCCGCCATAACGAAGAGCGTCCCCTTAACTCTTTGCAAAATTCCTCAGCAAAAGAATGTAACCGCTGTTGAGATCTCGTCAACGGAAGCCGCGTCACGGGCGGACGATTGTCTGATGCTCCGCTTGCAAATTTTTGCCGAGCCTCAATATCGAAGGCGGCAACGCAACGCCCCGCGGCGCAGCGCTCCTTATCGCGTCGCCCAGCTCGTGTCGCAATGCAGCATAACGCAACGCTTCCGCTCAAGGCGCTCAGCGCCCTTGGGCGGAGATTTCCCCGGCTAGGCGCGCCCGCCAGCCAAGGATCGCGGAAAACTCTACCCAGAAACGGTCTACTTTTAGGGGAGCGGATCACAACCGCTGGGACTCAACTTGCTACTGGATGAAAGTTCGGGGGCAGGTCACGGTCTTGCGGTTATTTCTTTTAGTTTTGGCGGTCGGCGGAATATTCGCTCCCATAGTTCACTCGCTCCTCTTCACGTCGGCGTTTTGGCCGCTTCCTGATGGGGACAGAAGGTAGTGCAATCTGATTCACAACGTGGAAGGCTTTCGTCGAAAACGGGAGCTCTTGCTAGCCCTTGACAGCGGCGGCTGCGATAAGAAAAATGACAATAATCAGCATATCGTTGGCGCGAACGGCGAACGCGTTCTCGAGGAAGAGTTAAGTTCCCATGGATTACAACACGCTCTCCCCCCTTTCCATGTTTCTCAACGCCGGTCCGGTCGGAAAGGTCGTCATGGCGTTGCTGCTACTCGCGTCGATCTGGACGTGGGTGCTCATCGTTGAAGGCGTTGTGGCGGTCACACGCATCGCCAAATCGGCGCGCAGCGCACGCGCGGGCGGGGACGTCGGCGTCCTGACGCCCGTGGCCGAAGCAGGTCGCGAAGCTTTCGCGCTCGATCTCCCGGATGAGACGATCGGCGACAAGTGCGCCCGCATCGCCGACCATATGAGCCGCACGGCGCGCGAGTTCCTGACCAAGGCGGAAGGCGGGCTGCCCAATCTCGCCGTTATCTCGTCGGTTGCGCCTTTCGTCGGCCTCTTTGGCACGGTCTGGGGCATCATGACGAGCTTCGCCGGCATCGCGCAGTCGCAGGACACGAGCCTGGCGGTCGTCGCGCCGGGCATCGCCGAAGCGCTCGCGGCTACGGCCTACGGACTTGCCGCCGCGATTCCCGCCTCGGTCGGCTACAACCGCATCGGCGCCGCTTTCGCCCGCGTCGGCCAGCAGGTCGCACATTACATCGAAGACGAGTCACTCCTGATGTGCAGCGGCCATCAGGCGCGTCCGCGTCGTGAGCGGGAGGCTGCGTAATGGGTATGCCCTCACGTCAGCGCCAGAGCGCAACCGAAGACCTTTATCAGCCGCTCGCCGATATCAACGTGACGCCGCTCGTCGACGTCATGCTGGTGCTGCTCATCATCTTCATGGTGACGGCGCCATTGCTCGCCAAGGGCGTCAAGGTGAATCTGCCGCAGGCGAGCGCCGCGATGCCGATCAACCAGAAAGAGCCGATCGTCGTAACGGTCGGCAAGGAAGGCAAGATCGCGCTTGGCGCGGACGAAACGTCGCCCGACGCGCTCATCGACGGCATCAAGGTGATGATGGGCGACGACCAGACGCGCGTCGTTCATATCCGCGGCGACACGGAGGCCGTCTATGGCGAGGTCGTCGCGGTGATGGATAGGCTCGCGACAAACGGGATCACCCATATCGCCATCATGACCAACTCGCGCAGCAAGACCGGCCCGGGCACGAAGGGCGCGCATGGCCACGCAGCGCCTGCGGCGGCCGGCGCCCCACCGGCGCATGTTCCGGCCGCGCCCGCGGGGGCGGCGAAATGACCGATCTCGCGCTCAGTCCGCAGCAGCATATGACGCGAGAGGGCGACCGTCCGCCCTCGGATCCGGACCGGATCAAGCCGCCGTGGCTTCGCTCGGTAACGACCGCCGCGGTCATCGCCGCCCACGTCCTGGTGTTCGGCATACTAGCCTATTCGGCGAAGCCGAACGCGATCTCCCTCGACTCGGTCAGCATGGACCTCGTGTCGGAAGGCGACTTCTTCGAGCAGGAGGAAGTCGCCGAAGCCGACGACACGCCGCCGCCCGAAGCGGTCGAGGAGCCCGAGATCGCGCTTCCGCCGCCGGTGGTGATGGCGCCCGACGCCGTACCCCTGCCGGCAAAGAAGGAAGACGTCGACGAGATCAAGAAGAAGGTCGAGCAGCAGCAAGTCCAGCGCGCGCAGCAGCGTCAGCAGGCGCAGGCGCGCCGGCGCTACGGCGCGCCGGAGGGACACGCCGCGAGTTCGGGCGCATCCCAGGCGACGTGTCTTGCCCATATCGCTGCCGCGCTTCGCCGGCATACGCCCGGCTCGACGAGCCTCGGCCCCGGCCACGCCAGCGTGACGTTCCACGTCGATCCGGGCGGCGGTCTGTCGGGCGTTTCGGCGTCGGGGTCGACTCCGGCGCATGCGGCTCTGGCCCGGCGGATCGTGTCGTCGTCGCGCGGTCCAAGCATGTGCGGCTCGGCTTACGTCAGCCAGGCGTTCGCCTTCCATTGACGCCAACAGCGGCGGACGCTCCCGCCCGCCGCGATCGATCGTTCCGAAATATTTGGGGGCATGATGAAGCTCGCGCGATTGCTTACCCTCGCCGCGGCGCTCGCCGCATGCGCCGCGCGCGCCGAGGACGCCAAGCCGTCGTCAAATGCGACGCAAACGCCTGCGCCGCCGCGCGCCGCCACGACAAACGCTTTGCCGCCGCGCGCTGCGGCGACAAGGCCAGCCGCGCCGGCGATTCAGGGAACGGTGGTAGCGCCCGCCGCCGCTCCCGTGATGTCGGAGAGCAAGTTCCTTGGCGCGCTCTATGCCGCGATCGCCAAGCGAACGCCCACGGAGAGTCCGGCGGGCGAGGGGGAGGTGACGGCGAGCTTCCACGTCAATGCGCAAGGCAAAATCGACAAGGTGACGATCGACAAGGCGACGAGCCCCGCGCTTGCGGAGACAGTGAAAAAGATTCTGTCGAGCGTCGAAGCGCCGCCGCCGCCCGGCGGATCAATGGACGTGGGGCAAACTTTCAAGTTCCGCGGCACGCCGAAATGAGTCGGCCGCGCCGTTCAAAACTTTCCATCCGCTACTGCATGATCCATGCGCGTGAGGCCCGCGCATTTTTATAGAAGGAGAGGGAAGTGCGGCATATTTCTCGACTGACATTGAGTCTTTCTGCATTGGCGTTCGCCTGCGCGCTTGGCGCGAGCGGACCGGCGCGCGCTCGACGAGGCGCAAAGGCCGAAGGCTGAAGACAGCGCCGAACCGAAGCGCGAAGAAAGCAAGGATACAAAGCCCGAGGCGCGAACCGAAAAGCGCCAAGACAAGACCGCCGCCGAGCGCGAACAGCAGCCGAAGGCCGCGCGGGACGAGAAGTCGGCCGAGAAGTCGCCCGATAAAAAGAAACATGCCGACAACAGCGCCTATCTGCGCAAGCTTGGTCAGCTCATCCGTGCGCGCTCGCCGGGCACGACAAGTCTCGGCGAAGGAAGCGCCGTCGTTCGCTTTCGTCTTGGCGCGTCAGGCGCGCCAAATAGCGTCACCGTCGTCTCGGCGTCATCGGCCAAGCACGGCGAACTGGCGCGCTCCATCGTCTCGGGCTTGCGCGCGCCGCCGCCGCCGGGCGGCGCCTATGACGGCGTGCAGAGTTTCAGATTTCACTAGCGGGGCGCGTTTCGCGCCTAATCGCGCGCGGCACCACTTCGCCGGAGCGCCTCAGTCGCCTCAGGGCGCGACGAAAACAGGGTCGAAACAGCGCTCCAAGCTCCGGATTCGCGATGACGTTTTCATTGCGCGGCAAGCTTGGGGCAAATGCGCGCGAGAAAGGCACTGCCAAGACCTCGCACGCGATCTCACCTTTGAAAAACTCGAACACCTCCGACGTTCGTAGCCGTCGCCGGACGACGATTTTCCCGGCTACGTCGACACCGTGGATCTGAAACCAGTGCTTGCCGAGATCGTTCCGCTTCTGTTTGGCCTCGACGTGCTGCGCGGGTATCTGACGATCTTGCCTATTCCGCTTGCCGAGGCTGGCTTGTTCGATCTCCTATGGGAGCGCACGGTGGGCGCGGCCATAGAAGCCGCAGGCGATGGAACTGCCCTGACTGCCCTGGGGGGCAGACGATGGACGTGATCGGTTTCGCAGGGAAAGCATCGCTGCCGCGCCCTGGCCGCGGGCATATGGGAAGGTTGGCCGGCCATTGAAACCGGCACGCTCTCATGGGCATGAAAGCAGCCGTGATGCTCGATGCGCGCACAAGCGCTAAAAGGTAGGAGCCCCCAGCCCGACACCGCCCTCGCCCTGTTCGCTGTCGTAGCGGCCTGACGCCGCGCAGCCATAGGCCGGACCGACCATGTCCATACTGTAGCCGAAAGCGTAAGTTGTGGGCCCCATGTATTCGTAAGGGGCGCCCCCCCGGTGAGAATGCCAACCGTAATGCCGCTTCGTATGGTAACGGGCATCAGCTACACTTGAGGAACCAACTCCCGCGCAAGTCACGACGGCAGCCGCCAGAGCCAAGGTCTTGATGCGCTTCGAGGCCATGCCTTCCTCCTAATAAGAATATCTCGCGACGGGCGCAGTGCCGAAAGCCGGCGATACCCCTCTCTTCGGCGCTACAGTTGGGGATTCGACGTTAATGTCGAAATGGGGAGGTAACTTGGAGTGAAAGCAACTTTGTCAAGCGAGGCGACAGGAAGTCCTGAGTCCCGCTCAACCCCGTATGCGGCTGCGGTCGGCGAGCGACCGGCGACACCCCACGGGCTCCGAGAGGACGGTCAAACTAACTGGGGCGCTACGCTGCCTGCGATTAGGCGTGCAAATTTGGCTCTGACGCAGATTTGATGCAGGCCGCGATCAGTTCGCGCCGATGAGGCGCGCTTCGAGTAGATCGATTTTTGCGCGCCCATACATTTGTCGCTTCGCGAGTTTGAGCTTTGTGATCTGACCTTCGGTCTGTCCGTTCGACCAAGCGGATATGATTGCGGCGCGCACAGCAGCCCTGTCTTTTATGACGCCGTTAGCCAAGGACGCGACGAGACTCAATTTTGCGTGCTCAATCCAGGCGCCGAGCTCCGCATCATGCTTCTTTCGGATCATGGCGTGGAAAGCTGCGATGACGCTTCGCGCTTCGACGAGCAGCGGGACGCCGCTTTCTATCGCCGCAATCGTTACGGATTCTGACTTGGAGAGCGTGTCGCGACCTGTCGTCATCAGCCGCGCAATGGTTCTGGCGGAAGGGACGCGGCGCAAGCTTGAAGTATCAGCTTTCTCGGCCCGACGCCGCCGTCCAGCCCATTCGGAAACAACGCGCAAACATCCCCGGAATCCCTGGCTTTTCAGACGCCGCCAAAGCTCGGAGCCGCTGTGAAGGCCTGCGGTCCATTGCACGTCGAGCCAGGGCAGATACGGCTCCAAAGAACTTTCGCGCGTTCCGAATACGTCTGAACGCTGGCCGCGCAGAATCCTGCGTACAAGTCCCCGACTATGCCCGGTCTCCCGTACGATCTGTCTGATCGAGGCTCCATTCTTGGCGCGCACAAGGATGGCGGCGTTCGCATCCTCCCGCCGCAGATATCCCTCGTATTGAATACGCTCAGCGGCGGTGAGCAGATCCGGGTCGACGGTCGCCGCGCCGATTGCGGAACGGATTTGACGCATCGATTTGCGCACGGCCTCGAGGAAGGCATGGCTGGCGTTCTCCATCAGATGCCAGCGATCGGCGACCTGCGTGGCCTGCGGTAACGCCTTGGTGGCGGCCAGCGAATAGGCGCCGCCGCGGTCACGCGCGACAATGACGATCTGTGGCTGAGCGGCCAGCCACGCCTGCGCGGTCGCGGGCTCCCTGTCGGGCAGAAGACGGATGGGCCGTCGTCGTTCGAGATCGCAAATGATCGTGCCGTAACGCCGATTACGCTTCCACGCCCAGTCATCGATCCCGACCATTACCGGCAGCATTAATCGGCGAGCGAAGTTGGCGGCAGGACGGCCGCCGAGGGCAAGTCCCAGATGATGGACAAGGCAGTCCAGTCGCGCTGTTCGGCGAGCCCACGGCGCCAGAGCATCGGCGCTGAAGCGCTCCGTGAAAATTGCGCGACGACAGGAAGTAGCGTCGCATCGGAACCGTCGCGCGATGACAATGAGCCGAACCTGCCGACCCGCCAATGGCAGATCGGCCAAGCGCCGGAGATAGTGGCTGTGGACGCGCTCAGCGATCGTCGCGCAACCAGGGCATTGACTTGACTTGCTCGTGTGGCGAACTGTGATGACCGTGATCGCGCCGTCGTGGACGGCATTTTCAACGTGGAAACCGGGTGGCACAAAGGCCGCGGGGCGCAGGCTGCGAGGCATGGCGTTGATTCCATCACGAAACCAACACCAGCCGGCGCCCGAACTTCATCAAAAGTGAGTCAGAGCCAAACTTCAACGCCGATTGACACATTGGCGAAAAGCTTGGCGGATCACCTGCCCCGCTTGCGGCGCGCCTTTGTCGGACACGAACGAGCGTCCCGATACCGGCGAAACATTGCGCGACACCAGCCCATTCGCGCGCGTGTGGGAGGAAGCTGTAATCGGCGAGGCGATCATTGAGCGTTTCCTGCACGGCGATGTCTCGTTCGACTATTCGCCGATCGCGCTCATGCGCGCGCTGCTCGTGCATACGTGGCGGCCATGCGGCGCGAATGGTCGCGATCGCGCCGTCGGCTGGACGCCTGGCACGCTCTTTCCCCAATTCGACGATCTTGCGCAGCCTATCAAGCGCAAGGTCAATCATGCGGCCGTTGCAGCTCTTCCGATCTCATTCCGGCCGGCGCTTTTGGCAGGCGTGGCGAAAACGATCACGAATCCCGCCATCCTCAATGTTGTTTGGAAGGAGACAACGCTCCGGGGACGAAGAGCGTTCGAACGCCTACGCGAAACAGCGAGGCTTGAAGCTCAAGCAGCGAGGCAAAGCCATTGAACGTGAGAATATTGAAGGTCGATATTCTCACGTTTAATGGCTTTTTCGATTTGGAATCGGATATTCTCAACCCAAAATGTCTCCCGACAGGCGGAGATGGTTTCGCGTCAAGCTGACGCAAACGCCCAATGTGGGCGGCCGCAAAGCGGTGTCAGAAAAACCGCACGTGGCCTTGGTCTGTCCGAGCCCGACGCCCGCCGCGCGTGGCGAAACGCCGGCCACCAATCGACGAAGGCGTTCGCCTCGTCGCCGGCATATATTCCGAGCCCGGCATGCGGCGGTCGGCATACATCACGCTGAACGCCAAATTTTAGCTGCGAGATGCTGCGTATAGCGGCCGCACATGCTTTCAGCTTTCACTCCCGCAGCGCATTGTAGCCATCTTTAAAGCCATCGAGAGTGAATATGTGGCGAAGTCCCTCGCCGGGATTAACGTAAATTGTAATTAGCAAATTTTTGCCGTTGAGCATCTTGCTCATCAGGTCGTTGCTGATAGGGCCTTCAGCAGCACAGGTAATCTGAGTGCATCTGAAGAATGGCAGCTTCGCGAATTCAGCCTCGTCGACTTTGATCCCTACGCCTTCCAGCAAGAAAGTTCCCAGCGGCGCGAAAACTTGAATCACTCCGTTGGGCATGCCCGGCGCTTTTCTGACAGCCACCATTAAGCCGACATTCGGTTGTTCCTCCGACATCGCCTTTTGGACCAACGCGCACACCTTGACGTTATTTATTGACGGTGAGCACTGCGTTTCCCAAGCGCCAAATTTTGATGTTTCAGGCTGCTGCGCTAGTGCGGCGCCCGCTAAAAAATGAGCGAACGGCAGACAGGCGAGAACACTAACCAATGACCTTCTACTGCATTGCATTCGAGTGCCTTGATATTCTCATGCCCGACGCGCGCCCGCCTTAGCCTCGCACTAATAAACGCTCACTCGATGCGGCGGCCAGTGCGGCATGACGTGAATCTCAGCTTGTGTTTGCCGGCCGCCGCTTTAAGCCCCTGCTAACGCTTTGCTTTTTTGGCGTTTTCTAGGGAACCAATTGACTGTGACGCAGTTCTTTTCCCTTCAGGGAGAGAACGCCATGCCAGACAAAGCGTCGGACCGCTGGCGAAGTGCGGTCGCCCGTGACTCCGAACAGCAGTTCGCCTTCGCGCTCGAAAGGATCGGTGAACGGCTGCGATTCAGGCACGACAACATCATTCATGAGCCGCTGCCGGAGCGGATGGCGGCGCTGTTGGGCGAACTGCGACGAAGACGCGACCAGCGCCGCAATGGCGGCTAAGCCGTCGGCGGTTGGGCGCGAGGGTTTGCGGCAGAGGCGGTGAGGACATACATTCTCGCGAGCGCCGGTTTTCTCTTTGCCAGCGCACCTCGACAGAACGCCCCGACCGTGGATGTAACGGCGGGGCGTTTCTTGTTCAGTCGACAGCGACCATCCCTTCGGAAGATTTGATGACGGCGTATACCTTCTTGCCCACCTGTAGGCTGAGTTCCTCGACAGACTCGTTGGTGATTGACGCTGTGATGGTGTTGCCCTTCACGTCGATCAGCACGTGCGAAGTCGTGGCTCCCTCTTTTATCTCCTCGACGGTGCCTTCGAGCACGTTTCGGGCTGAAATTTTTTTCATAGCTCTTGCCTCAGTCTCAGCGTCAAAGCGGATATCCTTCAGACGCCGTTACCTATTGCACATGCCGGACGGGAAAACAGCTAGTAGCCTAAGTTCGGGACGCGCGGATGTAGCGGCTTGCTGCGTCGGCGGCTCAAATGCTCGGCAAGCGAGGCGCGGCCACGACGTGCGGCCGAGCTGGCGCGAGCATCGCGCGCCGGACAGGGGCGGCGATTTCTATTGAAGCCAAACCGAAGCCGAGCTAAACGCAACAACGCAGAGTGCCGAGAATGCGCCAGACCAAAAAAGAGCGCAGCGGCGGGAGTGGGAGGGAAGACGCCTCATTCATAAGCTCTGACAGACGCTCGCACTCCTAACGGAGGCGGGCGTCTTTTGCTTTGGGCCGCGTCCAAGAACAAAGACGGCCGCCAGTCCTTCCGTGGTCGACCGTCCTGGCCGCAGCTTTGTTGGGAAAAAGTCCGAAGCTCGCGGCGAGACAGGCGCGCGGCGGCTTTTTGAAAAGACGCTTGGGGAAAGTCACCAGCCCGCCTTGATCCTTGCGCGCTCAATACCTACGCTTCCGAATCACGAGTCCGCCCACAAACTCGCGGCTCGATATTCGACCCGGATCGAAGGAATGATCCGGGTCTTTTTTCACCAAATCACTATCCGTAGGCTGCGCCGGAATAGAAACCGACGCTGTCGGATTCGGTGCCGGTGTCGCGGCTCAAATGCTCTCGCGCGTGGCGGAGCCACCGTCGTCGCTCGACCACGTGTCGATCAAATTGGGTCCGTCATATAATTCGACGCGGCGAGTGATCGTCGATTGCCTGTAGCGCGCCACCGGCGCCAAAATTACTACGCGCGCGGATCGCTTCGCTCTCCCATAGCGCGCCAATGCGCCGGCCGTCTTCTGATATAACAACGCTGAAACGCGGTCGGTCCGACAGATCGGCGTTCGTTTCTCGCATTTTTCCATCCCCTTGATTCGTGCTCGAATGCTCGCACGTTTGATGGGGCGTAACGATGGCGGTCCACTCCAACGCGAATCCCTCCTACGCGAAGCCAATAATAATCGGCGGTCGGAATAATTGATTGGGTCTCACCGATTCTGCGAACGGTTTTGAAAGTGCGGCCGTGAGCGCTTAGGAGTCGGCGCGCTGACGTCGCGGCTTGCTTGGAGCGGGACATCAGCACGCCGACCGTCCTACGGCTGGACGCCCGATCTTGCCGCGGGGCGCGGGGCGGGCGCAACTGCTTCGGCGGATTGGCGCGGCAGACGAGGAGCGCCTACGCCTTTTTCAAAAACTCCGTTCTGAGCACGAGACCTTTGATCTTTTCTGCGCGGCATTCAATTTCTTGGTCATCGTCAGTGAGGCGGATATTCCTAATCAACGTCCCTCGTTTGAGCGTCACGGAGTCGCCATCCTTCAACTCAACTCCGTTGCTGTCCCTAACTGTCATGATTTGCTCCGCGAACAACGTTCGACGCCGCGCTCAAAATCCATCGGCAATACGTTCCCGCATTCTAATTTCTTCTTGCCGCCTGAAACCGTCGCCGGCGTGCGCAGACGTTTATATTCGACGAATATTCGACGAGTTCCCTTACCAAATTATAAGCTCTTGATTTTACTGGCGCTCCCTAGGGGGCTCGAACCCCTTTTTTTTTCGCCGTGAGAGCGACGAGCAGACAGGGAGTGCGGAACCCTTGTCACTGATCATTCCCAATGCTCTTCGAAATCTTCCTCTCCTACGCCAAAAACCTCATTGAGATCGCCCTCGGCCCTCGTCTCCAAGAGCCCTTCTTCTTCGAGCCGTTCGATCTCGGGAAGCTCGCGCAGCGACGCGAGGCCGAAGACCTCCAGGAACTTTCTCGTCGTTACATAAGCGAAAGGCGCGCCGGGTTCTGGCGCGCGCAGGGCGCCGTCGATCAGCCCATGGCGCTTGAGTGCGCCGATCACGTCGCGGCTAATCTCCCGCCCAGCAAGACGGGACAAGTCGCTGCGCGTCGCGGGTTGCAGATAAGCGATCGCCGTCACGGCCAAAATCTCTGTCGGCGTCAGTTCGGGCGCGCCGGCGTCGCGCAATCCGTGGCCGCTCGCCGCCCGGATCGCCGGCGCGAAACGCCGCTTGGTGCGCAGTTGATAGCCGCCGGCGACAAAGACGAGCTCATAGGGTCTCGCGCGTAAATCCTCACGAATGTCCGAAATCAGGTCGTCGAGATTGCAGGATGAACCAACTACTCTTGCAAGCGCGTCGCGCGGCACGGGGCTTTGCGCCGCAAAAATCACCGCTTCGACGCAGCCCATCCATTCCCGCCAGCGCGCGGCTTCCGGCAGGTCTGTCAGAACGGGATCGAAGTCGTCGTATATTTCGCGCTTTTTTGGACGACCCATGGTCCGCGCCTCACATTGCGTCTTGTCGCGTTTTCCGCATGCGATCCGATTCCTCCCTCGCCCGAAAACGCTACAACCCATAGAGGCGGAAGTTCGCTCGCCCGGACAGTTCGCGCACGGCGCCAACTTCGATCAAACGATCGAACAGCCGGCGCGCGGCGCGGTCCGAAAGCCGCGCACGTTTCGCGGCGCGCGCCGGCGTGACGCAATCATCGGCGAGCAGCAGCTCAATGACTCGCGCGGCACCTTTCGCGCGTAGTTTCGGCTCCGCGTCGAAAAGTTTTTTCGTCTGACGCGACAAGGCGCCAGCGAGATGGACCGCCTCGCGCGCCGCAAGCGCGTAAGCGCCGGCGAGCGCGTTCGACCAGTCGCGATCGTCCGGGCGCGGTCGACGGCCGTTCTGATCGCGGCGCAATGCGGGGTGAAAGATCACTGTGGCGAGCAGCGGAACCGGCGCCTTCCAGCCGAGTTTTTGCGCCAAGGCGAGGTCGGCGAGCCAGAGCGCGAAGATTTCGGCGTCGATCGCGGGGACGGCCGCGAGATCATGCACGGCGGCTGCGCTCACGCCCGCCGCCGCGGCAAGCGGATCATTGGCCCTGGCGACGGTTTGGCGCAACGCCTCGGCAATACCCTGCGCGTCGAAGGCGCTCGGCGCCCCGACATATTCGGCGGCGGCGGACAAAGTCTGCGCGTCGAATTTCACGGCGCGCGACGCGAAGAGCCGAAACAGGCGATGCAAGCGTCCGGCCAGGCTGGTGTCGGCGCAGCCGCTCAGATGCTCAGCGTCGCGCAATGCCGCCTCGTCTTCGCGCAGCCGCGCGAGACGCGCGCAGGTCGCGGCGGCTTTAAGCGCCAGACGCTGGCGCAGCGCACGTGAAAAAACGGGCTCGCCGCCATCCTCTCCGGCGCGCAACAGCTGATCGAGATGGGCGATGCCGGCGCCGGCGACAAACATCGCCGACGCGGCGCCGCCGGCGGCGCCGTCTAGCCTTGCCCAACGAGGAAACGGCTGGATTTCCGGGAGACTTTGCCGAGGCGACAGACCCGTTTGGCGCCGACGGGCGACGCGCGACGGACGCCTCGCAGCGATGGGCGCAAGGTCGGATAAGTCGCGCGAATCACTCTCCAGCATGCGCGGAATCGTAACGTTTGGTGCGGCGCTTTGTCAGTAAAATTCGCGCCAACTCCGCCGCGCTTGTCGTCTCGCCTCCATGTCCGATAATGTGCGCTTATCGGACATGATTCGATCGGCCCGGAGTTCCGGGGACAGCGACCGAAAACACCCTCCCCCAGCCTGCCGAGGCGTCGGATTTTTGACCTCGAAATGACGGGCGGGCCTGTCGGACAGCCATAATTTGTGGGATTGGGCGCTCGGCGCGGCGGGACCGCGCATAATTTCGGAATTCCGATTCACAATTCATGGGACAAGCCGCGCCGAAATTTGTGGGACTCGCGCATAATTTAT
>NZ_JAKFWS010000127.1 GCF_021731785.1 Methylocystis sp.
ACTCTTAAGCATAGTCGATTTTCACGACGAGGTGGTCGCGACGCGATTACGCCCGATCCGGGACGGCTCGGCTCTAGCGCAGGGGAGCCGAGCTTGGAATTCTGCAATGCCCCCGAAACGCGTCAAAGGCGAGACTGCCTGACTACCTAGTTTATCCGATCTGGAGATGCCTTCTATCATCGATTTTGCTTATCGAGGTTGCAAATGATGATACATTTAAAGTGAACTAAAAAGAGGTCGAGGATCGATGGTGGAGCAGGCGGACACGACGTGTCAAGCCGTCGCCGAACGGCGAACGGAGAGCGATGGATTCGCGCCGCAACTGAAAATGCTTTCGGAGGCGTTCTACGTTTCGCGCGGCCGCGCCATGCTGCTTTGGCTCGGGGTGGGTCTTGTGGCCGTGGTCGCTGCGACCGCTTATGGACAGATCAGGCTCAATGCCTGGAACCAACCGTTTTACGATGCTCTCTCTCGCAAAGATCTTCCGGCCTTCGGCTCCCAACTTATCGTTTTCGCCTATATCGCTGGCGCTCTGTTGGTCCTGAACGTGGCCCAGACGTGGCTCAACCAGATGACGAAGATGAAATTGCGCGAAGCGCTGACACGGGACCTTTTCGCGCAATGGCTCGAGCCCAAACGCGCTTTTCTCCTTGCCGGCGCTAAGGAAGTCGGAGAGAATCCGGACCAGCGCATCCATGCGGACGCCCAGCATCTGGCCGAACTCTCCACTGATCTGGGCGTCGGGCTCATACAAGCGACGCTTCTCTTAGCGAGCTTCATCGGCGTCCTGTGGATTCTGTCGGCGGGCGTGGTATTCGAGTTCCAGGGAAAAAGCTTTGCTATCCCCGGTTATATGGTCTGGTGCGCGCTTCTCTACGCGGGCGCGGGATCTTGGGCGAGCTGGCGTGTAGGCCGACCGCTGATCTCCCTCAACGCCGAACGTTATGCCCGCGAGTCCGATCTGCGCTTCGCCCTCGTTCACGTCAATGAGCATAGCGACGCGATCGCCGTCTACCGCGGCGAGGCAGAAGCAAGCGATCGACTGCATCGAGAGCTTGATCGCCTTCTCGTCATTCTGCGTCGGCTCGTCGGCGCAACGACGGGCCTGACTTCGATTACGGCCGGCTACGGATGGTTCACGATCATCGCGCCGATAGTTGTAGCGGCGCCCGCTTACTTCGTCGGAGATCTTTCTTTTGGCGGGTTGCTCATGGCCGTTGGCGCGTTCAATCAAGTACAGCAGTCGCTACGGTGGTTCGTCGATAATTTCGGCGTTATTGCGGATTGGCGCGCGACGCTCTTTCGTGTCGGCGGCTTTCGCCAGGCATTGATCGAAATGGACAAGCTCGGTGATGAGGCGACCCGTATCCAACTCGTTACGACATCGGATGACAAGCTCCGTCTGGATGACTTTGGCGTCATTTCTCCCTCGGGGTGCACGATGTTGAATGAACTGCGTGTCGAGATCCTGCCGGGAGACCGTGTTTTGATTGTCGGCGAGCCTGGTTCAGGAAAAACGACTCTTTTCTGCGCGATGGCGGGCTTATGGCCATGGGGAAGCGGCAGGATCTGCCTGCCGCCGGCGCAGAGCGTGATGTTCATGCCCAAGCGCCCTTATATACCTGACGGCGCCTTGCGCGCCGCGCTCGCTTATCCGAATCCGCCACGCAGCTTCTCGGATCAGGAGTTCATGGCAGCTTTAGCGAAAATGGGCTTGTCACATCTATCGCGCTGGCTCGATCGTATCGCGCGATGGGACAGGGAACTGAGCGAGCCGGAACAACAAGGTCTCGCTTTCGCGCGCCTTTTGCTTCACAAGCCGCGTTGGGTCTTTGTCGACGAGGCGATCGAGTCTCTTGCTCCGCAGGCGCGCAAAATGCTTTTCGACATCTTCGAGCAGGAATGGGCGGCAACAACCCTCGTTCACATCAGCGGACCGCAGGCTAAGGACGAGTTCTATACGCGTGTTCTTTACTTGACCATGAATCCTCAAGGTCAGCGACTAAGGGCTCCCTGCTTGCCATGTGATCCAGAAGCCCGAAGGCGGAGGGCCGTCCTTGCAGATAGACAATAAATAAACCCGCATGGCGTCCATGCTCCGTAGGATCGTTAGCCGATGACAATCGCTCAAAACAACCGGATCATCTCCCAACAAAGGCCGGTCTTATCGGATGAGGCGCTGCTTGATCTCGTGCAGCGGCAAACCTTCCTCTATTTTTGGGAGGGCGCGCATCCAGCGAGCGGCCTTGCACGTGATCACATTAGCCTCCTTGAAGATCCACAGGATGATTGCGTTGCGATCGGAGGTTCCGGCTTTGGCGTCATGGCCATCATCGCCGCGACGGAAAGGGGATGGATCACTCGGGATGAAGCTCTGACGCGTTTTGCGCTCATGCTCAATCTCCTGGAACGCGCGCCCTGTTATCACGGTCATTTTCCGCACTTCATGAATGGCCGAACCGGGGCCTGTTGCGCGCCCCGACCCGGAGTGTCTTGCTACAGCTGCGGCGGCCCGGGCGGTGCGACCATACCCTTCAGTCGGAAGGACGACGGCGGCGATATCGTCGAGACCGCGCTTTTGTTTCAGGGCCTATTGTGCGCGCGACAATATTTCGATCGCGATACGCCCGCCGAGAAAAGCCTGCGCGACCGCATCACCTGCCTGTGGCTCGACGTGGAATGGAACTGGCACGTCCGCGAAGGTCATAGCGTACTGACTTGGCATTGGAGCCCCAACAACGGCTTCAGCCTTGCTCATGAAATCCGCGGCTGGAACGAATGCCTCTTGACCTATGTCCTTGCCGCCGCCGCGCCGCGCTATCCAATCGACTCGTCAGTCTATCACGATGGCTGGGCGCAGAGCCGGAGCTTTTTGAACGGCCATTCTTATTTCGGTATCGAACTGCCGCTCGGCCCTCCTTATGGCGGGCCCTTGTTCTTTTGCCATTATTCCTTCTGCGGCCTCGATCCGCGTGGGCTCGAGGATGTCTACGCCAACTACTGGCGACAGAATACGCATCATGTGCGGATCAATATTGAACATTGCGTCCGCAATCCCGGGAATCACAAGGGTTATGGGCCATCCTGCTGGGGCCTCACGGCGAGCGACGATCCCGGGGGTTACTACGTTCACGCGCCGGGAGACGATAAATGCGCTCGTGCGTGCGGGAGCGGGCATGTCAGTGTGCAATGTTGCAAGCGGCATGCGCCGGACGAGGACAATGGCGTGATTGCGCCGACCGCGGCATTATCGAGTTTTCCATATGCGCCGGAAGCGGCGCTTCGCGCCATGCGGCATTTTTACGATAGGATCGGCGACAGGCTTTGGGGCCGTTTTGGTTTTACCGATGCGTTCAGCGAGGACGCCGATTGGTTCTCCAATACCTATCTTGCAATCGACCAGGGACCTATCGTCTCAATGATCGAAAACTACCGCACGGGTCTACTGTGGAATCTTTTCATGAAGGATCCCGATGTGCAGGTTGGATTGCGTCGCCTCGGATTTCAAAGCCCGCATCTCAAATAGGGCCCCCGCAGGGAGCTGTAAAAGCCAGCGGTCAAAGAAAATGCGATGAGCGACAATGCGGGCACGCTTTTGGAATGGATGGAGCGGCAATATCTGCTCTCCGCCGCCGCCATGCTCAGGGCGGTTTCAGCAACCGAACTCGTCAAAGTTCCGTCATTTTGGGCAGACCATTCGGCCAGCGCCTGGATCCGTCCTGGCCTCTCCCGAGCTCGCTTCTTACGATCCAAATCCGGACTATTTTTTCCATTGGGTGTGCGATTCAGCGATCGTCATTGACGCTTTACGCGTATTGCTCGCGGAGCAGACGCTGGGGTCAGATGCAACTCGTTATCTCGTCGATTTTGTCAATTTCAGCCTTGGCCTTTGCCAGCTCGATGGCCGCGCTTTTTTGCGTCATGGGGATTATCGCCGAGCGATTGATCCCGCTTTCCTCCCTCACGCGCGCAGCGACCGTGATCTTAGTCAAGTCTATGGTGACCGCGTCCTTGGCGAAGCGCGTTACAATCCGGACGGGACGCTCGACATTCTCAATTGGGCTCGTCCGCAAAATGATGGGCCAGCGTTGCGCGCACTCGCCGTCTTGCGCTTTTACCAGTTCGACGCGTTTCGTGAGCGTGCGGACGAAATGTTGGTCAAGGCGCTGCTCCGATGCGACCTCGACTATACGAGAGCCCTGTTTCGATCTTTGGGAAGAAGTTTCTAGTCATCATTATCACACGCGCCTCGTGCAATATGCAGCGCTTGCCGATGGGTCGGCATGGATGGATGCGGCTGGCGACGTGACGCGTGCGCAAGCCTATCGCGCGGCTGCGCAAGAAATCCGTCAGCGTCTCGACGCCCATTTCGATCCTGATGAAGGCGTTTATGTCTGCCGCCTCGCCAACGCGGCGGATAGGCCGAGCGCCGCGCCTGCGAGGCGACTCGACATGGCTGTGCCTCTTGGCGTGATTCATGCGGCGCGGGCGGAGGGGCCTCACAGCGTCCTCGATCCGAAGGCGCTTGCCACGCTGGCGCGGCTCGAGGAGTTTTTTGAGAAAAAGTATCCCATCAACCAGGAGCGTGCGTCAGATTGCGCTCCTGCTATGGGACGCTATGCCCATGATTCATATTACAGCGGCGGAGCCTATTATTTTTCGACGTTCGGAGCGGCACAGTTTTACTTTCTCTTCGCGGAGGCAATCGGCAGAGGGGCAATGATTCCGGTTTCGGCGGGAAACCGGACGTTGTTGGCGGATATGCTCGGCGAGCCTCGCGCGGCGCTCGCGGCTGCGTCGGTCGAACCACCGTTCAGAGAAAGGCTCTTCAAAGCGTTTCTCGATCGCGGCGATACGTTCATGGCCATGGTGCGGGCGCATACGCTGGCCTCGGGAGAATTGTCGGAGCAATTCGATCAGACGACTGGCGCGCAAACGTCCGCGAAGAACTTAGCCTGGAGCTATGCTGCTTTTGTCGCTGCGTTTGCGAGCAGGAGAGCGGCCCGTCGTCTGATGGCTTGCTGATGTCGCGCAAGCTCGGCGAGGGGTGTCAAGACACCCGAATAGGCGCCGCGCCGTGGAGCGTCAGCGGTCTTGCCGCAGCGGCCAGCGCCCGACCGCCAAGGCGCCCCTGGTGAGCTCCTCGGCGACGGACTCGAGATGGGAAAGCTCATCCGCAACAATCGCCGTGATCTCGTTCCCCAACTCGCTCGCCCGACCGGAACCGCGCACGGATACCTCGATCGCCTGAGGCTTCGCTGCGAATTCCGATGCAAGCCGGCCGGGGATTCCGATTTCATTCCGGCCAGCGTTCCGAATTGATGTCGGCCACCATTCCGAACTGAAGCCGGCCACCTGAGAGGCCTTTGGTCCTCTTTTCGTCTGCTGCCGCAGGTCAGCAACTTTGGCATTCCGCCTTGTCGAGATCGACGAGGAGAACGGGATGCCGGCGAAGAGAGAACTGACCATGCGACAACTGAGGCAGATGCTGCGGCTTGCCCACGATGGGGTGAGCGCGCGCGAGATCGGGCGCCGGCTCGGCGTGGCGCGCAGCACGATCCAAGACAATTTGAAACGCGCGGCGGCGGCTGGTCTGAACTGGCCGCTGCCCGAGAATTTGAGCGACGACGCGCTGGAGAAGCGGCTATTCGCGCATGCCGGCGTCAAAACGGGCGCGCGCCGCCGGGTTGAACCGGACTGGGCGGAACTGGCGCGGGAGCTAAAACGCGCCGGCGTCACCATGATGATCTTGTGGGAGGAATATCGCGCGGCGCGTCCAGATGGTTATGGCTACAGCCGGTTTTGCGATCTGCTTCGCGGCTTCGAGCGACGACTGACTCCTGTGATGCGCCAGCACCATGTCGCGGGCGACAAGGTTTTCGTCGACTATTCTGGCAAGCGCATTGGCATCGTCGACCCCGCCACGGGCGAGATCCGGGAGGCGGAGATTTTCGTCGCGGTGCTTGGCGCCTCGAACCTGACTTATGCAGAGGCGACCTGGACGCAGAAGCTGCCGGACTGGACCGGGGCGCATGTGCGCATGTTCCATTTTTTCGGTGGAACGCCGAGGCTGCTGGTTCCCGACAATCTCAAGAGCGGGGTCAACAAGGCGTCGTTCTATGACCCCGAGATCAATCGAACCTATGGCGCGCTCGCGTCGCATTACGGCGTCGGCGTGCTGCCGGCTCGGCCGAGAAAGCCTCGCGACAAAGCGAAGGTCGAAGCGGGCGTGAGGTTTGCGCAAAGCTACATTCTCGGGCGCCTGCGGCGGCAAACCTTCTTCTCGCTCACCGAATGTAACGCCGCCATCACGCTCGCCATGGAGGCGATGAACAGCCGGACGATGCGTAAACTCGGGGTCAGCCGTCGCGAGCTGTTCGATAAGATCGAGCGGGAAGCGCTCTCTCCCTTGCCCGAGGCGGATTGGGAATACGCCGAGTGGAAGCGCGCGCGCGTCAACATCGACTATCACGTTGAGGTCGATGGGTTTTTCTATTCGGTCCCGCACACGCTCATCCATGCCGAGGTCGATGTGCGGGTCACCGCGCGTATGATCGAGATCTTTTATCGCGGTCAGCGCGTCGGCCTGCACGAGCGCCGCGCAATGGGCAGCCGGCATGGCACAGACCCGGACCATATGCCGAGTTCACATCGGCGCTACGCCGCCTGGACGCCGGACCGCTTCCTCCGATGGGCCGCGAAGATCGGGCCGAATACGGAGGGGCTCGTCGCGGCGGTGCTCGCCAGCCGCCGACATCCCGAACAGGGCTTTCGCACCTGCCTGGGCGTTTTGCAGCTTTACCGCGGCGTCGATCCCGCACGCGCCGAAGCTGTCTCAGCCCGCGCGCTCGAGATCGGCGCGTTCAATTGCAAGAGCGTCTCCTCGCTGCTCGCCCGCAAACCCGCGGCGGCTGCCCGGGACGGCGGGACGGCGGCGCTATTCGAGCACGCCAATCTACGCGGCCCCGGCTATTACCATTGAGAAGGAACGCCTCATGCTTGCTCATCCGACACTCGATCTACTGAACACGCTTGGCCTTTATGGGCTCGCCAAGGGGTTCAAGGAACTCGAACACAAAGCCGAGACGCGCGGCCTGGAGCACGCCGAATGGCTCGGCCTGCTGCTCGAATACGAACTGACGCTGCGCCGGCAGAAACGCTTCGAAGCGCGCTCTCGCGCCGCGCGTCTGCGTCATCCGGCCAGCGTCGAAGACGTGGATTACCAGAGCCCGCGCGGGCTCGACCGCGCGCTCT
Source organism: Methylocystis sp. (assembly GCF_021731785.1). Classification (GTDB taxonomy): domain Bacteria; phylum Pseudomonadota; class Alphaproteobacteria; order Rhizobiales; family Beijerinckiaceae; genus Methylocystis. Next base: position 7,255 of record NZ_JAKFWS010000127.1, read on the forward strand.
TCCTTAAACTCGCCGCCTGCGACTGGATCGCTGAGCGCCGCAATCTGCTGATCACCGGGGCGAGCGGGCTCGGGAAGAGCTGGCTCGCCTGCGCGCTCGGCCAAAAAGCGTGCCGGCAGGACATCTCCGTGCTCTATTACCGCGTGCCCAGGCTTTTCGCCGACCTCGCGGTCGCTCATGGCGACGCCCGCTACAGCCGGCTGCTGCGCTCTATCGCCCGCGCCAATTTGCTCATCCTCGACGATTGGGGACCGGAGGCGCTCAACGCCGACCAGGCGCGCGACCTCCTGGAAATTGTCGAGGACCGCTACGACGCCGGCTCCCTCGTCATCACCAGTCAGATTCCCGTCGACCGCTGGCATGACATGATCGGCATACCGACAATCGCCGACGCCATCCTCGACCGCGTCATCCACAACGCTTATCGGATCGAACTCTCCGGCGAGAGCCTGCGTAAACGGCGATCGCCGGCGGCAAAAAACCAACCCGCTTGACCGCGTTCAAAACGCGAAACATCATCCAAATCGATCTGCGGCAGAGCGACGCTGGTGGCCGACATCAAATCGGAACCCCGGCCGGCTTCAGATCGGAACAGGTGGCCGGCTTCATATTGGAATGCATGGCCGGCTTCGTCGGTATCCGCAGCTGATCCACAGGACTGCCTATTTGGCTAACGATCAGGCATTGCGCTTCGGCAATGTCCGCCACGTCCTCTATCAGACGCTGCGCAATCAGACCGGCGGCGATGTTATATAGCTTGCCGACATGCATCACGGGATTCTTCCCGGCCACGGACTCCATGGTCATCGGCCTGAATGGAGTAATGAGTCCGTTGATGCGGTTGCCGCGGCCGGCTTCCCCATCATCGCCTGCCTCGGCCGAGGTTCCTGTGACGGTCAGATAAACGCTGCAGGCGGTTGGGTTGTCGGCCGCGTTTACCTCAAGACTGATGTTCTCGACTCCATGCTCCTTTGCGATCTGACGCGCAACGGCGGCAATCATTCTTTTGATGTCCAAGTAGTCCGCAAGGCTATGCACGAAGTGATCGATGATCGCACAGGCGATCGTAAGATGGATATGCTCACCCTGCCGAATGCCCATTACCTTGATGTCTCTCCCAATCTCCTGATGGCGACCCTGTGCCATAGCGCCGAGATGCGCCTCGACGGCGTAGACTATTGTCTCGAGACGGCTCAGCGGCGCATAACCCACATCACAGGAGGTATCATTGGCTAGACGCGCCCGTCCTGATCGCCGCGCGAAGAGGTCGGTCAAGTCGGCTGACCCAGGCCGTACCAAATTACGCACTTTGATGTCCCGCCCCGTATCAATGGTGGGGAGATGTTTGGCGAACCATTCGGCGGCAACTTGATGCGCCAGATCTTCGATAGGCAGATCCTTTCCTTGGAAAGACCCCGTCGCCCTTCCAGCGACGAAGAGCTCGATAGGGCGCGAGATCTCACCGCCGCCAAACCGTGGCGAAGACGCGCCACCGGCGAGCAACGCTTTGTCGACATTGTGGTGAAGCACCTTGCCGCATTCCAAGAGATAGAGGCGCGATAGCGCTAAACTCATCTGTTCGGCAATTTCATCGCAGATTGTATCCGGATGACCCAGGCCATTTCGCTCGACGATCTCAAAGTCAAGCAAGTCCCCGCTCGGGTGATCGATGTCGCGAATGAAGAGGCGCTCAGGCGTCACGAGTCGGTTTCCTCTTCCCTATTGCTGAGGCATGGAAGCACGCGAGGTTCGTAGCCGCCATTAGCGCTGCAGACTTGGAACGCGCGGTGGGGCACTCGATCATAGCGATGCAGTCCAAGTACGAGGGCCATTTTTTCTACTTCCGCTCGCCGGATCGGGTGAAGTTTGACTGATCGCCAGCGTCCCGTGTGGAACGGATGGCCGGCTCGACACAAGCTAGAGAGAGCACAGCCATGAAAGCCGGATAAGCCAGGCTGCCACGAGTGGGCGTGTATACCCCGAGTGTCCCGGAACCCGATCGTCGCTGCCGGCATTCATTAAGCCCCTTTTGTATGATAGCGAGATCGGGCCCCCTGAAACTGGAGCAGGTTTTCAAAACGTGATGGGACGATCGACATGCGGAGAACATCGAGACGTGACCACGCCTGGCTCTACCCGATACTATCCTTGGCGCTCGCCATCAGCATTCTGCTCGCTTTCGGACTCACCTGGTGGCATGTATTGGCTGTTACCGTGCTGCTTGGATGTCCGCTCGTCATATTATGGGGCTTGATTTTCAGTTGGTCTCAACCGGAGGCCGGAAGTGAGCTAGCGCCGGAAACCGATGGCGTGACCCTCGAGTGGATCGCGCCCTTTTACGACCGTTTGTGCACGTTGCTCGGATTGGGTCGCGCTTTCCGGAGGCAAATTCTCGAGGTGGCTGCCCTAAAGGCCGGCGAGCGCGTCCTCGATGCCGGTTGTGGAACCGGCGTATGGACCCGTCTTGCCGCCGAGGCGGTCGGGTCCTCGGGTCAGGTCGTCGGCTTCGATCCTGGTCCGAGGATGATAGCGATCGCCCGCCGCAATGCCGCTCAGGAAGGAAGTCGGGCGACCTTCGAATTGGCTGCTGTCGAAGAGCTTCCTTTCGGGGACTCCAGCTTCGACGCGGCGCTATTGAGCTTGGTCCTCCATCACCTGCCAGGCGAAGTGAAGCGAAGCGGCCTCAAGGAAATTGGCCGTGTCCTTCGGCCGGGCGGGCGGTTGATCGTAGTCGACTTAGACCGGTCCGACAGCGTGCTGTGGCGGATTGTCCTGTGGCCGCTGTCGCACGTCGGGACCTCGGCCGACGCCTTCGAAGGAAAGATACCGATCTATCTGCGCGAGGCTGGGTTTGAACCAGTCACAGTCGAGGGGCGGTGGTGGAAGTCGCTGACCTTTTGGCGGGCAATGAAGCCGCTGTCATCCATCGCCTCCATGGAAACGCCTGCCAAGTGAACCGATTCGAGATCGACTCGTCGAAGGCGCCGCTTATGCGATTGTCGATATCCGGGTTGGTTTCCTCACTCGCCACTGCGTGCTGCGGACCAAGTTCCCGCAGATCTAGGTAACGCAGACGCTCCGAGCCATAGGTCGCTTACCCGACGTCTGGTTCCATGTTGTTGATTTACACTACAAGGTGATACGGCTTCCGGCTGATTACTTCGGGCCGGCGATTTTCGGCCACCAGTGGAAACCGGCTCGGCTTTTGATGACGTCTCGTTCGTTAGCGAGGGCGGCGCATCTTTGGCCGATGATGTTGTCGAGTTCGTCAATGGTCGCGACATGTTTGTTGACGATGGGCTCGTCGACGAGCGCCCACAGCGTTTCGGCTGGTTGCAGTTCTGGCGTGTAGGGCGGCAGGAAGACCAAGCGCAGACCGTCTGGAACATCGAGCCCGGCTTCACCATGCCAGCCGGCGTTGTCGAGAACGAGCACGATGGTTCGGCGGGCGCCGGCGCCGGCCTCGCGCGCAAAGGTTTCGAGTAGCGCGGAAAAGAACGGCTTCGACACGCCGTCATGCACATACCAAAAGGTTTCGCCGCTCGCCGGCGACACGAAGGCCGTCACGTAAAGCCAGTCGAAGCGATGATGGCCCGGCGCGATCGGGCGCTCGCCGACCGGCGCCCAAACGCGCCGCGTCACCGGCTTCAGGCCGAGCCGGTGTTCGTCGCTGGCGAAGACCTCGACCGGCTGCTCGGGATGCTTTTTCGCTTCCTCGGCGACGATGTCCTGGAGGTTTTTTTAAACGCCGCGGTCTCCTCCGGCGTGGCGGACTTGGGATTTTTCGGGCGCGGCGTCTGGATCGACATGCCGCAGGCCTTCAGCGCTTCCCAGCCACGTTGAACGGCGACGCTCGTAAGTCCCAATTCGCGCGCGATGAACGCCGCGACTTTGGCGCTCGTCCACAAACCGCCGTCGTCAGGCGGCTCTTGCAGGCGAACTCGCAGCTTCGCAAGAACTTCGGGGGTGAGAATCCGCGCAGGCGCGCCGTTACGCCGACGCAAATCGCCCAGCGAATCCGGCCCTTCCACATTGTAGCGAACAACGAGTTGTTCGATCCAACGCCGGCCGAACGAGGTCATCTCGGCGACGTCGCCGACGCTGTGACCCTTGGCGAGAAGCTAAACCGTCTGAAAATGCCGCGCCTCCATGACGTCGGCGCTCGAAACATACCGATCACGTAACGCTTCGACACTCAAATGCGCGGCTATCGTTGTTATGCTCCGCCCCGTCGCGATTCATGACGACAAAACTTAGCTGTTTCGATTCCAGAAGGGAATCCCGCTCCCGCGAGTCAGTCAGCCGGAATCCGTATGAGACGTGGCCGGTTCGAACCTATTTGGGTGATTTTATTTGAGACTTTCTTGAGATCGAGTCTCAATTGAAAGCGCGCTCCGAGCCGCGCGAAAGCTTTGATGTAACGCGGATTCTGATCGACCGTGCTGGTCGATCGACCGGTCGATGAGTCTCATTTGGAGTGACAAGAATCGCTGCCGCAATCTCAATTGAAATGTCCTCGCGTACACCTTGGTCTCATTCAAGGCGTTGAAATTCAACAACGTGTCAGTCTCATATTGAAGTGTAAATCGACAACCGCGCCACCGCAGAACCATCGAGCAGCGCTTGCAGTCCGCTCGCCGATAGGCATGGGCTCGGCGCTTGTTGATCCCGAAAGATAGATGCCGGCAATCAAAGACGTCTTGGCCCAGGAGGCCAAGACCGCTTTCTCATGTTTTCGCTCTGTCTCTCAGCGAACCCGGCGCCAGTGTCTCCCCACCAACTCCGGCAACGTCCGTGATGGCCGCCCTAGTGGCCCCAATCGCCGTGGTGACCGCCCCAACCGCCGTGGTGACCGCCCCAACCGCCATGATGGCCGCCCCAACCGCCATGATGGCCGCCCCCATGATGGCCGGCGAGCGCCGCCGAAGGGAACGCCAGAGCAGCCGCAAGGGCCGTCGCTATCGTCAATTTACGGATCATCTTCCCCCTCCAATGCCGCTATCGGACCCGGCGCGGTCGTCAACGCCGTGCCTCGCCAAATAAGGCGCGCGCCGGCCCGGTCAACTCCTCCTCGGAGCGACGCCGCGGCCACTCGGCGGGGGCGAGGCGAGCGATGCGAGACCGGTGAAGCCCTGCCGCGCAAATAAAGAGAGCTCCCAAAACGATGGTCCGAAACTTAGCTCTTGCCTTCCGATGCGCTGACCTTGTGAAGGCGCCATTCACGCCTTGGGCAGCTTGACCTTGTCGTTCTTGATCAAGTCGCCCGCTCGATATATTTGCAAAATAACGGCAAGTTGATCCTGACGCCGCACCCCGCCCGATCGCCGTTGCGGCGTCACACGCTATGCCGGTTCAATGATGGCCCTTGTGATTTGTTTTAGTCCCCGGCTCGATCGCACGTGGCTCCGGCGCCGGCGCTCTCGGTTCCACACGGCCGCCGTTGCCGTCTCGCGGCGGTTCCGCGATTTCGCCCTCGAACTCGTATGAGACCGTGCGCCCTGGGTGTTTGTAGGGTCCTGGATCCTTGTAGTCGTTCGCCCCCAGTCCCTCGCGGATTTTCACCAGGGTGAACATGCCGCCCATCTCGGCGGGACCGAATTGGCCTTGACCGGTCATCATCGGCAGCGTGTTGGCGGGGCTGGGCATATGCCCCGCCGCCATGTGGGCCGCCATCTCGCCCATGCCTGAGGCGCCCATGGGCATATAGCCTGGCGCCAGCTTGCTGATGGCCTTTGCGAGTTCGCGGTTCTGCTTGGCGCCGATGAAGTTGCGCAAGTCGTGGCCCATGGCGTTCATGGTGTGATGCGATTTGTGGCAGTGGATCGGCCAATCGCCCGGATATGCGGCGATGAATTCGGCGGCGCGGATCGCGCCGACGGGCACGTCGATCGTGGCTTCCGGCCAACGCGCCGACTCCGGCACCCAGCCCCCATCTGTGCCGGCCACCGAGAAATGATGCCCGTGCACGTGGATCGGATGATTGGTCATCGACAGATTGGCCATGCGAATGCGCACGCGGTCGCCGAGCGAGGCCACCATGTCGTCGATCCCAGGAAAGACCCGGCTGTTCCAAGTCCACAAATTGAAGTCGGTCATCTCGGCGACCTTGGGAAGATAGGTTCCAGGGTCAAACCGATAGGCGTTCATCACGAACACGTAATCCCGGTCGACCCGGTATTTCGTGGGATCGCGTGGGTGTGCGACGAACATGCCCATCATGCCCATCGCCAATTGCACCATCTCGTCCGAATGCGGATGGTACATGAAGCTGCCGCTTTCCTTCAGTTCAAACTCGTAGACATACGTCTTGCCCGCAGGGATGTGCGGCTGGGTGACGCCGCCGACGCCGTCCATGCCCGCTGGCAGCAACACGCCATGCCAATGAATCGAGGTATGCTCGGGGAGCTTGTTTGTGACGAAGACGCGCACCTTGTCGCCTTCAACCGCCTCGATGGTCGGCCCAGGAGACTGGCCGTTGTAGCCCCACAGCCGCGCCGTCATTCCAGGCGCGAATTCGCGCTCGACCGGCTCGGCTACGAGGTGAAACTCCTTCCAGTCACCGTTCATGCGAAACGGCAATGACCATCCGTTCAGGGTCACGACGGGCCGATAGTCTGGTCCGCTCGACGGAAAGAGGGGCGGCTGCGTCGCGGGCGTCGTCATGCGCGGCGCCTCGGGAATCGCCGCGGCCTGAGCGCGTCCGCTCACCAGGCCAACGCTCGCGACAGCGGCCGCACCGCCGAAAAAGCTTCTTCGGGTTATCACCGCTTCGTCTCCTCCGTTATGCCGGGTTGCAGCGCGTTCAGCTGCTCCAGTTCCGCCGCCGGATTAGGTTCGCCCGGCGCGCCTCCCCCTCCGAGGAGGGCGACCTGCAGATCGGTCGTCGCGAGCCAGAAGTCTCGCTTGGCTTCGATGGCGGCGCTCGTCGCCAGGACGCGTCGGCGCGCCTCGTCGAGCAGTGGGAAGACGTCGATCTGCATCGTGTTGTATTGCCGTAGGCTTTCGTCGGAGATGATCTTGCGCAGCGGCAAGACCTCGCGCTGGTAATGGGCTGCGATGTCATAGGTCGAGCGATAGAGTTGATACGTTGCGCGCGCTTCCGAACGAACGGCGACGGCCCTTTGCGCCAAGCGGTTCGCCGCGATCATATAGGCCTGCTCGGCCTTGCGGACACGGGCTTCGCCGAAATCGAAGATCGGGATTTCGAAGGCGACCCTGTATCCGCGATTCCGAATGCGCGCAGCGAGGGTTTTTTCTTCTTCTTGGAAAATTTTTTCAGGGGTGATTTTTTCCTGGATGATCTCCTCTATCCCCGTCAGCTCCAGCAGGTTCACGAACCGGCTCGCCTGCGTCAGCCCGTAGGACTTGGCGAGCGCCAGAAGTTCGAGGCGCCCGATCTGCAGATCGACCCGTCGCTCGATCGCATTCCGCTCCACCATCGGCCAGCTTCGAGGGCGCGCCGGCGGCGCCGGCAAAGCGCTCGCAAGCTTGAAGTCGAGGTCGCTTCCCCACAATCCGAGCGAGTGGATCAGCCGCTCCCGCGCGCTCAAGGCGCGCTGGCGCGCCCGCGCGAGCTGGGTCGTCAAGTCGGCGTAAAACACTTGCTCCCGCGCCTGATCGAGCTTGTTCATCGCGCCGGTTTCCCCGAGCGCCCTGCCGAGTTTCGCCGCCGCTTCCGCTGAAGCATTGGCCTGCGTCAAAAAACCCACGAGTTCGCGCGCCGCAACGGCGCGCAAATAGTGCCGCCGCGTCTCGGCCGCGAGTCGGAGCGTCTCCTCGGCGGCGTGGAGTTGCGCCTGATGGAATCGATCCGCGGCGATCGCCGCTCGCGCGGGCAAGGTCGCCAGCGCCAGTATGTTGGTGATGATGCGCCGCTCGATCTCGAATTCCGCGATCCCGCCGATTTCTTGCAAGGTAAACTGTGGGTTCGGCGGAAGCGAAGCCTCGACCATCAGAGCTTCCGCGACGCCGAGTTCGTTGTAGGCCGCCTGCAGGCCGCGATTGTTGAGGAGCGCGATCTGCACGGCGCCGTCGGCGGTCAAGGAGCGCTTGAGGAGATGTTCGACGCGACTCCGAGCCGATACCGCGTCCTCTGGCGTGCGGATCGCGACGGCATCCTTTCCGAGCTCCGTGCCGGCGATGCCCGCGACGACGCTCATGCCGCTATCGGGCGAGAAACTGCCGCAGGCAGAAACAGCGATGGCGAATACCAGCGCGGTGCCCGCGCGAAGCCCTCGAACAAATTCGTTCCGGCGGCGCTTCGGAACTGAACGGAATGGATCGGGCGAATTCATCATTGACGCCCCGATCCAGAATGATGCTGCATCGATTCGTGCGCCATTCCCGGATGATGTTCCGGTTCGGGCGATGGGGCGGCCCGCTTGTTCTGCTCGGTCCAAGCGCCCGGTTCGATCGGCCGTTGGCTAACGTAAGAGCCGGTGGTGGAGCGATAGCGGACGGCGGGCGCGGGCGCGAAAGCGTCCGCCGGGTCGGGGCCCGCGAAAGGCGGCGGGGGCGGCGGCGCGCATCCGACCGTTATTCCAGCAATCATCTGGACGCTGGCGAGTTTGGCCAGACGGCAAAGAAATTTGCTTCGCGGCTCCTCGGGTGGGACGGCGCGAGTTCGTGCTCGCCGAGACATGAAAAAGACCTTCGTCGTGTCGTGATCGATTCGAGCGTCGGTCGCGATTCGTGCTGCCGCGCTGGTTCTCAAAGCGGCAGCACGGCTATAGGAGGCCAGCTGATCCGACTAGGTCCGCGACCGCTCAGAGCCTCGTCGAGAACCACGAAGAAGGGGGAAGTGGGATTAGGCTGCTCGATTGGAATGGCGCTATTGGCTACGATGCCGAAGCATGAGAAACTGCAGTCTACGCAGGCATGTCGCTCCTGTTGGTCGCCTCCGTCCCTTGTTGGAGCGCCATCGACATTCTTATGCGCTGCCTCGCGATGCGCATGAGCGCCGCGCTGCTTGTGCGCATTGCCATGAAGATCCATAGCCGCAAGAGCGCCATGATGCTCGCTCAGGCAGTGGGTCGCCGCGGCGCCAAGAACGAAGGTGAGCGCGACCGCAGGTCTGACCACGAAAGTGGCGTAAAGCGCGAGCAAACAGATCGCCGCGCAAAATCGCAGTCTCTTAGCCAGACGATTCATGCCGAGATCGGTCCTCCTCGGACACCTTGACGCCACGCTAAATTCCGAAATGGGACGAAACAAGGGTTTCAGCGCCTCTGTTCGCGACTTTATACAAGATATTGCGCCGGCTCGTGTTCAATCTCCCAGGTTTTGGGCCTTCGGGTCGCGAGGCGCGTTCGTTTATCCGTACGTCGCTCTAGTTTTAGCGACATGGAGAGGGAGCGTCTTTACCGAGGCGCGCCGGCCCTGGATTAAATCCAAGACCGCATCCCCGCTCCGTCCCTTTCTCAGACTTGGCCGCGTCTGCGATTCCCCCTCCTGGCTCCGATCCGCGAAGCGAAAGCGGGAACCTCGGCCATATATCGCTCAGAGGCGGCGCCGAACTCGGCGAGCGCTTCGCGCTCCTCGGCCCGGGCAGGGCGCACATACATGACGACCCGCCAACATGCATCAAGACCCCTTAATCTCGATCAGCATCCGCAAGACTTAAAGCTTCCCGCTTTCGCCATGACGTTGGCCCGACGGACTTCGATGATCCAGACCTCGACGCTTAATTCATGCGCGATGGCGATCTGCTAACGATGTTCTGCGGATGGCCTTCGAGGAAGGCGTGGATATTTGCGACCGTGGTCTCGACTATTCGACCTACGGCTTCCCTTGTATTGAAAGCGCTATGCGGCGTAACGATTACGTTTGGCAT
>NZ_JAKFWS010000103.1 GCF_021731785.1 Methylocystis sp.
CGCGGCTCGAGACCCGCGCCCGCCTTGGAGTCGCGCACCACCGCCTCGATCTCCGGCGTGTGACGGCGAATGACGGTGAGCAACTGTTCACGCAGAAAAGCGGACGCTTCGGTGACCGAACGAGTCGCATAAGCAGACGGCAGCCCGGTCGAAGACGGGCTCCTCAATGTCTGGGTCTCGGCGGTCATCGAAACTCCTTAGATCACGCCGCGTTTGGGCGGAATCGCCCAAATGCAGACAACGCGATCGATTCCAAAAGTCTAGAGCGCGCTTTACGCGAAAAACCGGATTCCACTTTTTCGCAGCGCGCTCTAGCGCTCGCGCGTCGCGAACGAACGGCGGTCGCGACATGCCGACGGACGTCGAGGCGCAATGGCGCCGGCGTCGACCTTGTCACTCAGGCGCCCTGCAAGACTTTGGCGACGGTCGATCCGAATTCGGCCGGGCTCGGCGCGACGGTCAACCCGTAGGACTTCATGATCTCGGTCTTTTCCGCGGCGCTGTCGCCCGACGCCGAAATGATCGCCCCGGCGTGGCCCATGCGGCGTCCTTTGGGGGCCGTAAGGCCGGCGACGAAGCCGATCACCGGCTTGGAGAAATTCTCCTTGATCCAGGCGGAGGCCTCGGCCTCCTGCGGACCGCCGATCTCGCCGATGATGAGCACCGCCTTAGTCTCCGGGTCTTTGTCGAAGAGCACCAGATGGTCGAGGAACGAGGAGCCGTTGATCGGATCGCCGCCAATGCCGACGGACGTCGATATGCCAATGCCAAGCGCCTTCAGCTGCGACGCCGCTTCGTAGCCGAGCGTGCCGGAGCGCGAGATCAGCCCCACCACGCCCTGCTTGTAGATATGGCCCGGCATGATGCCGAGCATCGCCTTGCCCGGCGAAATGATGCCGGCGCAGTTGGGGCCGACCATCATCGGCCGGCGGTCCTTCGGGAAGCGCAGGAAGTAACGCTTCACGCGCATCATGTCCTGCGCCGGAATGCCGTCGGTGATCGAGCAGATCAGACGGACCCCGGAGTCGGCCGCCTCCATGATGGCGTCGGCGCAGAAGGCCGGCGCGACGAAGGTGATCGACGCCTGCGCGCCGGTCTCGCGCACCGCTTCGCGCACGGTGTTGAACACCGGCACGCCTTGGTGGGTCTTGCCGCCCTTTCCGGGCGTGACGCCGGCGACGACATTGGTGCCGTAGTCGATCATCTCCTTGGTGTGAAAGCTGCCCTTGTCGCCGGTGATGCCTTGAACGAGGATCGGCGTCTTTTCGTCAATGAGAATGCTCATGTGTCGTTCTCCGGCGCTTACTTCGCGCCCTTGTAGGCGGCGACGGCTTTCTCGGCGGCTTCGGCGAGTGTATCGGCCTGGATGATCGGAATACCGCTTTCGGCGATGATCTTCTTGCCCGCTTCGACATTGGTGCCGGCGAGTCGCACCACGAGCGGCACGCCTTCGATCTTTTCAGCGCGCACCGCGTCAACGACGCCTTGCGCGACCCAGTCGCAACGATTGATGCCGGCAAAAATATTGACCAGCACGACTTTCACGCGTCGATCGGACAGAACGAGGCGAAAGGCCGTCGCGACGCGCTCCGGCGAAGCGCCGCCGCCGACATCGAGAAAGTTGGCCGGATTGCCGCCGGCGTGCTTGATCATATCCATCGTCGCCATGGCGAGTCCGGCGCCATTGACGATGCAGCCGATCTCGCCTTCGAGGCCGATATAATTCAGGTTGTGCTCCAGCGCCTGCGCTTCGCGCGGGTCGCTCTGCGAGGGATCGTTCATGTCGACGATGTTGTGACGGCGGAACAGCGCATTGTCGTCGAAGGACATTTTCGCGTCGAGCGCCAGCACCTTGTCGTCCTTGGTGACGACGAGCGGATTGATCTCAAGCATGGTCGCGTCATTGTCGCGGAAGGCGCGATAAGCGCCCATGATCGTCTTCACCGCACGCGAGACCTGTTTGATATTGAGGCCGAGCTGAAAGGCGAGTTCGCGCGCCTGAAACTGCTGCAGGCCGACGGCGGGCTCGACGATCACCTGGAGCAGCTCGTCCGGCGTATTTTTGGCGATCTCCTCGATCTCCATGCCGCCGTGTTTTGAGGCGATGACGCGCACGCGCTCCAATTTGCGGTCGAGCACGTAGCCTAGATAAAGCTCACGCTCAAAAGGATCGGCGACTTCGACATAGACGCGCTGCACCGGCTTGCCCTCGGGTCCGGTCTGGCCGGTGACGAGTCGCTTGCCGAGAAGATCGCGCGCCGCTTGCTGCACTTCGTGATAGGTGCGGCAAAGCTTGACGCCGCCCGCCTTGCCGCGTGCGCCGGCGTGAATTTGCGCCTTGACGACCCAATGCGAGCCGCCGAGTTCAGTCGCGGCGTAAACCGCCTGATCCGGACTGAAGGCGACCGTGCCCGGCGGAATATCGACGCCGTGGCTCGCCAGAATTTCTTTGGCCTGATACTCGTGGACGTCCATGTCAGTCCTCTCCTCGCGATTTTCGGCGCGGCGTGCTTAGCCGCCTATCTTGGCTTTGACCGTGTCATAGACCGCTTCAGTCTCGGCGGCGGCCTTGGCGAGCAGAGCATTAACTTCTGCAAGCTGCGTCTCCGCGAAGTCGCGGTCCTTGATCGCCTTGGCGTTGATGAAGACGTTGAGCGCGCAACTGCGCAGACCGGCGTTTGCCGCGAGCACGGCGACGCCGGCGTCGCTGATGACGTTGAGATTGCCCTTGTCCGCGGCTTCCTTAGACAGCGCAATCACGTCGTAGCAGATTTTGCATGTCTTCAGCGGCGCCAGCGTCGCTTCCTTCAGCGCCGTCTGAATCGCCGCCGAGCGCTTCGCCTTCTCTTCATCCGTGCCGCGCGGCAGGCCGTAGGCCCCCATCAGCGTGTTGAAGGCGACGACGTCTTCATCGACGCCCGCGGTCAGTTCGGCGCGCAGCTTTTCAGCCTTGGCGAGAGTCTGCTGCAGATCGGCTGAAACGGCTTCGTAATTCTTCTTGCCGATGGTGAGGTTGCACACCATCGATACGAGCGCCGCGCCCATGGCGCCAGACAGCGCCGCAGCGCCGCCGCCGCCCGGAGTCGGCGCATCGCTGGCGAGTTCGTCGAGGAATTTCCCAATCGTATCGTTCTTGGCGCTCATATCTTTCCTCGCTCAGGCGAGCTCTTTGGCTTGTGCATAAATGTTTTCGCAGTCGAACACTTGGTCGGCGGCGTCAAACAGCTTGCCCACGCATTCGCGGTGCAATTTGAGCTTGAGCCCGCCCAGTCCCAGCGCGCCAATGACGATCTTGCCATGACGCTCTTTCGCCTTGTCGGTCGCCTCGACGCCGCCGACGCCAAGCGGCGGCTGCGCATTGCAGTCGGCGATGAGTTCGATCGTTGGATCGCTCTGCCAATCCTTTTCGTCGAGCAGCGGCACACCGATAGCGCCCGCCGCGAACACGATCTGTGCGCCCTTGACCGCCTGAGCGCGCGCCGCGTTGTCGGCGGCTTCAATCGCTTTGGGCGTGAAGCCGAAGCGCTCCTGAATAGCCGCGGCCGCCGCCTCGGCGCGCGACTTATGACGCGAGGTGATCGCGACTTCGGCGCCTTCGATATTGAGCATCGCCGCGGCGCGCATGCCGACCGGGCCGGTGCCGGCGAGAACGACAGCCTTCTTGCCCTTGAGCGAACTCGCCTTGGCGAGCAGCGCGACGCCCGCCGCGGCGGTCGTATTGGAGCCGTTCGAATCGAGCATCGCCGAGACGCGGAAATTCGAGAAGAAGCGCTTCTTCACCGCTTTGAACACGGCTTCGCCAGCCGTCATGTTGCCGCCGCCGACGAAAATCGCCGTATTCTGTTTTTCCTTCGGCCCGCGCGTGTAAATGCAGCCGTCGACCAGCGCGCCGACGTTTTCGGGCGTCACGGCGCCATAGCCGATGATGTGATCGGCGCCGCCGTCATAGCCGACGACCGTGTCGAAAACGCTCGGAACCGGATCGGTGTCAAAAAGGAAAAGAAGTTTCTTGGTCATCGGAGTTCCTCAGGCCACGTCATGGCCGGGCTTGTCCCGGCCATCCACGCCGGGACGTTGCGCAACATTTTCAAACGCTCCGTAGCGGCGCGGCGTGGATGCCCGCGACGAGCGCGGGCATGACGGCGGCAGCATGCGAGACACGTCGTCCTCACGCCGTCACGACGTTGCGCGGGCTGCCGGCGACAAACGCGTCGATATTGTCGACGAGCTGATCGGCCAGCACCTGCATCGCCTCTTTCGAGGCCCAGGCGACGTGCGGCGTGATGATGAGATTGGGAATCGTCGGGTCGAGCAGGATATTGCCGTTCTTTGGCGGCTCGACAGTCAAAACATCCATGCCGGCGCCGGCGATGACTCCCTTGCGCAGCGCATCGGCGAGCGCCGCCTCGTCGACGATGCCGCCGCGCGCCGTGTTGATGATGCAAGCGGTTTTCTTCATCGACGCGAACTCCTTGGCGCCGATCATGTTCTTCGTCTCCGGGGTGAGCGGCAGGTTGAGCGTCACGACATCCGACTCGCGCAGGATGGTCGCGACGTCCACCTTGTTCGGCACGTCGGTGACGTCGTTGATCAGCACCTTCATGCCGAGCGCGACCGCCCGCTTCTCGATTTCCCTGCCGAGCGCGCCATAGCCGACGATGCCGAGAGTCGAGCCGGCGATATCGTAGATCGGATAGTCGAAGTAGCAGAACTGATTGGCGTAACCCCAGCGGCCTTGCCGCACGGAGTTGTAGTAATTGACCAGGTTGCGGCGCAGCGCGAACAGCAGCGCGAACACATGTTCGGGCAGCGTGTTGAAGGCGTAGTTGCGAATGTTCGAGACGACGATCCCATTGGCGCTCGTATAGGTCTTGTCGATCACGTCCGTGCCGGTCGCGGCGACGGCGATGAGCTTGAGATCGGGAAGCTGCTTCAACGTCGCTTCGCGCAGCGGCACCTTATTGGTGATGCAGATCGTCGCGCCCTTCAGGCGTTCAACGATCTGGTCGGGCGCCGTCTGGGCGTGTTCAGTGTATTCGTGAGGAAAATTCGGCTTGCGCACATTGGCGTCGAGCGTTTCCCGATCGAGAAAGACGATTTTGTGCGACATGTCCTGGTTTCCCCTCTTTCTCAATTCTTTTTTTGGCAGTCATCAATCGGGCTCCGGCGGTCGGAGCGCTCCGACCGCCGGTTGCCGATTTACATCTTGAGCAGCGGATTGGCGCGATAGACCGCCTGCGCCGCCGCAACGCCAGAACCCGGAGTCACGGGGATGCCGACGTCGAGCATGGCCATCTCGGCGCCGCCGATGGCGCCAAGCAGCATGAGTTCGTTGAGGTCGCCGAGATGGCCGATGCGGAACACCTTGCCCGCGACTTCAGACAGGCCGGCACCGAGCGCAAGATTGTAGCGCTTGTAGGCGATCTCGATGACCTTGGCGGCGTCATAGTCTTCCGGCACGACGATCGCCGTGACGGTGTCGGAGTTCCACTTCGGCTCCTTGGCGCAGCACTTGAGGCCCCATGCGGAGACCGCCGCGCGAACGCCCTCGGCGAGATGATGGTGGCGCTTGTAGACCTGATCGAGGCCTTCTTCGAACAGGATCGAGAGCGCTTCCTTGAGGCCATAGAGCAACGGCACGGAAGGCGTGTAAGGGAAATAGCCGCCCTTGTTGGCGTTGATCATGTCCTGGAATTCGAAATAGGCGCGGCGGCCCTTGTTGGACTTGCCCGCGTCGATCGCCTTCTGGCTCGCCGCCATGAGCAACAGACCGGCCGGCAGCATGAAACCCTTTTGCGAGCCCGACACGATCACGTCGACGCCCCATTCGTCCATTTTGAACTCGAGTGACGCGACCGAGGACACGCCGTCGACGAAGAGCAACGCCGGGTGCTTGGCGTTGTCCATCGCCCTGCGCACCGCGGCGATGTCGGAGGTCACGCCGGTCGCCGTTTCATTATGCGTGGCGAGAACGGCCTTGATCTCGTGATTCTTGTCGGCCTTCAGCGTCTCTTCGATCAGCTCGGGATCATTGCCGGTGCCCCATTCGCGCTCCTGCACGACGACGTCCAGGCCCTGACGCTTACAAAGATCGATCCACAGATGGGAGAACTGACCGAAGCGCTGCGCCAGAACCTTGTCGCCCGGCGACAGCGTGTTGGTGATCGCAGCTTCCCAGCCGCCGGTGCCCGACGCCGGGAAGATGAAGGCGTGGCCCTTCTCGGTGCCGAAGACCTTCTTCAAGCCAGGAAAGAGCGGCTTTACGAGATCCGGGAAGGTCGGCGAGCGATGATCCTCAGACGCGACCGACATCGCGCGCACAACGCGGTCGGGGAGATTGGTCGGGCCCGGCACAAAAAGAAAATTCTTGCCAGGAATTCTGGAATTCAACATTCTCAAGCTCCTTTCGAGCGGCAGGTTTCAGATGGCGCGGCGCCGACGGCGCCGAAAAAGCGCTAGAACAGGCCGGCGATGCGGCCCGCGTCGTCAACATAGATATTGTTTGCGGCGGGAACCTTGGGCAATCCCGGCATCGTCATGATGTCGCCGCACACCGCTACGATGAACTCGGCGCCCGCCGAGAGACGCAGTTCGCGAATCGGGATGGTGAACCCTGAAGGCGCGCCTTTGGCGTTTTGATCCGTCGAGAAGCTGTATTGCGTCTTGGCGATGCAGACCGGGAATTTGCCGAAGCCTTCCTTCTCCAACTCGGCGAAACGCGCCTTGATGCTCGAGTCATAGGAGATATCGGCGGCGCCGTAGAGCTCCTTGGCGATCGTGCGGACCTTTTCGGCAAGCGGCATGTCGTCCGGATAGAGCGGCTTGAAGTTCGAGGGCTGCGTCTCGATCGTCTTGACGACGGCCCTTGCGAGGTCCGCCGCGCCAGCGCCGCCGGAGCCCCAATTGTCGGCGACGACGCATTCGACGCCTTCCGCCTTGCAGAGTTTGTCGAGCGCCGCCATCTCGGCCGCCGTGTCCGCCGAAAATTTGTTGATCGAGACGAGAACCGGCACGCCGAATTTGCGGACGTTGCCGATATGGCGCTTCAGATTCTCGAAGCCCTTCTCGACCGCCGCGACATTCTCGGCCTTCAGATCGTCCTTGGCGACGCCGCCATGCATCTTGAGCGCGCGAATCGTCGCGACGATCACGGTGATGTCGGGCTTCAGGCCAGCCTTACGGCACTTGATGTCGAAGAACTTCTCCGCGCCGAGATCGGCGCCGAAGCCCGCCTCGGTCACGACGTAATCGGCGAGCTTCAGGCCGGCCTTCGTCGCGATGACCGAGTTGCAGCCGTGGGCGATATTAGCGAAGGGACCGCCGTGGATGATCGCCGGGTTATTCTCCAGCGTCTGCACGAGATTGGGCGCGATCGCGTCCTTGAGCAGCGCGGCCATGGAGCCCGCCGCCTTCACTTCAGAGGCGCGCACGTTCTTCTTGTCGCGCGTTTGGCCGACGATGATGTCGCCCAGCCGCCGCTGCAGATCGGCAAAATCCGAAGCGAGGCAAAAGATCGCCATCACCTCCGAGGCGACGGTGATGTCAAATCCGTCCTCGCGGGCAAAGCCGTTCGCCACGCCGCCGAGCGACGAAACGACCGAGCGCAAGGCGCGATCGTTCATGTCGACGACGCGCCGCCAAGAAACCCGGCGCGAATCGATCTTGGGCTCGCCGCCCCAATAGATGTGGTTGTCGATTAGCGCCGCGAGCAGATTGTTGGCCGCGCCGATCGCGTGGAAATCGCCGGTGAAGTGGAGGTTGATGTCCTCCATGGGCACTACCTGCGCATAGCCGCCGCCCGCCGCGCCGCCCTTCACGCCAAAGCAGGGGCCAAGCGATGGTTCGCGCAAACAGCACAGCGCTTTCTTGCCGATGTGATTGAGGCCGTCGGTGAGACCGACGGTGGTCGTCGTCTTGCCTTCGCCGGCAGGCGTCGGCGTAATCGCCGTGACGAGGATCAGCTTGCCGTCCGTCTGGCCGGCGAGGGAAGAAATATAGTCGAGGGATATTTTGCCCTTGTAATGGCCATAGGGCTGCACATGCTCGGCCGGGATGCCGAGCTTGTCGCGGGCGACGTCGATGATCGGCCGCATCTTCGCGGCCTGCGAAATCTCGATGTCGGACTTCGGCGCAAGATGCTGATTGTCTATTCCGCTCGCGCCCGGCGCGGCGGCTGACCTTTCTGACATGCAGTCCACTCCCTCTCGGGGCCCGCGTCGCACAGGCCCAGAATTCGTTTTTTCGGTCATCGAGAAACGGGTTGGCGCCGCCGAACCGCTCCCCGGTCGACCGGGCTGAAAATCCTGCCGATGTCAGGCTGCAGCCTGTCTTGCGACCGTCGTTTTGTTCAAGCCGCGCATGAAGGCCCGCGGTTCGCCGCTACGAGCCGACGTGCGCATGAGTCCGCTTGCTGAAGAATTCGTTGGCGGACACCTCGTATGACGGGAATCAAAATTGCTCGTCAAGCCGGCCGGGCTTCCGGCGGCGCGCCGTCGTCACCGGCGTTTTGAAGCGACTCCCGCTCGCGCGACAAGGCGCCCAAGGCATGTCGCTTATTCGACAAGCCGGGCCGATCGCCTATCCTTGGCCTATCTTATCGAGTAGTTTAGCATGAGTCGCGCTGGCGCCGACGATACCGCTCAATCTCTACAGAAAGCGCAAAGCTTCCTACACGCCTGCAAGGCTGATCTGGCAGGCATGGAGAGGCGGCTTGCGCGCGCTAAAGCGAAACTGAACCCCGTCCTTGCCTATCCGAAGAAACCGCAGGAGAGCGGGCGCAGGAGCCGCCAAGACTGATCAAAAAAAAATTTGTCGCAGTCAACGCCGCATCCTTTGCTCTATCGGCCTATTGTGACGGCCCATAGTCGTTCGACGCCTACTCGGGCTGAAAATCAAGCGCGACGCCATTGATGCAATAGCGCAGTCCCGTCGGCGGGGGGCCGTCGTTGAATACATGGCCGAGGTGCGAGCCGCAGCGGCTGCAGTGCACTTCGGTGCGCACCATGCCGTAGCTGCGATCGACGGTCGAGCCGAGCGCGCCGGGAAGCGGATCGGAGAAGCTCGGCCAGCCGGTGCCGCTTTCGAACTTCTCGCCGGAACGAAACAGCGGCTGGCCGCAGCCGGCGCAATTGAATGCGCCGCGCCGCTTTTCGTGGTTGAGCGCGCAGCTTCCGGGGCGCTCCGTGCCATGGCCGCGCATGACTTCATATTGTTCGGGCGTGAGCAGCGCCCGCCATTCGGCGTCGGTGTGGGTTAGGGGAAAGCTTTCATTAGCCATGCGCCAGCGCCTTTTCCAAAGAGTCTTCGGCTTGGTGTCCTATCTTGTGTCAACCGCCGCCTTTCGCCAGAGGCTCCGGGCGGGATAGAGTGGCGATCCTCCAGCAAAAACGATGATTCGAGAATGAGCGATAAGACATTCGACGCCGTGGTGATTGGCTCGGGACTGGGCGGATTGACGGCGGGCGCGCTGCTGGCGCATGCCGGCTACAGCGTCTGCCTGCTCGAGCGCAATTTCAGTCTGGGCGGCGCAGCGTCGGTCTACAAGGTCGGTCCGCTGACCGTCGAAGCCTCGCTCCATCAGACCTCGGACGCGCGCAACCCCCGTGACGTGAAGCACGACATCCTGCGCCGCCTGGGGATTCTCGACGAGATCGAGTGGCTGCCGACCGGCGCCCTCTATGAGGTGCGCGGCGGCCCTGTCGACGAGCCCTTCGAACTGCCTTTCGGCTTTGGACCGGCCTATGAGGCGCTCGCCGCCCGATTCCCCGATAAGCGCGCCGCAATTCAGCAGTTTCTCGGCGAGGTGGAGCAGATCCACGACGCCCTGTGGACGCTAAAGCAGGCGCGCGAGGAAGGCTCCTTCGCCAAATTGGCGCGCGGACTTTGGGAAGTCCAGCCCGCGGCCGCCGGCTGGCAGAACTCGCTGCATGAGATCATGGAGCGCGATTTCGCCGGCTGCGAAGCCCTGAAATGCGCATTGGGCGCCAATCTCGCCTATTACGGCGATGATCCGCGCCGGCTGTGGTGGATCTATTATGCAATCGCGCAAGGCGCATATATCAGCTCGGGCGGCGCCTACATCAAAGGCGGGTCGCGTCAGTTGAGCCTCAAACTCGCGAAGGCGATCACCAAGACCGGCGGCGTCGTGCGCATGGGCCGGCAGGTCAACGCCATCGAGACCGATGCAGACGGCGCGGTCATAGCGATCCGCCACGTCGCCCGGCGCGACGGCGAGGGCGAAGAACGCATCGAAGCGCGCGCGGTAATGGCGAATTGCGCGCCTTCAGAGGCCGCCGCGATGATGGACGTCGCCGCGCGCGCGAAAATGGAGGAGGCCTTCGGGTCCCGCAGGCTCTCCACGTCGTTATTTTCGGCAAATTTCGGCTTGAGCGCGAAACCCTCGACAGTCGGGCTGACGGAGTTCACGACCGTGGTCATGCCGCCGGACATGCGGCGCTTCGATCAATATGGCGACGGCGCCGGCGCGATGTCGGAAGACCCCAAGGGCGCGCTGCCGCTCCATACGATCGCCAATTTCACCGCGGTCGACTCAGGGCTGTGGGACGAGCCGCCGATTCTTGTCAGCGTGCTCGGCCTCGATCGCTTCGACAACTGGCGCGATCTGCCGCGCGAAGCGGCGCTGGCGCGCCGCGAACGCTGGCTCGACGCGATACAGGCTTCTCTCGACCGCGACTATCCGGGCTTTTCCGGTCTGGTCACGACGCGGATGCTGCTCAACGCCTATTCGATGGCGAGCTATCTCAACACGCCGGAAGGCGCGGTATACGGCTTTGCTGCGTTGCCCGCCGAAGCGCCGATCTTGATGGGATTTCCGCGCACGCCGCAGACGCCGATCGCCGGACTCTTTCTCGCCTCGGCGTTCGGCGGCGAACATGGCTTCAATGGCGCGATGTTATCCGGCGCCGAGGCCGCGCGGCTCGCCGAGAGTCGGCTCGCCCTCGCGCCCTCAAGAGAAAATAGCGCAAATTGACGTGGGGACAGTTTGCCCCCGCCGTTTAGAGCGCGGCGCGTGAAAAAGTGGACGCTGGCTTTTCGCGCAAAGCGCGCTCTACGCCTTAGGTATCGATCAATTGATCTGCATTTGGGCGATTGCGCCCAAATGCAGCATGATCTAGCGCCTGCGCCGTTTGCCGCCGGGCGCCGCTGACGCGATGCCGAGTTCGGCCCGGCACGCAGCGCTAATCGAACCGGCGTTGCTTCTCAGGCATCGTTCGATGGCCACGGCGTCGGGAATATATGCATCGCAAACGCGATTCGCGTCGGCTTCGCAGGATGCGCGCTGCTGGGGCGTTCCTTGAGCAAATGCCGGCGCGACCGCAATAAACGCCACCAGAGCCGATAGCCTCAAAAAGATGCGCATTCAGATCATCCTTCCTTTTTCGAGCGCTTCGAAGTTAAGCGGAGCGCAAGCGCGCGGCTGGGCAGGCGCGCTCCCTCGAGCGACAATGGGCGTTGATTGCATCGCGCCCGCCGGGAATCAAGTCGCATTTATCCCTCCAGAACAGTCTCCGCAGCCCGATCAGCGGCGACAGGCTGCTTCTGCGCGCCATTTTGCGGCAGCCGATGGCGCGGCAAATAAAGACTGTTCGCGATCATTGTCGGCACGATCGCCGTCGCGATGATCGCCGCGACCAGCGTCGAATATTGGCTTTCGTCAATGATGTTGTTTGACAAGCCGAACAGCGCCGAAATCGTGCCGAACGTAAGGCCGGACGCCATCAACAGCGTCGTATACATGGCGTCCTTGTGCGGCGAGCCGAAACGGCGCGCGACGGGATAGACGCTGGCGACCTTGGTCGCCAACTCGACGGCGAGAAAGGCGGCGACGCCGAGCGGCGCAGCAAAAACGGCGGGAATGGAAACGAAATATCCCGCCCGGATGAAATAGAAAGGCGTCAGCAAACCAATGACGATCGTCCTGAATCTACGAATAAGCGCGTGATCACGGCCGACCGAGCCCGCGAGCGCCATGCCAATGAGATAGGCGGGCAGCACGCCTTCGCTCCCGGCCCAAGTCGCGAGCGCGCCGAGCGCCATCAGCGCAAAGAACAGGAATTTCGTTTCGAATTCGGAGGGGCGGCCGCCGAACTTTGCAAAGATCGCTGGCGTGACGCGCGGCAATGCGACGAAGGCCGCGCCGACGGCAGCGACGAACAGGGCAGTCTTCCAGGTGAAGGGCGCGAAGACAAGGCCGAGCGTGACGACCGTGCCAAGGTCGGTGATGAAACAGGCGGCGAGTATCGTCTTGCCGAAATCGGTGCGGTTGAATCCATATTCCATCATCACCGTATAGACGACTGCGACCGAGGTGGCGGCGAGGGCGATGCCGGCGAGCAGCGCCGGCGAACTGTCCCAACTCAGCAGATAATAAGCGACCGCCCAGCAGCCGATGGCGGGCGCGAGGAAGCTGGCGGCGCCGATCGCCGCGGCCTCCTTCCACTTCAGCTTAAAGACGTCGGGATCGAGTTCCGCGCCCGCGAGAAATGTGAGCGCGATCGCGCCAAGTCCGGCGAGCGTCTTGACCCAAGGTTCCTGAACGTTGAAGATTTCGGCGCCGACAGTCGCGGCGAAAAGCGCTCGTGCGCACATGCCGACGATGATTTCGGTCAACGCGGTCGAGATTCGAAATCTTGCGGCGATCATCGCGGAGATGAGCGCAAGACCGAATATGAGCGCTACCTGAAACCAGATCCCCGTCACGCGCTTTCTCCGCTTTCCTGGCGGCTTGTATGGCCCATGGCGCCCGCCATTGACAAGCTTGGGGCGTTTCTCCGCGCCCGCGCTTCGTGACAAATGCGCTGTTTTGAGTGATGACTCGCACGCGCCAAATGAGAAAACGGATGAAGCCGCGCGCCTCAATGGAACTGCAATCGGCTTGGCGTCCCGCGCGTCCGGCTGGAGCGCGATGGTTGTGACGGAACGGACGCGAATGAAAGGCTGGCGATTCCTGCTGCTCAACGGCGCGGCGGGCGCGGCGAATGTCGTCATGCTGTCGAATGTGCCCGGCTACACGGTGCTCGCGCCCTATACGGCCGGAAGCCTTGAGGGGGTGTCGCCGAGCTACGGCACTTGGGCGACGACCGACCATATGGTCGGCATCGCGCTTGGCCTTCCGTTGTCGCGATGGCTCTCGGGGCGGCTTGGCGATTATCGCGTGCTGGTCGGCGCCCTCGTCGCTTACGCGGCCGTTTCCCTGATGTGCGCAGGAAGCGAGACGATCTGGTTTTTTGCGCCGATGCGCTTTGTCCTCGGCATTGTCGGCGGCGTCGCCCTTCCGCTCGCGCAATCGGTGACGCTTGCGCAATACCCGGATGATCAGCGCACGCTCGGCGTCGGCTTCTGGGGCGTCATGAGCATGGCGCCTTTCACCGTCGGCGTCTTCATGGGCGGCTTCTGGGCGGAATATTTCAATTGGCGCTGGCTGTTTTATTCCAACGTCATGGTCGCCTTGCCCGTTGCAGGCGTCGTTGCTGCGCTGTTCTACGGGAGAGGCTTCGAGCGCCGCGTGACGCGCTTCGATACGATCGGATTCATTCTGCTTGCGACGATTCTTGTCAGCGTGCAGACGATCCTCAATATGGGCAACGATTTCGACTGGTTCGGTTCGCCCTTGCTCGCGTGGCTGCTTCTTGTCGTCCTGCTCACATTGCCGATGTTCATCGTCTGGGAGTTCGGCGAGCGGCGGCCAGCGCTCGACCTGCGGCTGTTTCTGCACCGCAATTTCGCGATCGCGACATTCTGTTCGCTGATCGGCTTTCTTATCATTCAGGGCCTGCTTTCGGTGTTCGTCGTGCAACTGCAGATGCTGCTCGGCTACACGTCTTCGCTCGCCGGCATGGTCTATCTGGCCATGATTTTTCTGGCGATGGCCGCCGCCGCCGGCGTGCATGAGATAACGAGGAATGTCGACGCGCGACTGATCGTGTTCCTCAATTTCATCGGTCTCGCGGTGACTTTTGTGTGGCTCGGCGGATACGACAAGAGCGCCTCTTTCGACAATGTCGCGACGCCGATGTTCTTCTTCGGCTTCTCGCTCGCAATGTTCTTTGCGCCGCTCGCGACGCTCGCCATGACCGGACTCGCCGGCGAACGACTGATCCGCGCCGCCGAGGAGCTGGCGATGCTGCGCACGGTGTTCGGCGCTTTCGGCATCACGCTGCTCGGCGTCGTCTTCTTCCGCCGAACGCCCTTCCATCAGCTCGACCTCGCCGATCGTTTCGGCGGACGGCGCTTCGCTTCGCTCGATCTGCTGACCGCGTTTCTGGAGCGCATGCAGGCGATCGGCATGTCGCCGGAGGCGGCGCGCAGCCGAGCGGCGCAACTCATTCGCCAGCAGGCGGCGATCCTCGCGTTAAACGACGCCTTTCTGCTCGGCGCGATGACGTTCATCTGCCTGGCCGCGGTTATCTGGCTTGCCTACCCAAGCTACGCTTCCAAGAAGCGCCGACAAGCGCTCGATCGGCTTTCCGCAGAGGAGTTGATGGAGCAGCCCTAAAGCATCTGGAATCGATCACCTTGTCTGCACTGGGGCGATTCCGCCCAAACACGGTCCGCGCGACGGCGCGCGCAATCCCCGCCTACATTCCCCATTCCGCGAGGGCCGCCTCGGCGCGCGCCTCATCGTCCCTCATCCGATAGACGGTCTGTCGGGAGAGCCCTGTCGCAGCGGCCACGGGTCCAACGCCGGTTCCCTGAGCGAGCAGGTCACGGACCGTCTCAAACTGCGCGCGCGAGTAGCTGGGCTTACGGCCCCGGTATTTGTTTGCGGCGCTCGCCTTCGCGCGTTCGATCCCCGCCCGCTGCGCTTCCTTCGCGGCTTCCGCCTGGGCTTGAGCAGTCGCCGCCAAAAATGTGATCAGCGCGTCCCGCACGGCTTGTTGCGTGGGGTCCGTGGTTGCGCCGTCGAAGGCGAGCGCCTTGATCACTGTCCGAACGATGACTCCCCGGCGCATGAACTCCCGAATGGCGTCGGTCACTTCCGCGTCATTGCGTCCGAGGCGGTCTAACCAGCGGACCACGAGCGTATCGCCCGGCCGCAGCAGATCGAACAAACGGCGGCCCTGCGGGCGCTCGGCGAGGGGAACGCGGAGGCTGGACAGGCCTTCGTCCCAAACCACCTCATCGATGGCAAACCCGCTGGCGCGGGCCTCGTCTGCCTGGCGCACGGCGGTCTGGTCGAGAGTCGCGACGCGCGCGTAAAGGATGGTTTTCATGCGGGGTCCTGCGTCCGTTAGCCTCATGTCCGCATGTGCTCGCGTCCGCTGAGATAGCTTCGATTCTAACGGACAGACAATTTCGGCCCTCGGCGTTGGTTCTTTATACTATACCCTTACGGACGCTCGCCTTCCAATTAGGCAGGTCGATTGCGCAAGAGTTGCTTGGCTTCCGATCAGCCCGGCTGGTAAAATCCTGGCCTCGGCTGAGCGCCGTCTCGCGTCATCCGTAACGAGTAGCTTGGAGTTTCTTCGTCATGTCTGACGACAGCAGTCACGACGACATCCTCAATTTGACCGATCCGGCGGAATATGCGGACGCTGTATCGCAGCGCACGATGGCGTTCTGCCATTTGGCGAAACTGGCCGATACGGTCGAGGATGAGACCGTTAAGGAACTCTGCGTGGCGATGCTGAGGAAACTCAATTCCAGCATGCGCGCCCCTGCGGCGGCCGAACTGCGCTCGATTGAAGGCGCAACGCGAAACTAAAGGGCGCGCGCCGCAATATCGGCTCAGGCGACATGCTTCCGCGACAACAGGTCAGCTAGTGGAAGAGGCGCGCGCGCTGATTAATGGCGCGAACCTTTGACACGCTTTCCTTCGCACTCGCCGATCTCTCGCAAAAGCGGTCGCCTCCTTTTTGGCTTGAATGTTCGATGCCGCCTTGGTCGACCGCGGCTTCCATCAAGCCATTTTGGCGAGCGCCCAATCGCGCAACCCAACTCCCGCCCT
>NZ_JAKFWS010000185.1 GCF_021731785.1 Methylocystis sp.
CCAGGTTGGCATTGACGACGACTTCTTCGCGCTGGGCGGCCACTCGCTGCTGGCGACGCGTCTGATTAGCCGCGTCCGCGCCACACTGGGCGTGGAGCTGTCGATCCGCGCCCTGTTCGAGGCGCCGACGGTAGTGGCGTTTGCAGAGCGGCTTAGGGTCGACACTCCCGCGAACCCAGCGCTCGATGTGGTGATCGGTTTGCGGCCGCAGGGAAATGCGAGCCCGCTCTTCTGCATTCACCCCGCAGCGGGATTGAGCTGGTGCTATCTGAGGCTGCTGCGGCACATGCCGCCCGAGCACCCGGTCTATGGCGTACAGGCGCGCAGTATCACACAGGTTGATAGCCAGCCCAAGTCGATTGAGGAAATGGCCCAGGACTACCTCCGCGCCATCCGGCGTATCCAACCGGTAGGGCCTTATCATCTGTTGGGCTGGTCTCTCGGCGGACTCGTAGCCTACGATATGGCTGCTGCACTGCAGGAGCAGGAACAGCAGATTGGTTTGCTCGCTGTGCTCGACAGCTATCCCCTTGGACCGGCGTCAGGCCAAAACAACGACATCGATGGCGAAAACATCGACCTCAGACTGGAGCTGGATGGCTTGCGGCAGGAGGGCGGCTTCGCTGCGGGGCTGAGCGAGCAGCATTATCGCGCCGTGGCTGAAGCTGCTGCGCACAGCGGGCGCCTGATGCAGACCTTCACGCCGCGGCCATTCCATGGGAACGTAACACTGTTTGTCGCGGCCCAAGAGCGGTCGGTAGCAGCCATTGACGCTTGGCGCCCGTATGTCGTTGGTGCGATCGATGTCCATATGGTCGACTGCTCGCATCAGGGGATGCTGCAGCCACAGCCGGCCGCGCAAATCGGCAGCATCGTCGGCCGTCGGCTCTCACACGGTGTCCATAGCGCGAGCGGTCAGACTGATGCCGCGGGCGCGGCGGTCCAGCATCCAGACCGAGTGGAAGAGACATGACGGTAAGGCGCCGCGCGACAATCACGGTGAGAGTCCTCATCCAGATCGTCGCGCCATAGCAAGGGGCGAACGATGGCGCTTCAGTCCTTGCACGACGGACCGGTGACTATGAATACGGCAACGCCAATGACGCGTGCGATCAAGGTCTCGAGTTGGAACGAATGGGATCCGTTGCGCCACGTCATTGTTGGCAAAGCAGACCACGGCCAGATCCCCGCGCCGGAACCAGCCCTTAACGCCAAGGTGCCCGAAGAGTCGGACATGCGCGGGCGCTGGGGACGACGATCGAAAGACTCGATCGCCCGAGCGAACGAACTGCTCGATGAATTCTCTGCGCTGTTGCGTCGTCGCGGCATCCGGGTCGATCGTCCGGACCCCATCGACCACAATCTCGCGATCGCAACGCCCGACTTTACAGTCGCCAACCAGTTCACGTGCATGGCGCCGCGCGACGTGCTTTTGACCATTGGGAACGAGATCATTGAAGCGACGATGAGTTACCGTTGTCGGTGGTTCGAGTATCTCTCCTATCGGCCATTGCTAGAGCATTACTTCGAGGCTGATAGAGGTTTCCGGCACGTAGCGGCGCCGAAGCCGCGACTAACTGACCGATCCTATCGACCCGACTATTTCGCCGACCGGATCGATGAGCCCACGCGTCTCGAATGGACCGCCCGCAAGCATTTCGTTACGACCGAACAGGAGATCTTGTTCGACGCCGCAGACGTCACGCGTTTCGGCCGTGACCTCGTCGTGCAGCACGGTTTTACGACCAACGCGAAGGGGATAGACTGGTTGCGGCGGCATTTCCCCTCCCATCGCGTGCATGCGGTTAATTTCCCTGGCGACCCCTATCCGATACATATCGATTGCACATTCGTGCCGATCAGGCCGGGACTCATTCTGAACAATCCCTTGCGACGCCTGCCAGACGAGCAGCGCGCCTTCTTCGCGCGCAACGACTGGCTGATCCTCGAAGCGGCCCCGCCCGCCCACAACGAGCCGCCGCCGCTGTGTTATTCCTCTGTCTGGCTGTCGATGAATGTCCTCGTCCTCGACCCCAAGACGGTCTGCGTAGAAGCAAGCGAGGTGCGCCAGGCGGAACAGCTAGACCGGCTCGGTTTGGAAGTTGTGCCTGTCGAGTTGCGTGATGCCTATCCATTCGGGGGCGGTCTGCATTGCTGCACGGCCGACGTGTGGCGCGAGGGTACGTGCGAAGACTATTTTCCGCGAGGATAAGAGCTCTGACGCATGGCCGACAACCAGCTAATCCGAGGTAGGCACGGTCGAGGTCGATTTCGGACTTCGGTACCCTAGAGGATGCCCGATCGGCACCTGCAGCGGCCACTGCCCTGGGTCTCCCGACAATGACAGAGTCGCCGCATCTTGGAACTCGGTGGCGCCGAAGTGGTTGTGAAGCTGGGCGCCGGTGCGCCGAAAAATTTCACGCAGGGGCGGCGTGATGTGCAATGGCTCTCCTGTCGTGATGACGTGTCGCAAGCTGTCTGGAAACGAGCGCTCGTCGACGACGGACGCCCATTGCAACAGCGCGCTCACTGGGAGGAAGAGCTTTTCGACGCGGCGATCACGGATGAGTCTTGCCAAAAGAAACGGGTCCTCCCGCTGCGCTTCGGTCGGCACGATGAGCGTGCCGCCGTAGCACAGCGTGGAGAATATCTCGTGGAAGGAAAAATCGAAGCCGATGGAGCAGAACTGGAGCGTGCGCAGGCCGCAGGCTGCTTTATGTGCCGCGCCATGCCAGGCAATCAAGTTGGCCAGCGCGCTGTGCTCCATCGCCGTGCCCTTGGGTTCGCCAGTCGAGCCCGAGGTATAGAGGAGATAGGCGAGATTGCGATCGCAAACGGGGACCTTGGGACGCTTATCGCTCTGACGACCAATCTCTTCGCCCGCGGCGTAGAGATCGACAATCACAAACCCGGGACGCGGCATCACCTCTGAGACGTTGCCCGTCACGAGGAGCAGGGCGAGGCCCGAGTTCTCGATCATTGCAAGCCGCCGCTCCTCCGGCAGGCCGGCGTCAAGGGGCACGTATGCGGCCCCTGCTTTCGCGACCGCTAGCAGGCACACCAGAAGGTCGGGTGATCGCGGAACGGCCACGCCCACCGCCACTTCCGGCCCGGCCCTCAGCTCGATCAGATAGTTGGCGAGACGATTGGCGCGAGCGTCGAGGTCTCTATAGGTGACAATCTCATCACAGAATTCGATTGCTACCGCTGACCGCCCTGCGTCGGCCAGGACCTGGGCCTCGAACGAATGATGGAAGCACGGTTGGCTCATCCCTGGCTCACCAATGGATCGGTCGAGGATGGCGTGGGCGCGTTCAAACTAGGTCTTTTTCCTCCAACGCACGAAACAGCCTCTCGACTGACCGGTCGCTAAAGTTTCCGCCGCGGCGCTCGATGAGCTCCACGCGCACACCGGAGCCTGGGTCCCGCCGCAGGAAAACCTGACGAATGCCTGGCTCCTCGATGATGTCGACGTCCGCCGTCGCCGTTTTCAGGCCGCCGATGGCTTTATCCAGGTCAGGAACCTGGATGGCCAAGTGTTGAACGCCCGGGCCAAAGCGTTGGATGAAGCGACTGACCTGCGAATCGGGATCGACTCCCTCGATCAGGACGACGATCACGGGTCCGAGCTTCAGGACGGCGGAGATCATCGCAGTTCGCTCGCCCTGAGTCCGCCGGCGCTCGACAATTTCAAAGCCAAGGTTTTCGGTGTACCATTCGATCGCTTCATCGAGATTCTCGACGGCGATCGCGACATGGTCGATCGCCAAGCCGGAGCATTCATTGCGTACGGTCATGCTTTTCTCCAGGGCTCGTTCGGGCCGTCCTCTCGATCGCGACCGGGCCGCAGCATCGACTCTTCCGTGACCAATAGTCCATACACCGGCCCAAGTGGAAGTGTCTGTGCGACATGCGCTCGGAGGACGCGCTGCGGGGCGCGCCGCGCATCCACATGGAGTCCTTGTCTTATTACCGCTTGTGACGTTTTGCGTGACCGGCAAAAAAGGAGGCGCTGGAAAAGGTTCGGCCTTCTCACGGCGGCGAGGCAGAGATCGTGGAGCCGCGGACCGTCGATATTTTTCTTCATCGCCCTCGCGCCGAGTGCGACTGAAAATTACCGACTTCGTCGCCGGGCCGCTTTGTAGCGCGGTGCAGAAGGGAGGCCCGCCGAGACAGATGGGCCTATCGTCCGAGCACTTTGAACCGCCGATCGCGCGCCGTTCGGTAAGAAGTCGTCGAATGCGGCGAGGCCTTTACTGGATCCATCGGCGTCGTTCAGGCCGCCGTTCATGTCAAGGCGAATTCGGGCGACGACGACGCTCATCCGGGCTCGGGCCCGAGTCCGGCCTTCCACCGTATCGCTCGCCACAAGGCCAATGCGAGCTGGGAGCGGGATTTAAGCAACTCCGCACGAGCCGCTTGGGCCCGGTCGATTTTGTCGTGGAGCCGATCGCATTCCTGCGTCAGGTCAGTCAGATGAGGGGAAATAACGCTTGCGTTCGCTCTTACCAGATCGAAAAGGCCATTCCAGAAGATGAAATCCCAATGACTTGGCCTCTCCTTCGTCTCCCAAGGCTTGAGACCCGCGAAATGCACTACCCAAGGGTCGTCGTGGCACAACTGCAAGATGCAATTAAGCTCCGCGCTGACCCCCTTTTGGCTTGAGAGGACTGCGAAGTCGGGAATGAAATTCCATCTCGGGTCGAGAATTTCGAAATCGCCCTCGAGCGCGACGTTCAAAGCGTCCTGGTCGTTGAAAATGCTGCTCGCCCCCTTCCGGTCGAGAAATGCTAGAGCACGATCCGGTGCGCCGCTCGCGCCATATCTCTCGAGGTCAATGAGAAGAACTCCCGCATTGAAATAGGTATTGACGTCCTTTAGCCCGACGAGATCGCGGATGTAATCATCAGTCCTCCATTTCGTATCTGGGCCGTATATGAATTCCTTTTGTTCGGCCATTACGCGAAGAGGATAATCCAGGGCGGCGGCGACCGAGCTACGATTTGGCCCGGCGGCGAACAGCGGAGTCAAGTCACGCCGCACGACGATATCGGAATCGAGGTAGATTACTTTGCGTACACCCTGAAGAAACTCATGCAGGAACAGCCGCACGAACGTAATCCGAGTTTGTCGCCCGGCCGAGTGAAATCGTTCCGCGACCCCCGTTCCATCGTGAAATGTAACTTTCGTCTTTTTCAAATGTCGTGAAACGAAGTCTGCATATTCCACGGGACCATCATGGATCGCGTGGATCATGACGTCCGACGTCGAGTGCCGCTCGATACTTCGGGCAAGAACTGCAAATGCAGTCTGAAAATTCGCGTCGAAGCAGCAAGCGACATGTATCATCGGGGTCCACGATCAAAAACGCGAAGGCGGATTGCAGCGAAAGGCGATGAATACCATCCGGGTTCTTGCAGTCTTCGACAAGGCTTGTCCGACCTTGGATATCCGATTCCGAGTTCAGCTCCTAGCGCCTCATCTCAGTTCACCGAGAAGTCTATCCAGGCGGAGCCCTCAAAGTAGGGCGTGCGCTCGCCCTCTGACCCAAGTCCGAGCGATCGGCTCCAAGCATCGGTTGTGGAACAGCCATGGAATATTATGCCGGAGTCGACGTGTCTTTGAAAGAAAGCAGCGTGTGCGTGATGGATACGGCTGGCAAGGTTGTCCGTGAGGTCAAGCTCGCGAGTGGGCCTGAGGCGCTTGTTCGGAATTTTGACGAGCTGCGGGATTGCCTGTCAGTTGCATCGGGCTCGAGGCCGGGCCGATTCGCAATGGCTGCATGCCGGTCTTATGGCCGCCGGCTGCGAAGCTGTGTTGTTGGAGACGCGGCATGTAAAGGCGGCGCTCGCCGCCTTCGTCGAGCACTAAAATCATCGCCGCTATCAGGAGAGCTTGGAACAATCTCGCGCCCGCCGACGTCTACTGCGGACGCGGCGCGAAATCCTGCGTGACGACAAAGAATCAAACGTATCACCATCCAAAATCGATGCTTGCAACATTAAATGACCGCCGCATAAACTCCATCGCCAGGTGAGCCGCGTCCTCCGTTAAATCGCTGCCCAGCCCGTCTCAAATCATTCGACGACGGCCAAGCTTCAGTTGACACGACGAGTGCCCGCGCCAGCCTTTATCATACGGGTCGCGTCTGCCGGGGGACTGGTTGCGATTGGAGTATCGCCACGATGAAAGTTGGATTCTGCTTGCAAGACGACGCAATGCCGCGGACGGCGTATTGGGAACTGTTCTTAAAGGCGGTGAAAGAGAGCGATTTTTATACAGAGTATGATCATGAGATCTTAATTCCATTTGAAGATACCGCAATGGAAACAAATTGGCCGCGCTATGGCGATCATGCAAGCGCCTATATCCGAGGACAGCTGCACGATTTATCGGAAAATGGACAGTTTAGAAACTATTTTGCGCGCATAGTCTCGAAAGCACAAGCCACTCCAGATCAGAAATATTTGTATATAAATATGAATCCGTTCTTCAGAGCGCCCATTCTGTTGCGAAGACTGAGAAATGTGATCGTTGCCGATGTTAGTTTGGCAATGTTCGAACGTGACATAAATTGCAATACGGTAAGCATGCCCGCCTTGCCTATTATCTCTTCGCGATCCGCATCATCGGACGTGCGCAAGATTTTAGCGTCTTTCCAGGGAGCTAATTCACATCCTATTCGAGATGTTTTAAAGCATATTGCGGATGAGACGTCGATCATAGTGAATCTCGTAGAAAGGGAGCGTTACGTCGGCAAGATCGATGCTGTCAATGCACGAACAGATCAAAATTATGAGTGGTTACTACAGAATTCAAATTTTGCTTTCGTGCCTCGCGGAGATGCGCTTTTTTCGTATCGCCTTGCTGAAGTAATGTCTTTCGGATGCATTCCAATTATTTTGTCAGACGGATGGGTTTTACCGTTTGATCGAATCTCAGCTTGGGAGGATTTCAGTCTGCGTGTACACGCCGACGCTGTTCTGCGCCTGCCGCAGATTCTTACCGCTTTCACTTCCAAGGAGATCTTTTCCCGTCGGAAGCGGACGCTCTCCGCCTATGAGCAGCGTTTCGCAAACCTGGATTCCATGGTTGCGGGATTGATGGCTGAAGTCGAGATTTTATCCAGATTACCCCAGAGAAATTTCGATCCTCAAGAAAATTTCACAAGTGATTTTGGATCTGGATCGGATCTGACGGCGCCAACGGCAGCTTTCGCTAGTCAGTTGGACAATGTATTCGATGAGCAAGAATGGGACGCATTACTAGAATATTATGAAGGTGTGAGGCGGTAGTGACTTGCCACCGGAGAGTTAGATGCGCCTTTCGACTCTCCGCTGCTCGAAATGATGCTCGTCATCCAAACCCTCGTCTATCCAGACACCTGGCCGACGCATATCAACTGGGCAGTTTTACTTTTTCCCTTCATCGCCTTCGGCGGCGGCAAGACTTGGTTATAGACTATCTAAATATTGAGTAGAGGATCGCAGAATTGCCCGCCGCAGGAGTTCGAGGTCGATACGTAGGCGGCGATCGCGCCAAACGCGCGCTGGCGTTCGATTTCCTGCGAACGATGGTAGCGGTATCGTAGCGCTCGGGCGGGCGATGGCGTCGTAGTAAATTGCCATATATAATTGAAATTAATACGAATAGTCCACGGCTGGTAGCGGAGGTCCGTTACCATCGATCCCCCCGACGAGACGCAGCATCCTTTACGCTGGACATTCTTGTCTGAAGGGGTTCCTGTCGTGCTGCGGGCCAGGACCGCGTTAAGGGGAAACAGCCCGTGCCAAGCTAGGGTTCGGCGCGGTGGGTCAATTCGAATTCGTTCTTTGAAACGATATTTTGAATGTCGCCCCGCCGCTGGAGGTCTCTTCGACCCAGATGCGCCCTCCGTGTTTGTCCATCAGTTCCTTCGCGATGGCGAGGCCCAACCCCGTGCCGGGCGTCGCTTCGCTCTTGCGCCAGAACGGCTCGAAAATCATCTCGCGATCGGAAGGCGCGACGCCCTCGCCATGATCAATCACTTCGACAACGGCGTCATCGCCAACTCGGACCAGTACGGTGCCGCCAGTCGGCTCTGCGCGAAGCGCATTGTCGACGAGATTTGCTACGATGGATTCAATAGCGCGCTGATTGCCTTGCGTGATGACCGGTGAGGTTCCTGCTTCGAATTCGATCATTCGGTCGCATTCGATTGCAAGTTGGAGGTAGCCAAGAATGACCTTTCGGATTGACTTTGCAAGATCAACTTCTTGATCAAGGGTGGCCTGCTGTTCTGTCAATCGCGCCGCGATGAGCATCTGCTCGACAACGGCCTGAAGTCGGCTCGCGTCGCATAACAGGTCGCCTTTAACGGGCGTCTCCTCCAAGTTATCGAGTCTTGCTCGCAAGACCGCTATCGGCGTACGCAACTCATGCGCGGCGTTAGCGGTATAGCGGCGCATCCGCACAGCACTGGCCGCGAGCCGATCCAAGGCGTTGTTCATCGCTTTGACGAGCGGAGTGATTTCCGTGGGAACGCCACCGACCGGAAGCTGCTTATGAAGTGAATTCATGTCGATGTGCGCCGCTTCGTCGGCAACTGCGCGCAATGGCGTCAGTCCACGCCGCACGGCAAACCACGCAGTTCCAGTTGACATTAGGATCGCTGCAACCACATAGGCGATCAGCCACTGCAGTGAGCTTTTCATTGAGTGAAAGATGTCGTCCCACCGGAACTTGGTCCGGTAAACCGCCATATACATGCGGCCGAAACGGGTCCATCTTGGCTCCATGAATCCCAAAGGTGGTGTCTTTGGGTCGCTTGGCAAGACAAAATGCGCATGCGTCGAGTTGACTTCAATCACTTTCTCCAGCGCGCCGACTAGCTCCTTGGAAGAACCAGCAATAGGGGCCTTCGTTGAAAAATCGAAGGCGGCGATCATCATTTGGGGAGCGCGCAGGTTTTCTGCCTGCAACTCCGGGATTGGTTCGATTCGCACGAGCCCAGATTCGTCGCGAATCAGCGAGGCAATCACCATTTTTGTCGCGCGTTCGGCACCAAGTTCGTCCCATGACGACGTAAATCTATCGACGCCTGCCAGCCCAAGCCCTACCGTGAGAAGCCAACCAATCACGAAGGCGGCAATTTGCGATACGACGAGATAGCCGACAATTCGACGCGTGAGTGATGGATCTCCCATCACGTCTTCACCTTGGTCTTGGCCTTCGCGATCATGTATCCGAGGCCGCGCGCCGAGTGAATTTCAACGCCAGCGTCCAGTTCCGACAAGCTTATGCGAAGACGCGACACGAGCGCAGTCAACGCATGCTCATGGACTTCTGCATCGAACCCATAGATTCCCGAGAGAAGCATCTCTCGCGGCACAACGCAGTTGGCGCGTCTGACGAGAGTTTCGAGCAGCGCCAGTTCGCGGCGCAAGAATAAGACAGGACGGTTCGCGATCAAGACTGTGCGCGTGGCAAGATCGAAGGACAACGCGCCGATTTCGACCGGTGGCGCGGAATCGCCTCCAGGCCTTCTGAGACTGGCGCGAATGCGCGCCATCATCTCATCGAGGTTGAACGGCTTTGTCAGATAATCGTCGGCTCCGGCGTCGAGACCTTCAATTCTGTTGTCAATTGCGTCGAGCGCGGTGAGCAACAGGATGCGGCTTGTCGGTTGCCTTTCGCGGATGCGCGAAATCAGAGACAGCCCATCGCCATCCGGCAATCGTCGATCCAGCAAGGTGACGGAATAAGGACAATCATCGAGAGCTAGAGTTGCGCCTTCGATCGTATCGACATGATCGACGAAGAAACCCGCACGTTTGATTCGCCGGGCGATCTCGCTCGCAAATTCCGCATGATCCTCAACCAACAGAATTCGCACGGGCGCCGCTCCCAGCTAGTTCTGCGTTCGGCGTTTATGATCCGAAAGCCGATCGCGCCTCTATTGATAACGAAGCAGATAATGTTTGCAAAGGTGCCGGAGCGGGATCAGAAATTCGACCCAGATTGCGGATCGGTCAGACTGTGGCGCCTTTGCCACGGTCATCTCTTTCTTTGTTCACCCTTCATCACATGAGGTTCGCATGACCTTTCCCCTCTATGACTGAAAGGCGACGCGCTGACTGACCCAGTCGGGAGCGGACGGCAAGGCGTCTCGGCGGACCATCCGATCCGGCCGAGTATGGCGATTATTGGCGCGGAGCGGTCCTGATGTTCGAGCGAGAGAGCCAGCGAATCGGGGAACGCCGTCGTCGGGCGTTTTCGACGCGCCCGATCGCAGCTGTAGTCTTGGCTCTCTTCGTCATTTTGCAGGGCCTCACTGCGATCGCTCCTTCCGTCGCGGGTTCCGTGCGCGACGGCGGCGACGCCAACTTTGTCGTCTCGCTGCTTGGCGTCACTTGCGCCGTGGATGCGCACCGCGATGACAATTCGCACCCTCATGAACGCGGCCGCTCTCAATGCTGCGTCCTGTGTTGCGTGCGTGATTTCGACGGAGCGGCGCTTCCTGGCGTGGGTCAAATAAGCGGGGCGACTGCGTCGCTGCGGGTAACTGTCTCGATAAGGGGACTATTTTCCGAGGCACCCACGATGGGGCCCCCGATTGGTTGGACCAGTTCCTGGTCATCGCAAGCGCCTCCTTGTTTCTCCTGACCGACTGACGTGGGCCCAAAGAGCCCCATCGAATTCGTCTCGGTTTACGCGGGGTCATGGCACCGCATCAGGAGAATAACAATGTGCCGTCATAACTTATTGCGCGGCGCTTCCGCCGGCGCTCTTACGCTCGTCCTCGCTTCCTTGGCTAACGCACAGCAATCGCTTCCGACGATTGACATCGGGGCGCGACGCTCAGGAACACCGTCGACCACAAGTACAGGCACGGACACCACGCCTGGATTGGCAACGAGGTCTGAAACCTCTCGATCGACGCAACCGAAAACGCCGGCAGAAGGCTATGTTGTAAGCAACGCAACGACCGCAACCAAAACTGACGTGCCGATTCGAGAAGTCCCAGCCTCAGTCGCGGTGGTTCCTAGGCAAGTGATGGTAGATCAAAACGACGTTCGCCTCCAAGACGCCTTAGAAAATGTTAGCGGCGTGCATAGCAACAACAACGACGCGGCGAGCTATGTCTTCAAATTGCGCGGTTTTTCGAGCTTCGACCTCTACCGCAATGGCTTGCTGATACCGAGCGCGGTTCCGACGTTTACCGATACGGCAAATCTTGAGCGGATTGAAGTGTTAAAGGGACCAGCATCTATCCTCTTTGGTCGAGCAGAGCCCGGTGGTGTGATCAACTTGATCACGAAGCAGCCGCTGGACCAGCCCCGTTACGTCGCACAGCAAGAATTCGGCTCTTATGACTATTACCGTACACAGTGGGACCTCACCGCCCCGGTAACGGAAATTCCGGGTCTCTCATATCGTTTCTCCGGCGCCTATCAGAACGCTGGCTCGTTTCGCGAATTTCAAGGCGGAAGTCGTGTGATTATTGCGCCGGTGATCACATACAGACCAAGCACATGGACAGAATTCACTGTCGATTCTCAGTACCTTGGATTTCAGACACAGGGGGACGTTGGACTTCCAATAATCGGGTCTCAGCCCGCTTCGATACCCACTAGTCGATCCTTCCAAGAACCGAATGACCCTCGCGATCGAAACGAATCATTTATGGTGAGTTACAACTTCCGCCAAAATCTCACTGAGGACTGGAAGATCACAAACCGGTTTCTCTATTCGGATAGCTGGTTGGCTGATTTGAATGTGCAACCAATTTCGCTACGAACGGACCTCGTCACTCTGAATCGCCGTGCTCGGTTCCAAGATTTGAAAGGCAACGCCTTCTCCACAAATATCGATATGGAGGGAAAGTTTCTCGCACTTGGTGGCAAACATGACTTCTTGATGGGACTGGATTACTTCAACAGCTATTTCGACTATGTGCGCTCGCAAGGAACCACCATCTATCCGATCAATTTGTACTTCCCTATTTATGGGATGGTTCCATCTATCGCGTATCAGGACGCTGTAATCGGATCGTTCTCGAAAAGTCACCAGTCCGTACTGTCCCGACAGAAGGGTCTTTACATTCAAGATCACATTTCGTGGTTCGATCGCCTGCACTTGCTGATTGGCGCACGCTATGACGTCGCGGATGCCGTAAACGGAATCGTCCGCGGACAAAACGCAACAAAGGAGCTTGCGATTATTAACCGGCTTGGCGCACGGTTGCGCACAGATACTGGCTGGAGCCCGCGCGTAGGTGCGGTCTTTGATATTCTTCCAGTGTTGAGCGCATACGCAAATTACTCTCAGTCATTTGGTGCGAATAATGGGATTTCGACCTCAGGTCAGACGTTTGCCCCGGAGAGGGGTAAGCAGTGGGAATTCGGCTTCAAGCTTGAAGCTTTTAAGGGGCTCTCCGCAACGCTTGCATTCTTTCAGATCACCAAATCTGGTGTGCTAACATGAGACTTTTCTTCTCCCGACGCAACTGCACGTAAGCCCGCGGGGCTGCAAAGAAGCCGCGGAATAGAACTCGACGTCGTTGGGCGAGCAACCGACAGATTGAGTCTCATCGCCAATTACGCCTATACGGACGCGAAGGTCATCTCCGATGCGTGGAGGAACCCTCTGAACCCATTGGATAGCGGCCTGCTCGGCAACCACCTCGACAACGTTCCTCGTCATTCAGGAAAAATATTCGCGACTTACGATTTTGGCGATAATGGTCTTGGATTGCGCCTCGGCGGCGGCGTAACTGCCTCCACGCGTGTTTGGGGCAATGTCCAAAATACATACACATTGCCGGGGTGGGCGCGCGTCGATGGATTTGCGAGTTATACATCGCTATGGGATGGCCACAAAATCACCGCTCAACTAAATCTCAAGAATCTTAATAACGTACGCTATTTCGACGGCGCCGACATCTTTTTCAACGCTACCACGCTTTTCGCGGCATTCCCGGCAAAGCCCTTCACCGCTACCGGCACCATCAGGGTCGAATTCTAAGAGTAACAGGCGCGCTCCACCAAGAGGAGGAGCGCGCGCTTTTGCTGCGAGTTGGAGCTGCAAGATGAAGATTCGTCATTTTTGGGTCTGGCTGCATCGCTGGGCAGGACTCGGCATGGCGGGATTTTTGATGCTTCTGGGGTTGACGGGTAGCATCCTCGCATTTTGGAACGAACTGAATCATTGGCTCACACCTAATCTCTATCCCGGACTTCATGCCGGAGTGGAACTCGATGCTGCATCGCTTGCGCGAAGAGCTGAATCGCTGGCTCCACAGGCGCGGGCCACACAAGTTTATCTTGGGTACATTGGAACAGCATTCGTTGCCATGGAGGCGCGCGAAGGATCCCCTGAACTGGGATTTGATCAGATTTACCTCGATAATGTTAGCGGAGCTGAGCTTGGTCGTTTGCAGTTTGGTGAATTACCGACGACGCTTAACGCCGTAATGCCTTTTATTTACGAGTTACACTACAATCTAGCGTTAGGCCGCTTTGGAAAATGGATCTTAGGGACTGTTGCATTAATTTGGACACTTGACTGTTTTGTTGCCTTCTATCTCACCATCCCAACACCTACTCATTCTTCGAGCAAGAGTTTTTTTTTCCGCTGGAAATCAGCTTGGCTCGTTAAATGGGGGGCTGCCTACCGGGTCAATTTCGACCTTCACCGCGCAGGGGGCCTGTGGTTGTGGGCGATGTTGATCGTCTTTGCTTGGTCAAGTGTATATTTTAACATGAAAGGAGTTTACACGCAGGCGACTCAATTCTTCGTCGACTATGAACCGCAAGACACGGTGCAATCCGCCCATTTATCCAACCACAATCACCCGCAGATGGAATGGGAGGACGTACAAAATATTGCCAAGAGTCTGATGGACGTACAAGCTCGAGAGCACGACTTCAAGATTGATCGAGTGATTGCGCTCTATCACCTGCGTGAGCGCGGGATTTATCATTATCGAGTGCATTCCAGCCGCGACGTTGGCGAAAAATATGGCATGACCAGCATCAGTATCGATGCATATTCAGGCCGATTACTGGCGACACACTTGCCCACTGGGCAGCACAGCGGCAACACGTTTACGACTTGGCTCGTTGAGCTGCATATGGCCAATGTCTTTGGTCGCCCATATCAAATACTCGTTTGTTGCTCCGGATTCGTCGTCGCAATGCTCTCCGTCACCGGCGTTTACATCTGGTGGAGAAAGCGGGCGGCGCGGTTGGCGCATGTTCGGCGGCCCGCGGCGCGGCCTGGGCCGGCGGAGTGACGTTTGTGATTGAAACGCGAATTCATTGTTTATCGATGGAGCAGAAAATGGATTTTGATCACGGAGAACAGCAGCGCTTTGTTCTAAATCTGCGGCGCGTCCTGCCGGTTTCGGCGCATGCGCGGCCTCCGCTCATCTCCTTTCTGCGCGCGCGCGGCGCGTTCGGCCGCCGCTCGCCGCGGTTGACGGTGATCGATGTTTTCGATGCGGGCGAGGATCGCGGCCTGATGTGCCGCTTCACCATCGCCGGCGAGACCGACGGGGCGGCCTTTGTCGCGCCACTCGCGCAACTCGCGCTCGAGCGCCGCCGCGCCGCCGCGCCGGACGCCGCCTTGCGCCGGCGCCATTCCTTTCGACCGGGCGCATGAAGGCGGCGCTCGTCGCTTTGCTGCTGGCGCTTTGCAGCGTACAAGCGTTGGCCGAAGAGGCGCGGGAGGACGAGCGCAAGGAAAAGTCGCGAGCGGAAAGCAAGCGGCGCGCGCGCGAAGAACCCAGGGTCGAAGCGTCGGGCGAGGCGCCGCGCGCGCAGACGCTGGGGCGTGACCAGAGCGGCGTCTATGTCAACGCGCCGGCGACCAACTCCGCTTTTTCGCCACACTTCGTCATGCGCGGCTTTCCTGCGGGGGTTACGCTTTTCGACGGCGCCTCGCATGGCTTCACCGCTCAGGGTGTCGATCTTTCGACAGTCGATCACGTCGAATTCTTCAAAGGTCCGAGCGCCATGCTGTTCGGCAAGGCGCTCGGGGGCTATGGCGGCGCGGCGAATTACATCCGAAAGGCCCCGACGCAGGAGACCTTCGCGCGCGCCGTTTCGACCCTCGCCAGTTTCGCCGTGCGGCGCCTCACCGTCGACGTCAATACGCCGCTCAATGACGACAAGAGCCTGCTGCTTCGTTTCACCGGCTCGGCGCAGACCTTGGGGAGCTTCGTCAATTTCGTACGTTCGCGCAGTTTCGACGTTGCGCCGATGATCGCCTTCACGGCGGACAATGGCGATCGCGCGACGCTACGCGCCGAACATAATGGCAGACGGCTCATCTGGCGCGACGGCGTGCCAGCCGATCCGGTCTTCCTGCATATTCCGCGCGAATTCTACGCCGGCCTTCCCGCCAATGAGCATGAGACGCCCTTCTTCGACGATCTCACATTCACCTATGAACACTCCTTCAACAAGGATTGGAAACTCACCACGGTTGTGGATTATTTCCTCTCCACTGAACGTTACGGTTGGTTCACCGGCTGGGGCTATGACGGCTTTCAGTCGGTCGTCTTCGGCAATCCGGCGAGGGCGCGCGTCGCCAATCGCAGCTTCGACGCACAATTGCGCCTCAACGGCCGCTTCGAGACCGGCTTCCTCTCCCACTCGGTCTTTCTCG
This sequence comes from Methylocystis sp., assembly GCF_021731785.1. Taxonomy (GTDB): domain Bacteria; phylum Pseudomonadota; class Alphaproteobacteria; order Rhizobiales; family Beijerinckiaceae; genus Methylocystis. Next base: position 15,652 of record NZ_JAKFWS010000185.1, read on the forward strand.
GGCTCGAACATTGGGACTATTTCTTCGGCTATTCGAACGACATTGCGCAGGCGCCGGCGGCGCCGCTCAATATTTTCGCGCCCATTTATTCGCCGGGCGTCAGCTACGCCGGGGCCTATTGGTCGAATGGCGTGGCGCGCGCCATCAGCCGCTCGGTCTATGGCCAGGACCTCATCGACTTAAACGAGAACTGGCGCATTCTGATCGGCGGGC
>NZ_JAKFWS010000163.1 GCF_021731785.1 Methylocystis sp.
CCGGTCGATCTGCTGCGCGGCGCGGGCTTCATCGCCATGGCGGCGCTCGGTCCGCTGCGACGCGCGGTCATTCGCGAGGGCGTGCTGCCGCATCTCGTGCTGCCGCGGCTGATGCGCCGGCCGGCGCATAGCCAAAACATCGCCGACGCTCCACAAGGGCGCGCCGGCTGGCGATCTTAACAAAGGACGCGAATGGCGCCGCAATATGCGGCGTTACTTCGCGGCGATCTCAATCTTCTTTTCGTCCTTCTTGGACTCAGGCGTCTTGGGCAGCTTGATTTTCAGCACGCCCTTCTCGAAGTCCGCCGTGATCTTGTCCACGTCGACGCCTTCGGGAATCCTAAAGGCGCGCCGGAAGGAGCCGTAGCGGCGCTCCGAACAATAATAGCCTTCCTTCTTTTCTTCCTTTTCTTCGTTCTTCTCGCCGGAGATCGACAATACGCCGTTCGAGAGCTTCACATCGACGCTTTTTTCGTCGAGGCCGGGAAGTTCGGCGGTGATCTCATATCCGCCGTCCTTCTCGACGAAGTCGACGGGCGGAGTCGCCGACCATTGCGACATCATCCGGTCGAAAGGCTGAAAGTCGGCGAGGCTCCGGCGCGACGGCAAGTCGTCAAACAGGCGATCGAACTGGCGCCGGAACGATTCGAAAGGATGCCAATCAAAAATGCCGGGGTTCTGCGCGGATTCCTTTGACGCGGGCAGTTTGCTTTCTTGGGCCATGCTGATCTCCCTCTTGGATGGTCGATCGCGGGCAACCGCAAATTCAGCAACGATTGGTCCGACGATCGGAATGGAAACATTAGTGACGTGGCGCGTCAGTCGCGTGACTTCAAGCCGCGCGTTTGCGCCAATTTGTCGCGATCAAGCTCGTCGGATTCTCCGAGCGACAACAGTCCTGCGTCGCCCCCGGAAGACGCGGTGTTGATCGTCAGCGTCGTCTCATGAAGGAATCGCAGCAGATAATCCGGCCCGCCCGCCTTGGGGCCGGTGCCGCTCAGTCCAAACCCGCCGAACGGCTGACTGCCGACGACGGCGCCGATCATGTTGCGGTTGACGTAAATATTGCCGGCTGGCGCTTCACGCGACAGCGCGCGCATGCGCTGTTCGATGCGCGTATGCAAGCCGAGCGTGAGCCCGTATCCGCCGGCTTCGATCGCGGCGAGCAGTTGCGGCAGGCGATCCGAACGCCAGGTCACGACATGCAGCACGGGTCCGAAGATTTCCTCCTGCAACTCTCCGACACGCTCGATCCTGACGATATGCGGCGCGACGAATGTTCCCGTCGTCGGCGCAGCCCCGGCGAAGAGAATCCGCCCGGCCGCGCGCTGACGCGCCAGATAGTCGTCGAGCTTCGATTTTGCATCTGCGTCGATTGCCGGGCCGACATGAGTTCCGATCTCGCGCGGATCGCCGACGCGCAATTCGCGCGCCGCGCCGATGAGCGTCTTCAGACAGGCCGGCGCAATCTCCTTCTGTAGGCACAAGAGCCGCAAGGCTGAACACCGCTGACCGGCCGATCGGAAAGCGGATGCGAGAACGTCATCCACGACCTGTTCGATCAGCGCCGTCGAATCGACGATCATGGCGTTGATCCCACCCGTCTCGGCGATCAGAGGCGCAATCGCGCCATCTCGCTCGGCGAGCATCCGATTGATCCGATGCGCAACCTCGACCGAGCCGGTGAAGACGACGCCCGCCGTCAGCGGATCGGCGACAAGCGCGGCGCCGATCACGCCGTCGCCGGGAACGAACTGCACCGCATCGTTCGGAACGCCCGATTGGCGCAGGAGTTCGATCGCCATCGCGGCGACGAGCGGCGTCTGCTCGGCGGGCTTGGCGACGACGGCGTTTCCGGCGACGAGCGCCGCTGCGACCTGGCCGATAAAAATCGCGAGCGGGAAATTCCAAGGGGAAATGCAGACGAAGACGCCGCGTCCATGACGACGCAGGACATTGGCTTCGCCCGTCGGGCCCGGCAGGGCTGTGTCGGCGCAGACGATCCGCGTTTGAGCCGCGTAATAGCGACAAAGATCGGCCGCTTCACGCACTTCGGCGAGCGCGTCGTCGAGAGTCTTGCCGCCTTCGCTTTGCAGCAGGGCGATCAGCGGGCCGCGTCGCGCTTCGATCAAATCTGCGGCGCGCTCAATCATCCGCGCCCGCGTTTCGAACGGCGTGCGCGCCCATGCCGGAAAGGCGCGCGCAGCGGCGGCCATCGCGGCGTGCGCCGCGCCTTTGTCCGCTTCCACGACCTGACCGACGACGACGCCGTCGATCGGCGAAAGAACTGCACGCGCTGCGACACGCGTCTCAACGCTCGGGCGCGCGGAAGGCGATGGAGCAGACGCGCGCGTTTCATCGATCAGCGCGGCAAGCGCGGTCCGATCGCCGAACTCCACGCCTTTGGAATTGGCGCGAAGCGGCAAATAGATTTCGCTTGGCATCGGCAGACGCGGATGGCGCGCGTGAGCGCCGATCGCTTGGTAAGGGTCCGCGACAAGCATGCGTTCCGGCGTCTCGGGGTCGGCGGCGCGCGCAACGAAAGAGGAGTTGGAGCCATTCTCGATCAAACGCCGCACAAGATAGGCGAGGAGATCGCAGTGCGGACCGACCGGCGCATAGATTCGAACGGCGGCTTCGCTGAGCTCGGCAAGCTCCTCATAAAGCGGCTCGCCCATACCGTGCAGGCGCTGAAACTCGAAGTCGCGTCGGCCGCCCGCCATCGTCAGAACGGCGGCGACGCTGCGGGCGTTATGCGTGGCGAATTGTGGAAAGATGCGAGGTTGCGCGAAGAGCTGCGCCGCGCAGGCGTCGAAATTGAGATCCGTCATCGCCTTGCGCGTGAACACCGGATAGTCGGCGAGGCCGCGCTCCTGGGCGCGTTTGATTTCGCTGTCCCAATAAGCGCCCTTGACGAGCCGCACCATGACGCGCCGATTGTAGGCGTCAGCGAGCGACGCCACGTAGTCGATCGTGGCCGAAGCGCGTTTCAAATAAGCTTGAACTGCGAGCCCAAACCCGTCCCAGCCTGAAAGAGACGAGTCTTCGATGACGCGCGCGACGACATCGAGCGAAAGCTCGAGCCGATCCGCTTCTTCCGCGTCGATGGTGAAAACGAGATCGCGGTCCTTGGCGAGGCGCGCCAATTCGAGCACGCGCGGCGGCAATTCGCGCAAGACGCGTTCGCGTGAAATCGCCTCGTAGCGCGGATGCAGCGCCGAAGGCTTGATCGAAATTCCGGGACACGCCGGCAGCCACGCGGCCTCAGCCGAGTCGCCTACGGCGCGAATGGCGTGAGCGTAGGCCTCAAAATAGCGTTCGGCGTCCTCAGCGGTTCTCGCGCCTTCGCCGAGCATGTCGTAAGAAAAGCGTTCCTGTCGCCCGTGCGATCGCTTGAGCGCCGCTTCAACCGTTTCGCCAAAGACGAAATGGGCGCCCATCAGCCTCATCGCCTGGCGGGCGGCGGTCCGCAGCGCCGGCAAGCCGATACGACGGGCGAGATCGGCGACAAGCCCACGCGGTTCCGTCACGTCGACGATGCGCGCCGAAAGCCCCAACGCGAAAGCGCAGGCCTGGACGAGAAGAGCGTCGCTCGACGCCTCATGATGAGAAAAATCACCTTCAACGAGCTTATCGGCGAGGAGTTGATCGGCCGTCGCGTCGTCAGGAACGCGCAACAACGCCTCGGCGAGCGCCATGACCGCGAGGCCCTCTCGCGACGTCAGGGAAAATTCGTGGAGGAAATCTTCGACGCCGCCAAGCAAATCGCGCCTGGCGCGAATGCCGCGCACGAGTGTCAGCGCAGTTTCTTCTGTCGCCAGCGACGCCGCGGCCTCTGGACGCGACTCAAGGAAAGCCTCAGCGAAGCTCTCGTCAGGAGGCGCGTAAGGTGCCGCAAAAGGCGCCGGCCGATCGTATGTCCGATTCATTCGTCATGGATGAGACCGCGCCCGAAGGCCTCGATCAGATCTTGTCGCCTTCCGATCCAGGCCGGGCGCAGCGCCATTTGGTGACGGTCAGTTGCGGATGTTCGCCGCACCACTGAGCGATATATGGCATCGCCTGCATCATGCAATTATTGGTCGAGCCCGAGGCGGATTCAAGAACGATCTTGCGTTCGTCGCAGGAGGCGGGCTGCGCCAGCGTGCAGACGGTAAGGATCAGTTCGACGAAATTCATCGTACAATCTCCTTGCTAAGCGCCCGCTCGGCGGGCGTTTGCGTCCTAGCAAGGGTAATGCCCGTCAGTCGGGGGTCAATATCTCGCCCTTGCCATAGACCGCCGTGTCGCCGCCGTAGCGTCGCAGCTTCCGCGACAGGAGATCAGCGGCGGGAGCGCTATGATTTCTCAGGCTGCGTGCGAAAAGCCGCGCGAAAGTAAGCTCATGCGCGCCGCAATCGACATAGGTCGCGCCGAAGCAGCCACCGCGCGCGAGCACAATCGAGCCGCGCTTGTTGAGATAGCCGATCCGGCCCTTGGCCTCACCCAAGCAGAAGATCGTGCCGGCGATGACGCGGGCGCCGAGGTCTTCGCCAGCGTCGCCTTCGATGATGAGAATGCCGCGGCGCAGCCGGTCGCCGGCGCGTTCGCCTGCCTTGCCGCGCACGATAACGCGCCCGCCGGCCATGCCGGCGAGTTCGCCCGCGAGCGGACCAGCGAGGAACTCGCCGACATCGCCCCTGATCTCGATATCGGCGCCGAGATTGCCTGAGGCCGCATGCGGGCCGGCGCTTCCGGCGACGGTGATTCTTCCGCCCTTGGCCAGACGGCCGCATTGCGCGCCGACGTCGCCTTCGACATGGATCGCGAAGCCAGGCAAAAGTTTCGTGCCGAGAAGATCGAATCGCGACGAGCCGCCCTCAAAGCGAACATTCTTCAGATCGCCTTCGGCAATCTTGAAGAGGTCGCCGACCTTCGTCGAAATCCGTGTGACGCCGATCTCGATCTCTTCAATCTGCGCGATTGGCTTGCCGGCGAGACGATCCGGGGTCAGCGGCGAAAGATCGACGCGCTGGGGCGGCTCCTGGCGAAGCGTGAAGGTAAACGGCTTCACGGCAGCAATTCCTTCAAATGATAATGGAACGGTCCGAGCTTGCCGCCGTAATTGCCGGCGCCGACGCGCTTCGCACCCTGCTCCGGCCCCATCTCGATGATGGCGCGCAGCCCCGCGCGCATCGCCTCGCGCACCGCGTTATCGGTGAGGCCGTCGATGACGATTTCGAGCACGCAGCCGATGTCCTCGTCGAGCGCGCTTTTGGTGACGCCGCGCAGCGTCGGACAATAAGCGTCATTGGTCGAGGCGCTCATCCCCTTATATTGCGAGCCGACCTTGGAGCCCGAGCGCACGATGCCGCCGGGGAATGGCGCGATGGCGTCGGCGACGCCGTCGATCGCCGATACGGCGGCCTCGGTCGCGCGCATGGTCTTGTCCCAGTCCGCGCCCATGATCAAAAGATTACCGCCGCCCACCGATTTCTTCGTCAGGCCGACCTTGCCTTCACAGAAGAACTCGCCGTCCATCACCGGCACGCGCCAGTAGCGCCGCCCGTCGACCACCTTTGACATTTGCCATTTGTCGCCGAACTGGCGCACCGCGTCGCCGACCTTGATCTCGAATTCGCCGGCGACCGTCGAATAGACCGCCGAGCCCGGGCAGGTCAGCACGCATTGGCCGAGTCGATTGACGAGCTGCTTCTCGGCGTCCTTCGACGACATGGCGAAGAGCAGCACGCGCACGCCGGGACGCCCGTCCGGCGTTTCTTGCGGCGAAACTTCGCGATCGATCCCGGCCTCGCAGCCGCAGCCGATGACCGATGTCGCAAAGCCCGTCATCGTCAGTCCCGCCTGCCGCGCCCATTTGGCGTTTGGCGCGGTGATCAGAATGCCCGTCCCGCTCATCGGGAAGGCTTCGGCGAAATTGTCGTCTATCGTGACGCCATTGCGGACTATATCCGGCATGGAACCTCCGCAAAGGCGTCCTTGTGCGGCAGCGCGGCGTCAGGAACGTCGAAAATGCTGCGCGGCAAGCCGTAAAGATCGTCGTAGTAGGAATCGAGGCGCTTGGTAATCTGCCGATCGTAGCGCGGGCGAATATGCAGCGTCTTGCCGCGCGTGTAATGCGAGACTTGGCCATCGCGCACGACGAGATTGCCGTCCTTGAACACATAAGATGCGCGGCGGAACATGCCGGCGACGTCGCGCCCGGGCTTATAAACTGCGATGTCGGCGACGGCGCCGGCGCCGAGCCGGCCGCGGTCTTCAAAGCCGAACAGTTTCGCCGCGCCGGAGCGGCTCATCTGCGCGATCTCGTAAAGCGTATACTCGCGCGAGATCGACGGCAGCGTGGTGTGCTCCAAAACGTCGGCCGGCAGGCGCGAAAGATATTGCGCGCGAAGGTCGGCGCTCATCAGCAGCGCGAACAGCTCCGGATAGGTCGTGAAGGGACCGCCGTTCGGATGGTCGGTGGTGAAGAACACCTGCTCGGGATTTTCAATCAGCAGGAACAGCTCCAGCCCCGCCGCCCATTGAATGGCGTTATAGTAGTTCGAAATCTTATAGACGTAAGGAACGATGCCGCCGCCATTGGCGTCGCCGTCGAAAATCGCGCCCTTCTTCGGGATTGCGCCCGGCAGGCTGTTGAACTGTTTCAGAACGTCGGACGAGATCGTCACCGTGTCCGAGAACATCACCTGGCCGACGTCGACGCTCACATTATTGTTGGCGTTGATCTTCTCGGCGAAGAGAGCGCCGGCCGACGAGAAGCCGTTCTTGCCCTCTTTGCCATAGGCGTAAAACTGCACATGGGCGAGATGGAGCGGCAATCCCTGCGCCGCGTCGATCGTCGCGAGCGCCGTGTCGATATTGCCGGCGAGGCCGAGATTATTCATGTGCAGATGTAGCGGATGAGCGATGCCCACCGCCTGCGTCGCCTTCTGCAACGCCTGGAAAATCTGGCGCGACGTCAGTCCGTAAAAGGGCACGACGTCGTCAAGCCCGAAGGCGCGCATGTTTTCCTTGAACGCTTCGACGCCGCCCGGATTGATGCATTTTAAGCCGAGCGAGCGCGTGTTTTCGACGGTCTGCGCGACATAATCATTGATCGCGCCGTCCGTCTCGCCGTCGCGCAGCATGCCGAGCAAAAAGTCGTCATTGCCGAGCACGGTGAGCGCGCCCTTGTCGATGATCGGCGCGTCGTTGAATTCGAGATGCGTCTGCAAGGCGTGATGCGGCGCCATCGCCGGCTCGACGACGGTGGTGAAGCCCATCTGCGCATAGAGACGGCCCGTCTCGTAGCTCGACCATTTGGCGGTCGACAGCGGCGTGTCGGCCAGCCGCGCGCGAATCGCGCGATGCAGCTCCGGCAGCAGCAGCCGCGCCGTGTTCACATTGCCGCCCGCGATGTGGGAATGAATGTCGATCGCGCCGGCCATGACGATGTGACCGGAGACGTCGATCTCCTCGTCGGCGCTGCGGCCCTCGGGGCGTTCGACGATGCGGCCATCCTCAAACCAGACGTCGCCGATCGCGTCCTGACCCGTCGCCGGATCGACGATATGGCCGCCGCGCAAAACTGTCAGCGCCATGCGCCCTCCGAAACTTCCGCCATGATGGCGCCGATCGCCAGCGCGACGCTCGGCGCGTCGGTCGGCGCGCTTGCTCTGCGCAGCGTCATGCCGCCGGTTTCCTGACTCATCAGCACTGCGTCATGGGTGACGCCGGGCCGACCGACCTCGATAAAGAGTCCCCGGGACGGCGCCGCCTGCGCCGGCGCAAGCGTGATGAGCGGGATGTCGGCTCGGGACCAGGCGGGCGTTTCGCCATCGAAGGCGGAGATCCACAGCGCCGCATCGGCCTCGCCGCTGTCGACGAGTCGCGACGCCTCGAAACGCCACGGGTCGTGCTCCGGATAGCCGCGGCCAAAGCCGGTGCGCGGCGGAAAGCCCGTCATCCAACCGGCGGCTTGCGTAACTCCCGAAGCGCCGCTGCGAGCGCCGATATGAACGCCAGTGAACCGTGTCGTGGCGTTAAGCTCAGTGACCAGGCCCTGCAGCATCTCGATCGCCAGCGGATCGAGTGAGGAAGCCGACCAGACGAACACGCCAAAACGCGCGCTTCTTAACGTCTCTACGAGGCCGTCAATGAGGCTCACTTTTTCAGCGTCGAGCGCCACCGGCCGTCCGCCGAATCGGGCGCGCCATGCGGCGAGGACGCCGGAGAGCTCCTGCACCGAGGCCGTGATGACCTTCGCGCCGGGGACGGCGCTCGCTTCGTCGCCTTCGGGCTCGAGCCAAATCACCTTGCGCGGATGCTGCGCCTGCGCGCCGCGGCGCGGCGGCTCATCAAGCGCAAGCCGCTCCAGCATTCCCGGCCAGGCTTGCGTCAGCCCGGGGCCGACAAGGACGACGCAGTCGCTGCGAATGCGCGCTTCATTCGCGGTGGTCGTGAACATGCCGAAGGAGCGCTTGACGTCGATATCGGCGAGCGTCTCGCGCGACGCCAGATGATCGAAAGCGCCCTTCAGCCGCTCGGCCAAGAGGATCGCCGCGCGCGCGCCGGCGACGTCGGCGCCCAGGCCGGCGATGAGCGGAAAGGCCGCGCCAGTAAGAATTTTGGCGGCGTGTCGATATGCGTCGTCAAGCGCTATCGCCTTGCCGTCGAGCGTCGCTGTCCCCATCCCTACCCCGATTCGCGACCTGTCCCGGCCACGCTCAAAAGCATGTCGGCCAATTCGGCGCTATCCATTTGTTTTTTAGCGCCTACTCGCCAAGCCGGGCGGCTCCTCCCGCGTTTCGCTATGCCTAGCAGCCGTCAAGTCGCCTGTCGAGACGTTCGGCTGCGTCATTTGCATCAGAAGCTGCCGCGGCGCGACTTTGACGGCGCCGGGGAACAGCCCATTGTGCGCCGCATCCCATTTGCGAAGTGGCGACGATCATGTTAAGTGCTGCGCGAGCTTAAACCTGCGGGGGCCACACCCATATAAGCAGGGCAAAGCCGTATCTTAAAGAGTCCCAGACGGAGGAAAAAATGGCCTGGACGACCCCCGTGATTGTCGAAGTTTGCGTCGGCATGGAAATCACCAGCTACGAATCCGCCGAAATCTAATAACCTGGGCGGCCTTCGCTTCGGCGAGGGCGCCAAAGAATTCCCGAATCGAGTCGGCAAGAAGAGCGCTGCGCAGAGCGGTTGCGCTTTTCCAGCGCCGGCTCGAATCGTTTTGGCCCCGATCAGCGGCGCGGCCGGCCGCGAGCAGGAGGCGTCGACTTGCGCTCGTCTTCTCTTTTCATCGTCTTCCCCGTCGTCCTGTTCGCCGCGACGACCGCCCGAGCGGAAAGTCCGAACGCCAAGGCGCTCCTTGACGACGCGAGGCGGATTTTCCAGCCGATCGCCGTTCCCTCCGCAGTCAATGATTCCGTTGCGTCCGCGCGCATCGAACTCGGCCGGCGGCTGTTCTTCGAGAACCGCGTGTCAATGGACGGCAATGTCAGTTGCGCCCATTGCCATCCGGCGGACAAGCAGGCGAGCGACGGACTGCCGAAGGCGATCGGCGTCTTCGGCAAGGAGAATCCCCGCAATGCGCCATCAATCTTCAATGCCGCGCTGAATTTCAAGCAACACTGGCGCGGCGATCGGGAGTCGCTTGAAGACCAAGCCGAAAAGTCGCTGCTTGGCCCGACGAGCTTCGGCAATCCCGATCAGGCGACGGCGATGAGCAAGCTCAAGTCGATCCCCCTCTACGCCGACGCCTTCGCCAAGGCGTTCCCCGACGACAAGGATCCGATCAATTCCAAAAATTGGGGCGTCGCGGTCGGCGCCTTCGAGCGCACCTTACTGACGCCTTCCAAATTCGACGCCTTCCTCGCGGGCGACGCCTCGGCGCTGTCGAAGCAGGAACAGGCGGGACTGCGCAAATTCATCGATCTCGGCTGCGCCTCTTGCCACAATGGCGCGGGCGTCGGCGGCAATTCCTTCCAGAAGTTTGGCGTCGCGAGCGACTATTGGAAGGAAACCGGCGTCGCGACTCCCGACAAGGGTCTCGCGGATGTGACGAAGAACGACGCCGACCTTTATGTCTTCAAGGTTGCGAGTCTGCGTAACGTCGCGCGAACGGCGCCCTATTTTCATGACGGGTCCGTCGCCGAGCTGGCCAAAGCCGTAAAAATCATGGGCAAAACCCAGCTCGGACAAGATCTATCGGATAAGGATTCAGCCGACATCGTCGCCTTTCTCGGCGCGCTGACCGGTTCCGTTCCGGCGAATTACGCGCCGCCCGAACCTTATCCGGACCTTCAGTAGGGCGAGTTCCTCTCCCAAACTGAAGTCGGCTGTTGCCGACTTCAGCATTGTTTGCGCGAACCGGGAACACCCGGTTCGCGTCGGGAGAGGGTGACGCTGCCCTCATCCGTCGTCACTTCGTAATGACGCCTTCTGCCGCAAACGGGAGAAGGATCGCGTCCCTCACGTCAGTTTATGTTCCAGCGCGATGCGCAATAGATCCATCGGCGTGCGTGCGCCGAGCTTTCGTTTCATGATCGAGCAACTGTTGGCGATCGTCTTGTAGGAAACTTGCGTCGCATCGGCGATTTCCGCCATTCCAAGCCCGCGTCCGAGCATCCGCAAAATCTCCAATTCTCGCGCGGTCAGCGCGGAGAGCGGGCTGGCGGTCGCGCCGTTTTTTCCGAACGCGAGCCGATTGGCGATTTTGGGCATGAGAAAAACGCCGCCTGAAGCGACTTCGCGCACGGCCGTCAGCAAGAGATAGGGGTCGTCGTTCTTGGTCACATAGGCCTTTGCGCCCATCTGAATCGCCCGCGCCGCGAAAATCGGATCGTCATTCATGCTGAAAACGACGATGCGCGCGCCCGGATCGATTTCCAGAATCCGCCGCGCCAACTCGAAGCCGGAAACGCCCGGCAGGCCGATGTCGACAACCGTCACGTCGGGCTTGTGCGCCACAAAAGCGGCAAGACCGGTCTCCGCGTCGCGCGCGTCGACGACGTCGATGTCGCCCTCGCCGGCGAGCATCGCCGCGCAGCCGGAAACGATAATCGGATGGTCGTCAACGATGAGAACGCGCATTTTCCGACGTGGCTCCGTGAGTTCGAGCATGCTGGGATGACATGCGGCGAACATTGACGGCATCGCAGCCTTTCGTAAAGTCTTCGGCTTCTTTACAGAATTGGCCATGCTTCGAACGCTCTCCCTGCGCCTGCGCCTGTCGCTGCTGCTCGGCGTCGTGCTTGCGCTGGGATTGGCGCTCGGCGTCGGCTTGCTCGTCTTGCATGCCGGCGCGCGCGTTCGCGCCGAGGCCGACGGGGCGACGCGCCTTGCGCGCGATCTGGTCGAAGCGACTCTGCCGCGACTTGAGACGGCGCCAGATCCCCAGGCCGAAATTACGCGACTTCTCGCCGACGCGCGCCGGCTGCGCCATGTCCGCGTCACGCTCGCCGGAGAGGAGGCTCCCGCGCAAAAGGACGTCAATCGCGCGCCGCAGTGGTTTGCGCGGCTCGTGCTGCCGAACGCCGCCGCCACGCGGATCAAAACGGGCCGCGGCGCGATCCTGATCGCCCCCAATCCCGCAGATGAGATCGCAGAGATTTGGCAGGAGATCGTCTGGCTCACGATCGGCGGCGCGGGAATCTCGGTCGCCGCCTTCGGACTTGTCTCGCTCGCCGTGTCGCGAACGCTGCGTCCCGTCGCGACCCTCGCTGATGGCCTGCAGCGGCTGGAGCGCGGCGAACATTCGGTGCGCGTTCCCGCCGACGGCTCTCCGGAATTCATCATCATTGCAGAGCGCATCAACGCTCTGGCGGCGACCCTGCAACAGCTCGATGAAGAAAATCGCCGGCTCGTGCGGCGCATGATCCATGTGCAGGACGAAGAGCGCAAAGACATCGCGCGTGACCTGCATGACGAGATCGGGCCCTTCCTGTTCACTGTCCGCGCCGGCGTCGGAGCGCTGGCGCGCCGCGTCACCGCTCCCGGGGCCGAGCCGGCGCGTCTTGCCGAAGATTGCGCGCGCATCGACGCGCAGATCGCCGCTTTGCAGCAGGTCAACAGGCGCATTCTCGGGCGGTTGCGTCCTGCCGCTCTTGAGGAGATGGGACTGGCCGACGCCTTGCAGGCGCTGGCGCAGGGTTGGCGTGAGGCGAACCCTAGCGTCGCCATCACGCTTTCGCTCGACGGCGCTTCCGGCGACCTCCGCGCTTCGCGCGAAAAGCCGGATTCCACTTTTTCGCAGCGCGCTCTAGAAGAGGAAACCGCGCTTACCGCCTATCGCATCGTGCAGGAAGGCCTCGCCAATGCGCTCCGGCATTCGGGCGCCGATCGCGTGGAGGTAATCGTCGAGCAGGCTAGGGGCGCCTTGCGTATCGTCGTGCGCGATAATGGGGCAGGTCTCGACGCGACGCATCGCCCGTCGTCGAGCGGCGGTCTCGGGTTGCGCGGCATGAGCGAGAGAGTCGGCGCGCTGGGTGGCGCGCTCACATTGTCGAACGACGCGCAAGGCGGCGCGCGGCTGACCGCGACGCTGCCCCTGCACGACGCCTCGACGGACCGCTAAACCGCGATCCAGGCGCGCGCCTCGTCTGCCTGCGACGTTGGAAACAACTTCGTCTCGCCGGGCATCATGAAGCTGAACAGCCGCATGGCATGCTTGATCCATTCGACGTCGGTGACAAGCGCGATTCGCTCCCAACGCGTGAGATGACCCATTCCGACCTTAAAATCCTCGAACATCGCGCCGGGATCGAATCCCGAGAAATCTGGCGCGATTTCGTAATAAATCCTGACCTTCTCGTGTTTCTCGAGCGCGTTCTCAACCGCAGGAACGAGAACGGAGTCATAGTCCGCCTTCGTCACGCGTTCCCTGCAGACGATCGCAACCACGCTATCGGGGAAGTTCGGCAGCTGCTCGATCACCGGCATTCTCCTTAACTGTTAGCGGCGCGCAAACGAGAAAAGCTTTGCCGCCATGCCCAAGCCCTGCGGCGAGCGTTGAACTTTTCCGGGCGTCAGACAATGCCTCATTTTGCGCGTCTTCGACGAATGCGAAGACAGAGCCAAACTTTATGTCGGGGGTCATCCATTGCTGAAGCGCGGCGCGGCAATGTCTGTCCAAAGGTTTCGTCATCGCGTTTCGAGCAGGGACTGCATCTCGATCGCGCGCCCTCTATATGAGGCGCCAGCGCTTGAACGTGCGCCAAGGGAGGCGACGCGTGTATTCACACGAGCTTCATTATCTTCCTCTGCCGCCGACCGTCTATGCGGTCTTCTTTGGAGTGCTGCTGGCGCTTTTCCTGCTGATACAGGTTGGCGCGCTACACTACGCCTATAGCCGCATCGGCCTGAGCTCCAAATATGCGACGCTGGTGTTACTCGCGTCGCTTCTGGGAAGCTACATAAACATTCCGATCGCGCATTTCGCCAGCGAGCGCGTAGTCCCGCAAGAAGTGATCGACTTTTTCGGAAGGCGCTATGTCGTTCCGATGGTCGTCGATTGGCCGGGCATGATCCTGGCGGTAAATGTCGGCGGCGCAGTCATTCCTTTTTTGCTCTCGCTGTATCTGCTTGCCCGCAATCGCATCTGGATCGCCGCAAGCATGGCGACGCTGATCGTCGCTCTGGTCGTCCATCTCTTGGCGCGGATCGTGCCCGGCGTCGGCATCAGCGTTCCGATCGTCGCGCCGCCGCTGCTCTCGGCGGCTCTGGCGCTCTTGCTGTCGCGCGACTATGCCGCGCCGGTCGCCTATGTCAGCGGCAGCCTGGGCACGCTCATCGGCGCTGATCTGCTCAATCTCGGCAGGATTCAAGAGATCGGGACGCCGGTCGCATCATTTGGCGGCGCGGGAACCTTCGACGGCATCTTCGTGGCCGGGATTCTTGCCGTGCTGATCGCGAGCCTGCCCTTGCGCCGGAAGCCTTCCGGCGTGTCGCCTGCGCCGCCGTAGTTCGGCGACAGACGGGCCGCGCCCTCCCCTACTGCGGCCCAAACGGCGCTAGCCGGTTCGACGCCGCCCGCGCTATATTGGTTTCGATGGCCCTACTCAAAGGAGTCGCAAATGAACAAAGCATTGCTGTTCGGCGCGCTGGCGCTCGCCGGCGTCATGGCGCTGCCGGCGACGTCCACGCTCGCCAAAGCGACCGGCCCCGTCGCCGCGCTCGACACCGACAACGACGGCACCGTCGACCTCAACGAAGTCAATAAATCCGCCACCGAGCTTTTCACGCGCCTCGAGAAGGACTCGGATGGGACCGTCGACTTCAAAGAGATGAAGGGCCGCGTCTCGAAACAGGGGTTCAAGACGGCCGACCCTGACAACGACGGCACGCTCTCGAAGGACGAGTTTCTCGTCATGGTCGCCGCCATGTTCAAGGATGCGGACCCCGACAGCGACGGCACGCTCGACGCCAAGGAGATCGCGTCCAAGAAGGGCAAGGCGCTGATGCGCGTGACGAGGTGATTGGCGAGGGCGCGCGGGAGCGCCGAGCAACTTGATCCCGCGCGCCAAAGCGGCCATTTAGGCGCTATGAAAAGCTTGGTCGCCGCCTTCTGTTTGCTGTTTCTAGCCACGCCGCTCGCGGCAGAAACAATAAATGTCAAAGTCGGCGTCCTGCGCGAAACGCATTCGCGCGAGACCCTCTCCATTCTCGACATTCCCGCCGCCGACGACACGCTTGCCGGCGCCTTGCTGGGCGCGGCCGACAACAACACCACAGGCAAATTCACCAACGAGACGTTCGAGACGATCGACGCCAGGCTCGAGGAAGGCGATGACGTCGTGACGGCCCTCGACGCGCTGATCGAAAAAGGCGCGCTGTTCATTATCGCCGACCTCTCGCCCGAACGCCTGCTCGCCGCCGCCGAGCGCGCCAAGCCGAAAGGCGCGCTGCTCTTGAACGTCTCGGCGACCGACGACAGGCTGCGCGAAGAGGCCTGCCGCGCCAATGTCATCCATGTCGCGCCGACGCGTTCGATGCTCGCGGACGGTCTGGCGCAATATCTCGTCTGGAAGCAGTGGCGGCGCTGGCTGCTCATCAAAGGATCGCATCCCAACGATGAACTCCTGGCGCAGGCCTTCCGCAACAGCGCCAAGAAATTCGGCGCGAAAATCGTCGAAGAACGCCTTTCTCAAGATACTGAGGGCGGACGACGCAGCGATTCAGGCTCGGTGCAAACGCAACGCCAGATGCCTTTGCTGACGCAGAACGCGCCCGCCTATGACGCGCTCGTCGCCGCCGACGAGAGCGAAGTCTTCGGCGGCTACCTTCCCTATCGCACCTGGGACCCGCGCCCTGTCGCCGGCTCAGCCGGCTTGATGCCGACGAACTGGGATCCCGCGCATGAACAATGGGGGGCGCTTCAATTGCAGAACCGATTCATTCAAACGTTCAGGCGCTTGATGAACGCCCGCGACAATGCGGCGTGGCTGGCGATGCGGATGATCGGCGAAGCGGCGACGCGCACCGCTTCAAACGACCCTGAGAAGCTGCGCCTTTACATGGTCGGCAAGGACTTCTCGATCGCCGCCTTCAAAGGCGTGCGACTGACGCTGCGGCCTTGGAACCTGCAGTTACGCCAACCGATTCTTCTTTCCGACGGACGGATCGTCGTCTCGGTGTCGCCGCAGGAAGGCTTCCTCCATCAAATGAGCGAACTCGACACGCTGGGAGTCGACCAGCCGGAGACGAAATGCAAGTTGAATTGAAGAACGCCCCCTCCCC
>NZ_JAKFWS010000098.1 GCF_021731785.1 Methylocystis sp.
GGATCATCTCGGAATCGGGGGGCGCCATCATTCCGTAACGGGTGGGCGCCTTCATCTCGTTTTAGGGGGCGCCATCAAGCGGAATCAGCATTGCGATGTTCGAGATCGCTTTTTCGTGGGCGGCCTTCGATTTCAGCAGCTTGGCTGCTCGGTGCACGAAGCCTGATTGGGCGGCGACAATTTCAGCGGTCAGCTCGATTACGCCCCCTGCGCCGAAGGAAAACGGACGGTGATTCTGAATCTGACCCGTTCCAGCCGTACTGCTTTTGGCAGAAGCAGCATACGCTTCCAGGAACTTTGTCGCGAAGCCGACAAGCTCCTTATCGTTTACCTCCGGTTTGCAGTTGCTTGTCATAAGTAGGCGTCCACAAATTCTTTGAAGTGTCTTGCAAATCACTGGATGACCGTTATCCGTTTTTTTGGGTATCACATGGAAGCCCGACTTTTTTTCGCGGCACGATTCTCGACAGCGTCATTATCTTAGGCCCAAGGCGCGCAGCCAGGCATCGACCTGACCGAACGCGTCCTGCTGCCACTGGTCCAAAGTACGTTCGCCCAAAGCGTTCGTATCCTGGACGAACCGGCGGACACGGTCTGGACCGTAGTTATCCACTCGGTCAAACTTTTCGGCGATGTAGCGGTAGCCTCGCGCTGCGCTGTCATGTTCAAGCAATGCGCGGCAGGCCTCTGCGAGCGCCTCGGGGCCACCGGGGTAATTACGAACGCAATAATAGATGTCATATGCGTCTTTTTGCTTGAGGCGATTTTTAAGGGCGTGCCCCTTCATCGCTAACAGTGCCGGTATCGAGCAGACAGCGATTTCGACACGATTGGGACCGCCATCGGGCATCGAACCTTCGACCGCGACGAACTGGTAGAAGCGAATCGCCAAATCCGCTCCATCGGCTTTTTGCACGGCAAAATCGGCGACGAGCGGGGGGCTGTTCTTGATGATTTCCACTTCCCGCGGCATGAGGAAATCCACCACCACGTTGATTGGCGGGCCATCATCAATACCGGGGACTGTTCGTACGAGCTGGAAAGGGCGGAACCCCATCCTCTGTTTATAGCCATTATCCATCAAGGCCTCGACGAGGGTGGCGTACTCCCCGTCGCCGAGAGCCTCTGGATCGAGACTAAGATCCACGTCGATTGATCCGACGTGCGGCATTTCCTCGTTGTCGAGTAGCAGCCAGGGGACAGCGCCGCCTATAACAGCGAATTTCCCTCTGAAACTGCCCAGAATCTGTCCGATTTCTATTAGCACGCTCTTGACAGCCGTAGTCGTGCGGTCGTCGTAGTCGGCCGCCGACTGCGGCTCGGTAGCCGTTGTCAATTCTTCCATGAAAGCTTCTCCTGTCTTAAATGCTCTGCGGCTTCCCGCCCTCGTTCTCCCGAAACCCAAAGGTCGAGGTAGGTCTGGACCGCGCTGGTGCAGATGGCACCCGGCGCCGGCTCGACCGTGTCGCGGAACAAGCCCAAATCCTTCGGCACAGTTACGGTGACATTTTCTCCTTTTGGCGAGGGAGCGAGTTCGAGACGCTCTTTCAGGAGTTCCAGCCCGGCGCTATCGGCGTAGAAATACTGCATGCCGGTACGGCCGAAGGGTGCCAGCCAATGAGCCGCCGAAAAGAACGCAAAGACGGCTTTGCCACTCCCAGACGACACGCCAAGAACATCGCGTGCGGCCCGCTCAAAAGCGCTGCCATGCAGGATCGTATAGAAGGAAAGCCTTTTTCCCTCAGGCGCCTCATATTCATCGCGCCATGCGTTGAGCAGTGCATCTGGTTCGGAGAGAACAAGGCCGTCCTCTGATACCCGCGCCAGCTCTCGATCAAGCAACCCGGTGCGAACGTTGCTGACGTGACCAAGACTGACGCCGGCCGTCTCAGCCAGCTCGGTGACGCGCCAGGCGCGCCCCGGATCGCGGAACATGATGCGTAGCACCCGTGCCGATTTGGGCTTGAACAGCGACCTTAGGGCGCGCCGATCGGCGGGCGGCCTGTCGGCAACGCGCCGTTCAATGAAGAGGTTATCAAAGGCAAGGCGGGCGTTGCCGACGAGGTCAAGAAAAGCGACGTTGTGCTCTTTGCAAAGCGCTTGCGCCTCCGGCGACAAATACGGGGCGATCAACACAGGAACGGCGTCGTGCCCGGAGTGCGCGACATAGTTCCGTAACTGGAGCAAAGATTCACGGACATTCCGGGGTTGCCCGCTGGATTTCACCTCGCAAACCAGAATTTGCGGGCGGTCAAAGATTTTTAGATGCACAAGGATGTCGATCCCCCGGAAAGGCAAGGCTGGCTCAATCTCGACCCTTTCCACCCGGATAGCCGGAACCTCCGCCACAAGTTCCTGGAAAGCCGCGGCGGCGCGGTTCTCTAGTTCCTTCACTGATTCTGGTGCTTTCAACATTTGTTGAAAATAGCATATTTAATGAAATGGCGCAAATAAGTTTCACCAGATACTACATTTTCAGCAAATGCTGAAATACCCCGGCTCGCTGAAAGCCACCCCCGCCTTGGCTGGCCAAACGGCAGTCCAGTTTCCGAAACCCCGCCGTCGAGAACAATACGCAGGGTCCCCATTGAAGGCCTTGGAATAGGACGACCCGCCGCCATGCGGCCTGCTGGGGCCTGCCTCGTTTGTTCAGCCGGCGTGAGCGATCAGCCCAAGTCCGTACGAGCTGCGCCATGCGGGCGAAAGCACTCCATCACGCAAGGCTGCCAGAGCTTGCCCCTGAGTTGCAGGACTTCTACGCATTCCGCCCGGTTCAGGCTCCGGAGTGAGCATCAGGGCATCATCGATGCCGGCTTCGCCCCACCTCACCCGCTTGAGAACTGTTGCATAAGGCCCCGTCGCGGAGACGAACGCCCGCACCGAAGCAATCTCATGATGCTGAGCGTAGGCAACCAATGCGCGCTCGATCAAGCGATTTGGCCACCATGATGGAACGAGGCGCGCATTGTAAGAGCCGATCGGCTCCTGCGCGAGGACGACTCCATACCCGCCGCTGAGGATTATAACGTGCATTCCTGCCGCCATGAGGTCGGCAAGCGCATTCCGTCCGCTCTCGTATAGAGAGCCGTCATAGCGTTGCCATGCCGGAACGAGACGCCGCTCATCAAACGGCACAAGAGACTTCGCGCACTCTCGCGCCTTCATTAGCTCGACGGCTATATCTTTTGGCAACGACTGCGCGATCGCTGGTCCATCTCTACCTACAACGTCGAAATTCCGCTTTTCCCCCGAGCAGGGAATGACGAGCAAGGTCTTCGCAAACTCCTCGGGAATGAAAGGGCTGTCGAAATCCCGCTGCGTGGCATTCGGTCTGGAAGTGACCCGTGAAACTTGTGCCGGTTTGGCAGACAGCGCTGATCCGACCGCGATGTTATTGACAATCTTGCCCGTCGCGCCGCGCTCCCGCTGAAGCACTCCATTCGTGGCCAGATGCCTGCAAACCTGGTTGACGGTCTGGCGCGGCTCGATCCCGAGCTGCTTTGCGATCTCGTCATCATCGAGCCCTGGTTTTTGCAGGAGCAAAGCGATGATCCGTTGTGAGTGCGTCTGACCGCTCATGTCCTTGCCAGCGCCTCTAGCCGGTCAAGAAAGGCGGGATCGTAGGCATCAGCCACATGGTTGTTGTTCCAAAGATGTGACTCGCGCACCAATGGCCGGTCGCAGGAGTGGCCGAGCCAGCCTGGCGAGGCCGGATCAAGGACTTGCTTACGGTAATTACTAAGCAAGGCGATGGCGTTACGCTCAATGTAACCGCGCTCGCTGCTTTTCCCCGGATCGTCAGGGATACCGACCCAGACAAAGCGCATGGTGCCGATCGCCTCGCTTACGGCGCGCTCCAGCGCGATCTCACCCGCACGGATTTCGGCGGATGCAACCGTGCTGCCATTATCCCACGTGGGGCACGTAAGACCGCTTCGGCCGATGACTGCCGTTCCAACAATTAGGCGGAAGATCGAGCCCCGGTGATTGCCGCCGCCGGAGCGGCTCGTTCCTCGATGCTGCGACAAACGCTTCCAAAGCGTTGTGCGCGAACCAGGCTTCAACGCGTGCGTACCGACGCGCACGATGCGCGGCCCGGTACCGCTATCGCTGCGAAACTCTCCATCTTCCATAAAAAAGTACACGCCGCGCTCCGGCCAGCTCAGCCTCCCACTGCACTGAGATAGCAAACGGGAGCCACCCGAGCGCTCCTGCAAAACGCCGAGAATGTCATAGAACCGCTTGAGATCATCCAGCCGTTTCATCCCAAAAATATACTTGGCCTAGCGTGGCAGCTTCCATGTACATTCCCGCTCTCGTGGCAAAACACTCACAGAAAAACCCTCGCAACGGCGGACAAATGCAGGCGCTGTAGCACTCCTCCATGCAGACCGGGCACCGCCTTTCAGGCGATTCCCGATAATGGACACAAACGCTAATCCCTCCGGTATCCGAACCCCGCGGACGGCGGTGACCGGTGTCCCGGGTGTGATTGCGCGTGGACCGTTTCACCTTGCTCTCTACACTCGCCGTGGCGTCGGCCTCGTTTTCGGCAAGCTGACGGTAACGCTAAAGCGCGCCTTTCGTGTTGATTCAAACCGACGCTGTCACGCATTCGGCGGGCTTGCCGACCGCCAGCGGAAAGACTGACCAGGTTCTGACCAGGACACTTCTGCCCCGCTCCCGTACTTCCGCATCGCAAAGCGGAGGAACGCACATGGTCACCGAGAAAGACCTCAACAAAAAGCCCGGCGAAATACCGGAGAGCATAAAAAAGGACGCGCCAAAGATGGTCCTGCGGCCGGATGGAAGCTGGCGCGCACTCGCAAACGAAGTCGACCGCGTCGAAATCGAAAAGCGCGACGCCGCCATCGCCAAGAACAAATGGGCCGCGCGCGTCAAAGAAGAAATGAAGCAAAAAGAGGCGCGTTTCCGAAAGATCGGCCTGCGCTTCAACAGAAGCGCGCGGTGGTGACAAGTACTCAA
The DNA here is from genome assembly GCF_021731785.1 of Methylocystis sp. GTDB lineage: Bacteria > Pseudomonadota > Alphaproteobacteria > Rhizobiales > Beijerinckiaceae > Methylocystis. The sequence continues at coordinate 4,987 of NZ_JAKFWS010000098.1, forward strand.
TCGCGCCGGAGCCCGAACCCGCGAGGACGGCGGCGGCCGGTGTCCTGGGTGCGCTTCCGCATGGGCTGTTTCGCCTCGTTCTCTTCACGCGCCGTGATGTCGGCCTTGTTTTCAGCAAGCTCGCGGTAGCGCTCCAATGTCGCCTTCTCCCGCGCCGTCAGGCCGTGTTCCTGGACAAGGCGCTGGTCGCGGGCGAGTGAGCGGTTTTCGCGGGCTTCGACCCGGTCCAGCGCCTCGGCGCGGCGCTCCAAATTTTTGCGCTCGCGCTCGTAGCGGCGGTCAAGGGCCTCGTTTTCGAGGCGGTGGCGCTCGGCCATATTGAGTTTCGGGTTTTTGTAGAGCGGCGCCAGCACGCTGCGCAGGACCGGGACCTTGCCGATCAGCGCGAGCACCGCCGAGGCGGCGCGCGCGAAGGGTTGTTCGGCTTCGCGCTTTTGCGCGGCGTGCAGCGCCATGCGCTCCTGCCGCTGTTTCAGTTCAAGGGCCTGACGCTCCGCGGTCAGGCCGGCGCGGCGTTTGTCCTGCCGCGCCTTGAGCTGTTCCGGAGAGCGCTTGAGGTGCGGCGCGGCCTCGGGGTCGAGCGCCTCTTCTTCGCATTCGGCGGCGACGCGCTTGCGGGTTTCTTTTACGCCCGGCAGGTCCTCGGGCGTCAGGGGCGCAAGCTTCGCCTTGATGTCCTTCGCCCGCGCGCCGTCGATCTGGCGGCTCAGGCTATGGACCTGCCCGGCGCCGTCCACGACGACAAACCCGCGCTCGTCGCCCTGTGCGAGGTGATAGCCGGATGCCCATAGCGCATTGATGAAGGCCTGCGCGCCGTCCGATTGCCGGAAGGCGGCGGTGATCGCGGCGCGTCGCTCCTGCGCTTTCAGTCCGCTGCGCTCCGCCTGGGCCTGCTCCCCCGCCCTGATCGTGGGGTCCGCCGCGAACCGCTGCGCTCCGCGGTTTCTGGCAAGGCCGTCCGGCAGTTTATGGCCGAAGTCCCTTGCCAGTTCCTGCGCGGCGACCCGGAGTTTCTGGTGGTCGTGGGAAAGCTGCACCGCGCGCATGTTTTTGGTGTCGATCCGCGACCAGACGACGTGGCAGTGCTCCCGGCCCTCTTTCACATGAAAGACGACGGCCCGCGGCTGTCCGGTCAGGCCCAGCCGGTCCTCGATGCGGGCGACGGCGGCGAGATACTGCTCGCGCGTCATCGGCTCCGACGGATTGATGGAGAGGCTGTAGAGCGGCTCCTTGCACCGCGTCCCCGCCGCGTGCGCCTCGAATTCGGCAAGCGCCCCGTGCAGGTCCCCGGCGAGCGTGCCCCTGACCTCCGCCAGCTCCATCGAGTCGTTGTCGTAGATGTTCATTAGATGGCTGGCGAGGTCGTCGCCGCCCGCGCGCTGGCTGCCTTTGAGGATCAAGGCTCCCGCCCGAGGGCTTCGAAGCAGACCGTCCGCAGCTCGGACAGGTCGCGCGTCGCGGCGTCGATCAGGGCATGGGTCCGGTCCGGATCGGCGGCCCCCGCCGCCGCGCGGAAGGCGTCCGCGACACGGCCCAGCTCGCCCAGCACCCGGGCGACGGCCTTGTGATTGACCGTCGGCCGGCGCGCCGCGCGCGGGGGTTCGGCGGAGAGCACGGCGGAGCGGATCAGGGCGCCCACCGTCGTCCCGGCGCGGTCCGCTTCGGCCCGGACGGCGGCGGCCTCGTCGGCGGAGAAACGCGCCTGCAAAATGACGGTGCGTTTACGGGTTTCCGAACCGCTCGCTTTTCGCGCGCCGTCATCCGTCATGGGCGGGGCTCCTTCGCGGGGTCCGGGATGCGCAATCCCGGCCGTGGTCCAGCGGCGGCACGGCTGGTCCAAGGGACGGTCCAGGGGGAGAGGGAAGTCTCCCGGACCTGGTCAATGGGGTTCCGAGGGGAGAGTGAAATCTCCCTTCGGTCGTGATGCAGCGGCGACACGCTGCGCTCGGCCGGCGGGGGTTCGATACCGTCGTCCGGCCGAACAGCCGGGGATGCAACGGGGGCGGCTCCTGAGCCCCCTTGCCAAGATTGCGCGGTATGACCGCGCACATCTTGCACAGCTCACTATTGCCCATAATTTCATCTTACAGGCGAATCGGGATCGTCTGAAAACAGCGTGAAAATATTTATCACAAACCGGACTCAAACGCTCCGGACCTGTCCGGTTATTCCCCGCCTGAACCGTCCCCGGATTGCCATTCCAGGAACAACGCTTCCTGCGCCACGATGTAATCGCACAGCTCTTCCCCGGCGCCGATCGGACGTGGTCGCGTTCGGCCGTCAGCACGTCAAGGAGGGTTGGATCACCTTCACGCAGGCCAAGAACCGCAACCGCAAGCCCGTTACGCTTTCGATTCCGGTGCGACCGGAACTGAAAGCGATCGTCGAGGCGACGCCCTCGGGCAATCTGACGTTCCTCGTCACGGCCTTCAACAAGCCGTTCACGGCGAACGGCTTCGGAAACTGGTTCCGGGACCGCTGCAACGAGGCCGGATTGCCGCACTGTTCCGCGCACGGTCTGCGCAAGGCCGCCGCTTCGCGCCTTGCCGAACTAGGCGCCGGCGAAAGCGAGATCATGGCGATTACCGGCCATACGACTTCGAAGGAAGTCGTGCGCTACACCCGCGGCGCGCGTCAGAAAGTTCTTGCCGCGAAAGCGATGGCCCGGTTCGACGAAGACAAAAATTGAACAAAACTGCCCCACTTTACTCCGGCGCGGAGCAAGGTGGGGCAAATCCGCTTTCTAACAGATTGAAATTTCAAGCGATGATGTAACGGATGGTGCCCAGGGGCGGAATCGAACCACCGACACTGCGATTTTCAGTCGCATTGTATCTTAAATAATAACAATATGTTACACGTCATCGATTTTGGAAAACCCGCCTATTTGGGCCAATGAGATAGGGTCAATTTGGAAAACGTGCATGCCCTTGCAGCAATCTCGATGACGAGTCGAATAGAATCAACCGCCCCTTCACCCGCAACGTCCCCGTTGCGTCAAAAGCGGGCGAACCGCAAAGCGGGACTATTACAAGAGGTTGGACACCGCGAACCCGACGCGCTGGATTGCCCAGAAGCCTGCCACTGCAATGCAGGCTGTAGCCAGACTAATACGCCCACAGCGCCAGGCCCGCAGACTCATTTTGCCGATTGAGATAATTGCAGGCCATGTGACCAACACGATCGCCAGGTGACCAATTTCGACCCCCAAATTGAAGGCCAGCAAGCTTTGCCATATGTTGGCAGCGTCAACTCGCAGTATCTCATGCAGGACGAAGTATCGTCTCAACGCCTTATCCAACCGCGTCTATTGCCATGGTGCTGAACGCAACTAAAAACTTGATTTGGTAGAACCAAAATGCAAGGTTCGAGGAACCTAAGTATACAACTTAAACGATACTGCTCGAATGACTTTCGTCTTTCTAAGCCACGCCTCCGAAGATAAGCAAGACCGGGTAAAGCCAGTTGCTGAGGCTTTGCTGCTACAGGGGGTCAGTCTTTGGCTCGACCGGCCGGGGCAAGGAGAAGGCAATTTTGGGTTCAGCGAAGATTTTATCGATCAACATTCCATCAGCAGCCTCGTTGCCGGCCGCCCCTGGGATGACCAGATCAGGGAAGCGCTTCATCAAGCTGGAGCAGTTCTGATTTGCCTCTCAAAGGCTCTCAGCAAAGCTCGTGAGATCTGGGTTCACGAATTTCTCATCGGCGCCTATCAGCAGAAACTGGTGGCCTGCATCGTCGATGACCTTCTCCACGCGGATATTCCGCAGTTGGGGCTGGTTCCGTCACAAATTCAGGCTGAGCGCATCGATCCTAAACTCTTGCGGAACGCTGTCGACATTGTCCTGCAGGCAGGCATCTTAGAAGTTGGGGCTGTACTCCCTCCGCTGCTCCTGAGGGAGTGGGAGATCACGCGAAAGCTTGTTAGTGATATTCACGTAATCCTCGATCGATCAGGACTTCGTCCTGCTTCGGCCGTCGAGATGACCAATGCTACTCGGCTCCTGGCCGAATTTCCGATAGGGCCTGCCGTGCGGCTTTCCGAGATCCCGCCCGAACTTGTGGCTCTGTTTGCGAACCGTTTCCGAGATCCGGCGCTCGCAACGTCGTTTTTTGAGCGAGCAATGCAGCTCGTCCGACGCTGCAAGAACGAGGGCTTTACGGACCGGCAGATGATCGTGGGTCCAGGTGAGTTGCTCAATCCAAAGTTTGTCACGTCTGACGAATACTGGAGCGCGGCTTTCAGTAGAGCTGGTCTGAAATCGAGACGGACGCTCGCTGCCCTCTTACTGGCTCCCGGAGCGCCGAGGGTGGATCGTCCGGAGTTGGCCGAGATCCTCCCTAAATTCTTAGCTTGGCTCAAGACAGGCTGGAATTAAAAAAATATGCTTTCATTTAAACAGAGAGGTTGTGATGTTCGGATTGAAGCGCCTCCTACCGACATTGTATCTAAGATCCAAGAGCGTGGCTCTTTCGACTTTGTTCGCCGTGTTGACGCTCCTCGCGCTACAGCAGAGCGGTTTCTCCGAGGCACCAGCGCCGGTCGAGATACACAATCAGATCATCACCGCGATAAGCGATGCTCTTGCAGAGAGCCGCAAAGAAACCGGCAGGCAACTTTCTGCTCTCGGTTTTGAGCAGCAGATCAGAGAAATCCAACTGCTCGACGACCATCCCATCCAATCTTTCTCGCCGCAAACAATGGTCGAAACGCTCTACCGGCGGGCCGAAGCGGGCAAGAAAGGCGATGGTGACCGGTTTCTCGCCCTCCTGCATAATGAAGCTGCTAAGTCGAGCGCCGCTATCGCAAGAGACCCCGACTTCAAAACGTTGGGACAATACACTCCCAAGCAACTGAAGGAACCTTTTAATTTCGCTCCATTACCAGCCGGGAAGCAAACGCCGCTTAAACCGGCGGCGGCGAAAGCGGTCGGTGTTTTGTCTGAGCATCTTTCGGGAGGGCATCTGGCAAAGGTCAATGGGCTTTTTTTGCGAGTTCTGCAGGCAAAGGGATTCAATCAAAGCCAATTCGAACGCGTTCTTGCGGAATCGAAATCGACCCCAGAGGCGATAGAGAGGCTACTTGAGGTTGGGACGCCACCGCTAGCCAAGGAGCGTGCCCTCCTTGAAATCATGATAGAGACGCATGCCAAGAGCGCAAGCTTTGCTGTCGATCCCCAGGTTCTTGCTGTGATGGATGAACTATCCCAAGAACTACCGGCGGAAATCGAACGTTACCGGGATGTGGAAGACACAATTCCGAGCCGCGTCGCGCAGGCTGCAGAGGCTGCCTCCATCGGCGAGCGTGGAAAGGCGAGCAAAGAGCCTATCATAGCAATGTGGAACAATCGCCGAGATACTGGCAGCGCCAGTTCTCCTGGTGGAGGGGGTGATGGGCCTGACATCGGCGGCGCCGGCGGCGGCAAAGGAAGTTCCAAGGGATATTCTGGCGATATCTATAGAGGCGGCCCCGGCGGCGGAGCAGGACAGCATGCTCGCGCCTACAGCAGTTACACGTCCTCGACGTTTGGAAGCACCTCGGCAAGTTCGATGCCAAGCGGGGTGGGACGGGTCGCCCCCGCAACACCGCGGAGCTACAGATCTGCCATCATTTCGGCGAGAGCGGCCCGCGGTATTGCCCTTGGCGGGACCGTATCGAGCGAAATAAACCCGTTGCCACTCCGTGCGATTTGGTATCCGAATGCCAAGGACAACCGCTGGGGACGCCTCTTCCTGGAATTTCCGGATAAGGACGGGAAGAAAGTGATAGCCGCGTCCCGAGTGTTGTTTGCAGATAGTTTCTACGCCTCAGCGGAGGTCTTATGGGGCAAGCATGATGATGAGGCCACATACCGGGATGGGAATATCCTCGTGCTCATGAGTATGGTCCCCGATTCTTTAATCAAAAAGGAAGGCGCGGAAGCCATCGAGAAGCAGTTGGAAAAGTTGCGCAGTGACGCGGCGGCCAACAACAAAAGCGACGCGGAGCTATATCAGGAACTCCGAAACTTAATAGCGAATGGAAAGAATCTGCAACGCACTCGGGGTGTTGTAACGCACCCAGCACTATTCGGGCGTGAGTTGGCCTGGTCGGCCGTTCGAGTGGATTTTTCCTTTAACAACATTGACGGCCTAAGCAAGGAGGCCGCTCTCATGAATGGCGGGAAATCAATGCCAGAAGCTGTGACCACCTCCGTGGAGGGTGCCGATACGTGGCAGTTTTACGAACTCGATTCCGTTATCCAACTCGGAACTGAACAGGGGAAAGCGCAAACCTTGAAGGTTATATCCAAGCCTTCCGGCAAAGAAAGCAATCGCAGTCATTTTGCAATTTCCATGTTTTCCATCCCAGAATCGGATGGAGATGGGCCTGCCGATGCAAAAGCAAAGCGTCTTCCCGAACTTGAAGGCAAAATCCAACCAATGCTCGATTGGCTTTCTACCAATCATCACGATTTCATTCGCTTGAACGATTTTTCCGAGGCGTTCTCTCTCTTGCGGTGGTTGAAGTCCAAAGATATTCAGGTTGTAACAATTAATTTGTCAGGACAACTTGCGCCGCTCGCTACACCAGATCGAGTGATAATTGGAAAAGGCCCCGGAGTAAAGCACAACACGAATTCGAAATGAGCAAAACCGAGGATTTTCAGGCGATAGTATCCGCTAAGGTAGTCATGTGCCCCAAGCCGTTCGAGCATACGATTGAGCAAACCCTGCCGGGTATTTGTCCCTGGCTCTTGGAGGTCAATCTGGGCTATCGGTGGAAGGCGTTCTGTCGCAATGTCTTCAATAAGGAATTCCCACGCAATACCTCCGCGTTCTATCAAGAAGTTTACTGATTGTCCGCGCCGTAAAAAAGCGCACAATGTCATCTCGCGCAGCAAGCCACGCTTGTGCGGTTGTACCAAGGTGCGCTTGGCAAGGGCCAAGGAGCAATTGCCATGAGTTGGAAACCACGGGCTCACGTAAGTCTATAGAAAAAGGGTTTGGGCTGGCAATTTCATCCGGCCACACTGAATCATCGAGGCGCACTGGTACAACGATCCCACGCTTTATTCGGCCGTCGAGTCCTCTTGTAAAACTTGGGTCGAGTGAAACGGCACGCCGCATTTCGTGTCGGCAGTAATCACTTACGAGATATTCGGCATCGAGGCAGAGTAGTTGCACGTCTGCCTGATCTTGCGTCTTATACCAACCTGCGCTGATCAGAACCGATGCGCCCAGTCGCGCAATCCGATGGACATGATGCGCCAGGGTTGTTCGATGAGTTTGTTCCAGGCGTCGTAGCAATGGTCGACGATGTCATCGTATGATTTGAACACGCGATTGGAGAGCCAGTTGTCGCGCATGAACTGCCAGAGGTTCTCGACCGGGTTGAGTTCCGGGCATTTGGCCGGCAGCGGCAGGATGGTGATGTTTTCGGGAACGGCGAGCTTGTCCGTCATATGCCAGCCTGCTTGGTCGACCAAGAGCACGGCATGCGCGCCAGCGGCGACGTTCTTGGCGATTTCGGCGAGATGCAGGTTCATGGCGTAGGTATCGCATTTGGGTAGAACGAGCGCCGCGCCCTTGCCGTCCTTGGGCGAGATCGCGCCGAAGATATAGGTCGACGCGGTTCGCTGGTCCTTTGGCGCGGATGGCCGCGAACCGCGTTTCGCCCAGCGTCGCGTGAGCTTGTTCTTCTGGCCAACACGCGCCTCATCGGCGAACCAGATTTCTATGTCGCTTGCATGGACGCCTTTTTCGCGCGCGATTTCCTCCAAGCGGGCGGAGAAGCTTTTTTAAAATTCTCGATCGCGCCCTCGGCCTGCGCATGATGGCGCGGCCGCGCCGAAAGCTTGCGATAGCCCATCGCGCGCAACTGGCGGCTCATCGTCGTGTCGGATACGGTGTAAAAGTTTAAACTTAATCTGACAGACGGTGTTTTTCAGCCACGCATGGAAGCCGTGGCGGGGGCGGAGCTGGTCGGGGTAGCGCAGCCCCCGCCACGGCGGCTCCAGGAGACACCGATATGACCAAGGATCAGAAAGTCATTCGCGCCAAGGCGGGCCTGCTCGAACTGGCCAAGCAGCTCGGCAACGTCAGTCAAGCCTGCAAGATCATGGGCTACAGTCGCGACAGCTTCTATCGCTTCAAGGACCTCTACGACAAAGGCGGCGAACTGGCGTTGCAGGAGCTGTCGCGCCGCAAGCCTTTGTTGAAGAACCGAGCCGCGCCCGAGACCGAGACGGCGGTCGTGGCCATGGCGATCGACCAGCCGGCCTGGGGTCAGACGCGCGTCTCCAACGAATTGGCCAAGAAGGGCGTCAGCGTGTCGCCTTTTGGCGTGCGATCGATCTGGCTGCGCCACGACCTTTCCACCATGAAGCATCGGCTGAAAGCGCTCGAAGCCAAGATGGCGCAGGAAAAGCTTATTCTCACCGAGGCGCAGGTCGCTGCGCTCGAAAAAGCCAAGGCCGACAAGGAGGCGCACGGCGAGTTTGTCTCCGAATGCCCCGGCTATTGCGGCGCCCAGGACACGTTCTACGTCGGGACCTTGAAGGGCGTCGGCCGCGTCTACCAGCAGACCTTCGTCGACACCTACGCCAAGGTCGGCTTCGCCAAGCTCTATGACCGCAAGACGCCGATCACCGCCGCCGATCTGTTGAACGACCGAGTGATCCCGTTCTACGAGGAGCACAGCATCCCGCTTCAGCGCGTGCTCACCGATCGCGGAACCGAATATTGCGGCAATCCCGAGCGGCACGAATACGAACTCTATCTCGCGGTCGAGGACATCGATCACACCCGCACTAAGGCCAAGAGCCCGCAAACCAACGGAATCGTCGAACGCTTCCACAAGACCATGCTCGACGAGTTCTATCGCATCGCCTTCCGCAAGAGGGTCTATGCGACGATCGACGAGCTGCAGGTCGATCTCGACGCCTGGATGCGCGAATTCAACGAACTCCGTCCGCATCAGGGAAAATGGTGCTTTGGAAAGACGCCGATGCAGACCTTCGTTGACGCGATGCCCCTGGCGCGCGAAAAAACAAGTCAGGTTCAGGAGCTCGTCGAAAGGCCCGCTGCCTGATCAGTACCCGCCAGCTCTCCCGTCCGTCAGATCGAGTAGAAACTTGTACAGATACGGCGATCCGAAATTCTTCGAACATCCATTGGCAAAGATCGACGATCCGCCAGCGCACGACGCCATGGATCGCCGGCGTCGGGCCGTCCTCGATCATGCGCATGAGCGCGGCGCGGTGTTCGTTCTTCAGGAGCGAGGGTTGACCCGGCGCCTTGCGGTCAACGAGGCCACTCTCGCCATGCGCATTGAAGCGCAAAACCCAGTCGCGAACGACCTGGAGCGTCACGCCGCCAATCTTCGCCGCCTCGCCGCGCGGCGCGCCGTCGTAAATTGCGGCGAGCGCCAGGAGCCTGCGTGCCTGAGGCCCATCTTTCGCGCGCTTCGCAATCGCCCGAAGCGCATCCGCGTCAAAGTCTTCCCGCAGTCCAATCGCAGCCGCCATGGCGAACCCCCTGGAGTTCGCCAACTAGAATCAGACGAAAG
>NZ_JAKFWS010000192.1 GCF_021731785.1 Methylocystis sp.
CTGCTAAGCAAGATGCTCAACGGCAAAACCATGCTAATAACGATCTACGTTAATCCCGGCGAGGGACTTCGCCACATATTCACTCTCCATGGCTTTAAAGACGGCTATAATGCGCTGCGCGAGTGAAGGGAAGGCATGTGCGGACGCTTCACGCAACATCTCTCTTGGGAAGAGAGCGAAGGGCCGAGGATTGCGGCTCGACGTTTGGGTATCAATGGTGATGCGCCGCGAGTTCGCGCGGTGACGCTCGGCGAGGGCTACCCCTATGGCTTGTGGGGGTGGTGATTTAGATCGGAGTTGTCCTTTTTCCGATCAGGGTCCTCGTGCTAACAGATCGGCGCCGGCGACTCCGATCCGACGCTGATTGAGCCGAGACGCCCGCTCCCTTCACGCCGCCGCTGCGAATCCGCAGCAGCGGCGAGTCCTTCGCGGTCGAAGACGCGAACGGCGTCGCGCTCGCCTATATCTACTTCGAGGAGGAATCCGAGCCGGCGCGGACTCGTCAATCGGCTCATTGGCGGCGAGGCCAAGGCCGTCGCGCAGACAATCGCGAGAGCGTTAACGGCGGCGCTAGGCCTACATGAGAGTGTCGGCGACCTATTCTGACGGAACGTCTAATTTGGCGGGAAGGTGCGCCCGGATCACAGCCACGATCTGCTCAATCGCCGCCTCTGCGTCGTCTCCGCGCCGCTCCGATGCAGCAAACTCTGCCGTCTTAGCGGCAAGCTGCGACCGCAGGATCTCAAGCTCTTTGTCCGCCTGTTCGGCGACGGCCAACATTTGCTCGATTTGAGCCTCGGCCAAGCGCAGCATCGTCTCGGCGCGTTCTGCGCGCAGCTCTGCGCGGGCCAGCTCTTCCTTCACCGCATCGGCGACTTCATGAGCGCGCATTAGCGCTTGAGCTGCCTGCTCATCGAATGCTTTGATCGCCGCCGCTGTTTCCGACACAAGATTCAGCGCGGCCGTGACATCGTAGCTCTCACGGGTAGGCTGACGCCCCAAAACCTCGTTGCCGCCCATAATTTCGTCCGAGACTTGGTTCAAATCGGGCGCATTCATTGACGCCTCCGGCCATCATCCATTTGGGTTTGTCGGGTATCGTGACACTACGCAGGGATTTCGCCCATAGGGCGTCGACTGAAAACGCACCAAATACACAGGGCTTATGTCAGCAATCGCGTGACTGCTTGGCGAAAATGCTGTAGCGACCATTTTATCCACGCAAACACCGGGGTGCACAATGGCAAGAAAAACGACTGCGAAGAAGACTGTGCGCAAAGGAGCCACGAAGAAAGCGGCTCGCAAAGGCCCGGCGAAGAAAGTCGCTCGGAAAGTCACTGCGAAAGCTGCTGTCAAAAAAGCCACGCGCAAAGCGCCGGCAAAGAAGCGGACCCGGAACCGCCTCGCAACAGCGACCGCCGCCCATCAGGTGGCCGAAAAGAAGCTCACTGTCGCGAAAAGGGCTTATGATCGCGCTGTCATCGCCGAGGGGCGCGCCGCCGAGAAGCTCAAGAAAGTGAACGAGAAGATTGCGCAAAAGGCCGCAAAGCAGCAGCCTTCAACGGCGTCTGGTAATTCTGAGACGTAAGGACTGTAGTTCCACGGCCAAAGCGACAATTGCCAAAGTGATTGCAGAGTCCGCCGCGAGGTGGGCTCTTTTCCGAAGCACAAGAGTAGGGCAGACGAAAGAAGTTGGTGGGCAGAGAGCCGCTTGTGGCGACATCGTTGCTCTTTCGCGCGGCGGCACTGGCGATCCAGATCGACGGCATTCACATGGACGAGGACATGATCCTCGTCGCGGCGAACGGCGTCGACGCGAACGGCGACAAACACCCGCTCGGCCTCGTCGAGGGCGCGACGGAAAACGCGACGACCGTGCAGGCGCTCATCGACAATCTCGTAGAGCATGGGCTCGATCCCAGCGCGTCGCGCCTCTTCATCATCGACGGCTCGAAAGCACTGTCCAAGGCGATCCGGCGGACCTTCGGACGCGATGCGGCGATCCAGCGTTGCCAGGTTCACAAGGCGCGCAACATTCTGGAGCGCTTGCCAAAATCCATGCGCGCCTCGGCGAAGCGCGTCTTGCGGCAAGCCTGGGAAATGGACGACGCCGACAAAGCCGAAAAGCTCATTCGCAATCTCGCTCGCCGTCCTCGAACGCGACTGGAAGGGCGTTTCAGCTTCGATTCTGGAAGGCCTCGACGACATGCTTTGTTCCTTGGTCATGTCGGTGTCTCCTGGAGCCGCCGTGGCGGGGGCTGCGCTACCCCGACCAGCTCCGCCCCGGCCACGGCTCCCATGCGGGGCTGAAAACACCGTCTGTCAGATTAAGTTTAAACTTTTACAGGTTAGGTACGCACCACTACTGGCGTTTGATCAGTAGCGCCGCTATCGAATCGACAAAATGGGTGGCGTTCGCAATCGCGTCCGTCGCGTCTGCGATCGTGACATCTGCGCCGGGGCCGACGCCGTAGTCGCTGATTTCCTTATAGAGATAGGCCTTCGCCAGAAACTTTGGGAAAGACTTGTCAATCTCCGGCGTCTCTTTCGCCAGGCGGGTGAATTCCGCCCTCACGCCCGAATGGGTCTTGGCGATCTTGCCGGTGCTTTCGACGATGAAGGCCTCGGCGGCATGGAAAGCAGCGTAGTAGGCGGCGCGCGCCGCGACCCTTGCAAGTCCTATCGCTCCGATCTTCTTGGCATCGTCCAGATCGTTGCGGGCCTTGTCGAGATAGTCGGCGGCTTCAGGCTTCACAGGTCGAGACCTTCGCGGCGCAGTTCGCCCATCAGCCCCGTGGATTCTCGATAGGCCCCAGCCCTGAACGGCAAGGCGTTGATGACGGCTCCGGTGTCGTAAAGAATATCGGTTTCGATTTCAGCGATGCGATCCGCTTCCTGCCCGAAGCTTTCGAACTCGTTGAGGAACACGGCAACGTCGTAATCGGAATCCGGGCGTGCATCACCACGCGCACGCGAGCCGAACAGCACGACACGTTCGAGACGTGGGCCGTAAACTTCGTCGAGAGCCGCGCGAAAACGGCTCATGATTGGATCAATCGCTTTTGCCATGTGTGATCTCTTTCTCGATTCGGTCCGCCATCTCGCTTCTGATAGCGCCACGAACAACGAGAGTGTCGCCCCGCCTCGACGCTATGCTGGCTCGGCTCCAGATTCTTTTCCATTTCCGCGCGAGCCACAAGCTCCGAAAACAGCACGGCGTTTGTGATGACCACCGTCGCAACGAACAATGCCTCCAAGACGCAAATTGTCTGACTAATCCTTCGGTCGTTCCGAATGTGGTCAAACTGACCCCTCCTGATCGACAGGTACGACCTCCACAGATCGCGGATCATCAAAAAGGAAGGGCTCCATTCGCATTAGCTGTGTATACGGGCCTGACGGCATTAGGCCCTTCGGGTTTTCCTTGCCGGTCTTCGGACGACGGATCTCTTGCGCGGCGCGCGCGCCTTTTTGACGGCGGCTTTGCCGAGAGACCGTTTCCGTCCCAGGCGGCCGGGAGCCTTGGGCGCCGTTGCCTGCTTCGCCCGGTTTTTTTTCGTCGCTGACCTCGGCGCGGATTTTTTTGCCGGCGTCGCGTGGCAGCCACTTTGTTCGCCTTCTCTTTTCCATGCTTGGCCGCCGCGGGTTTCGGCTGGGCGGCGTCCTCAGCCCGCCCGGGCTATGCCGCCGCCCTGAGCTTCTCGATTTTCGCGACGAGGCGCTCATTCTCCATCCTGAGCCGGGCGATCTGATCGCGCGCGGCGGCCTTTTCCGCCTCCCATAGCGCCGCCGCCTCGGCGAGATCGGCAAGAATCTTAGCGCGTTCTGAACGGACCCCGCGCCGCATCTTGCGCGCGGCGGCGCGTTCCGCTTCGACGGCGCTCGTCCGCGCCAACGTAGCCTTCTTGTCGTCGCGCAGCGCGTCCATCTCCCTCGAAAGCGCCTCAAGCTGAGTTCTGCACTCGGCAAGTTCGCGTTCGGCTCTCTCGCCCGCTGATCACGCCTGCGCAAGATCGGCGGCGAGCGCTTCCCTTTCCGCCAGAAAAGCGCCGAGCTCTTCGTTTGATTGCGAGGCGTCGTCGCCAGCCTCAAAGCGCGTCGCGTCCGCGCTCTTTTCGGTGTCCTGTTCCATCTCCTTCAGCTCCGCGTCATACGATTTTCACCAGGTTCCTCGAAACGGCGGCAGAAGCTCGATGAACGTGATTCGAGGAATACGTTTTGCGCGCGCGATCAGCGCGCCAGCGCAGCGAATATCGCGAAAGAGGATGCAAAGTTAGGTTAAGACAGGCGCAACTGCAAACGCCAATTTGCGTCGAATCCGAAATGCCGCAACGACACCATTTTCGGTTATGTGGGTCGCCACGGCGCGAGGAATCAGAAAGGTATTGACGAAGGGGAGCCGCTAACGCCCATGCGATTTACGACAATATCGATTCTCGGGCTGGCCGCTCTTTGGGCGTTCGGCGCGGCCGGACCTGGCCACGCATTCGCCGGCGAGATCGCGGGCCGCGCGTCGGTAATCGACGCCGACACCATCGAGATCCACGGGCGTCGCATCCGCTTGCATGGCGTCGACGCCCCGGAGCGCGGTCAACCGTGCTTTATGCCCAACGGCGCGCCCTGGCGCTGCGGCCAAGAGGGAGCGCTCGCGTTATCGGATTTTTTGGGGGCAACTGTCGTTAGCTGTGTCGGCGTTGACACCGACCGCTATGGGCGGATGGTCGCCGACTGCACCGCGAACGATAGGGACATCTCCGCATGGTTGGTCAGCGAGGGGTGGGCCATGGCGTATCGGCGCTATTCCACCGCTCATGTCGAGGCGGAGGAAGCGGCACGCAACGCCAGGCGAGGCATTTGGGCGGGAACGGTCCAGCCGCCGTGGGAATGGCGACTGCAGCGGACGCACTGAGCCGGAGTGCGATGACCACGCACGGACAGACCGATTCCCACGCCCCTCTTGCCGTAGAGGCGACGAATAGTAATAGCCTCGCCCGGTCAGCGGTCACTCTCTGATGACGCCAGTCCGGCTACAGCCAGGAGAGGTGAGGCCGCCGCCGACGCCTCGACGACGCGATAGTCGACGCCACATCGTCGGATCGCGCTTCGTCGGCGCCTGAGCCCTTTCCGCACGAACGCCCGCGCCTCCTCTTCTGACGCGAATTCGCGCGCAATGGCGCGACCCCTGCAGCCGATGCGGCCGAACGACACCCGCGCGATCCAGTTTCCGAACAGATCGCGCCCGGCTTCGACGCGCCAGGACCGATGACGATCGGCGTCTCGATTATGGCCATGCAGCACGATCGCAATTTCATCCACAGCCGCCATCCCGTGTCTCTCCGCGTCGGCCGCTTTCGCATTCGCGCACGAGTGAAGCACGAATGAGAAAAGAGGACAAAGGAAGATGGGGATATGGCTACCGCTAGCGCCGCACGCGCCGCAAGGGGTTGTCGCGGGCTCCCGGGCTCGCCGCGAGCGGCGATCCCGCCCTTGCAGCGCGCCCGTCTCGCGGTCGGCCAACGGCGTTTTGGCAAAGGAAACGGAGGAAGAAGCCTCCAGCCTGCCGGCGAACCGTGAAGGGGAGGGCCTGTGACCATGAGATATGACCCCGAAATCGAGCGGCTGCGCGCCGAGACGAATTGCGCCGCGCTTCTCGAGCGCTCGGCGCCGCCCTGGCGGCTCGACCGCAAGGAAAGCACCAAAAACTGCCTCAAATACCGGCGCGGGCAGGGAGAAATCCTGATCGTCAATCACGAGGGCCAAGGCTGGTGGGATCCGCAGAGCGACGCGAAGGGTGACGTCTTCGCGCTGGTGCAGCACCTCGAACCTGGTCTGAATTTCGGCGAGGTCCGCAAGGTCTTGCGCCGCTTTGTCGGGCTTGTCCCGACCTTCCCGGTCTCGCCTTTCGACGAAAGACGTTCTCGCGGCAAATCATCTCCCGATCGCCCGCTCCCCGAGCGCTGGGCGCGTCGTCCCCGGCTTACGGTCGGTTCGCCGGTCTGGCGCTATCTCATCGACCAGCGTCAATTGCCGGCGAGCGTCCTGGAGAAGGCCCGAGCCGCCGATGTGGTGCGGGAAGGGCCCTATGGAAGCGCCTGGTTCGCCCACCACGACGAGCGCAGGGTCACGCATATCGAGATCCGCGGCCTCGATTTTAAAGGATCGGTCAAGGGCGGCGACAAGACCCTGTTCCGACTTCCCGGCGGCGCGGACTCTTTGAGGCGCGTCGTTCTCGCCGAGGCGCCGATCGACGCGCTCAGCCTCGCCGCGCTCGAAAGCATCCAAACCGACACGCTCTATGCGGCGACCGGCGGCGGTATGGGGCCGAGAACGATCGACGCGATCGAAACGATCGTCGCCCGCCTGGCGCAAATCCCGGGCGCGATCTTCTGCGGCGCGACGGACGCCAACGCCGCCGGCGACCGCTACGCCGAGAAACACCGAGAGTTGGCCGCCGCCGCCGGCGTCGCCTTCGAGCGGCTGAGGCCGTCCGTCGAGGACGGCGACTGGAACGACGTCCTCAAAATTCAACAAGCCCAATGAAGGAAGACTGCGATGAAACTTCCCGACTTTCATGAATTCGAGCCGCTCCAGCTCAAAGACCAGATGGGGACCACCCGTGACCAATATGGTCCTGTCCCTCGAAGCAACCGCAAGCCACGCGCCTTTATCCTCCTCAAATCGGGCCGGCGGCTCGACTTGCTCGATCCGGACCCCGACGCCTGGGCCGACGAGGATCTGGCGATCGGCTTGTCGCGCACCTACCGCTGGGGCGGCTATTCAAAATGGGAGCTGCCGCTCAGCGTCGCCCAGCATAGCCTCGCCGTGCTGGCCTTGCGCGAATTGCAAGGACCGCTGACCCCACGCGAATCTCTACGCGAACTGCTTCACGATTCGACGGAAGGGCTGGTAGGTGGCTTCGACCCGATCGCGCCCTTGAAGCCGCATCTTGGGACAAGCTTCGAGCAATTGGATCGGCGCCTGCAACAGGCGGTTGACGCTCGCTACCGCCTGCCGCCCTGGACCGACGAGAGTTACGCGCTCCACAAGCGCGCCGACAAGCAGGCGGCCGCCAATGAAGCCTATCATGTCGTCGGATGGAGCCGACAGGATATGCGCGAGAGCCTCGAGATGACGCTCGAGCCCCTCGACGCTGATCCGTTACCTTTGTCGCCGGGCCTGAGACCGTGGCAGCCGTGGTCCGCCGCGCGGGCGACGGCGCAGTTCCTGCGCCGGCTCGAGGAACTGCTCGAAGCGGCGCGCCGCGAGGAAACGCTCGCCGAGCTTGTCCAGGCCTTTTCCCGTCTGCCCGAACCGACGCGCCGCCGTTGTCGCCACTGGCCAACCGGCGACCGGCGCGCCGACACGCTCGTCCATGTCGAAGCCGGCGACGGCTCGCAATGGCTGGAAGGCGTCGTCGTCGACGGCGAGCGCGACGAGGCCGGCGCCTTTTTCCTCGACGATCATTTCACAGTCTTCACCACCATCGACAAACCCGGCGGAGAACTGATCCGCTGCAACGGAGCCAACTGTCATGTCGGGATACTCTGAAATCGATCCCCTCGCCGGGCGGGAAGATTGGGAACGTTTCGAACCATGCTTCGATGAGCCGCCGGAGCAGAGCCCTCCCGCCGATTCATTCGAAACAATCGCGGCGACGCTTACCCCCGCGCAAGCGCAAGCCGCGGCGCATTCCGGCCCGATCCTCGTTCTCGCCGGCGCGGGAACCGGCAAGACGTCAACCCTGACGGCGGCGGTCGTGCATCGTATCGCCGTCGAGCGGATCCCGGCCTCGCGCATTCTCGCCGTCACCTTCACCAACAAGGCCGCCGCCGAAATGGCCTCGCGTATCCGCGCGGCGCTCGGCGGCGTCGGCGCGCCCTCCTGGCTCGGCACCTATCACGGCCTCGCCGCCCGGCAGCTTCGCGACGCCCCGGAAATCGCCGAATTGCGGCCCGACTTCGACATCATCGACGCTGACGACAGCCGGCGCTTCGTCAAGCGCGTAATGAAGGCGCAAGGACTCACTGAAGGCGAAGAGAACGAAGCCGCTGCACGCGATCCATTGAAGATCATGTGCAACCGCATTTCCAAATTCAAAGACAATCTCATCACGCCGAAAGGCGCCGCCGCCTGGGTTGAAGCCAAGATCGCCAAGAGCAATCATTCCCGCGAACCGATCGACGTTCATGGTCTGCGCGCCGCGGCGCGCGTCTACGCCGATTATCAGCGCGCCTTGCGAGAGGCGAACGCCGCGGATTTCGGCGACCTGCTGCTGTGGGTCACATTGGCCATGCAGCGCGATGAATCCTATCGCGCGCGTTGGGCGGCGCGTTTCGACTGGCTGGCCGCCGACGAGTATCAGGACGTCAATTTTGCGCAATATTACTGGTTGAAGGCGCTCGCCGCCAATCATGGCCGCGTCTTTTGCGTCGGTGACGATGACCAGGCCATATACGGTTGGCGCGGCTCAGATATAGCTTACATTCGGCGCTTCACTCAGGATTTTCCGAAGGCCGTCCAGGTCCGCCTCGAAGAGAATTTCCGTTCGACCGGCCACATCCTCGCCGCCGCCAATGCGGTGATCGCCCGTGACCCCAAGCGCCTCGGCAAGACGCTGTTCACCCGGAAAGAGCAGGGCGATCGCGTCGAAATCGTCGCCTACCGCGACGCGCAAGCCGAAGCCGCCGGCGTCGTCGAGGAAATCCTCGCGCGCCATACGCAAGGAGCCGGCTGGCAGGAAATGGCGATCCTCTATCGCAACTCCTTCATCTCGCGCGGTTTCGAAGAAGCGCTGATGCGCGCCCGCATTCCCCATGTTCTGGTTGGCGACGTCGGCTTCTACCATCGCGCCGAGATCAAAGACGCTCTCGCCTTCCTCCGCCTGGCCGCGACGCCGGACGACCGCCAATCGGACGAGGCCTTCCGCCGCGTCATCAACGAGCCGCGCCGCGGCTTCGGCGCCAAGGCCATGGAGGCGGTGGAGAGGGAAGCCTCGTTCCGTAACGTGTCGCTGCTGCGCGCCCTCGACACGGCGGCGTTGCCACCCAAATGCCGCGCAGCGGGCCTGCAGTTCGCGGAGCACATCCGCCGCATCGGCGCCGATCAGTCGCATACGCTCGCCGACATTATCTCGTTGTTGCTCGACGCGACCGGTTATCGCGCCATGCTGCGCGAGAGCAAAGCGGAAACCACCGAAGATCGGCTCGAAAACCTGCAGGAGCTCATCGAACTCGCCGGCGGCTTTCACACCGGGCGCGAATTGCTTGATCACGCGGCGCTCGCCACCAACCGTCCCGGTGAAGACGAAACGGCCAGAGTGCGCCTGATGACCCTGCATAAGGCCAAGGGCCTGGAGTTCCCGCAGGTGTTTCTGCCGGCCTGGGAGACGGGAATCCTACCGTCGGATTACAGCGACCGTGAAGAAGAACGGCGGCTCGCTTATGTCGCGCTGACGCGCGGCATGCGCCGGGTCAGCATCTCCTATTGCGGCTTTCGCCGCGGCTTCGCCACGGCGTCTCCCTTCATCGACGACATTCCCGAGCCGCATTGCGTCAAAGGCAGGCGGCGCGACCAGGACCGGCGACGACCGGCCGCTCGCCCGCCCGCCGATTGGCGCAATCTGCCGAACCATCTGCGCCGCCCATAGCGACAAGCGAAAAGAACGAACGGCCAATGGGAAAAGACGAAAGACAATTGCCGCATGCGCGGCCGTCGCCACAAGGGTGCGTCGCATGGCTCCCGGGCCAAGGCCCGCCCTTGCCCCGCCGGGCGCGAAGCGGCCCGCGAGAGGCGTAATAAGCGAATAGAGAGAGACAGGAGAAGATCATGAACACGATGTATGTCGTCCCGCCGATGGCGGCGGGGGCGCAACTACCAGCGATCTCGCAACAGATCTGGGACGCCAAATATCGACTGAAATCTCCCGGCGGCGACGCGATCGACCTGACGATCGAGGACAGTTGGCGGCGCGTCGCGCGAACGCTGGCCAGCGTCGAAGACGACCCCGCCGCCTGGGAACAGTCCTTCTATTCGGCGCTCGAGGGTTTCAAGTTTCTGCCCGGCGGCCGCATCCTCGCCGGCGCCGGTTCCGATCGAAGCGTCACTCTGTTCAACTGCTTCGTCATGGGCGAGATCGAAGACGACCTCGGCAGCATCTTCGCTCATCTGCGCGAGGCGGCGCTCACCATGCAGCAGGGCGGCGGTATCGGCTACGATTTCTCGTCGCTGCGCCCCAAGGGCGCCCCGGTCAAGCGCGTCGGCGCCGACGCCTCCGGCCCTGTCTCCTTCATGGATGTCTGGGACTCCATGTGCGGCACAATCGCGTCTGCCGGCGCGCGGCGCGGCGCCATGATGGCGACCCTGCGCTGCGATCATCCCGATATCGAAGCCTTCATCGCCGCGAAGGCCGACAAGACTCGCCTGCGAAATTTCAATCTCTCGGTCCTCGTCACCGACGCTTTCATGGCGGCGATCGACGCCGACGCCGACTGGCCCCTCGTCTTCGCCGGCGAGACCTGGCGCACCGTCAAGGCCCGCGCCTTGTGGGATCAGATCATGCAGGCGACCTATGATTACGCCGAGCCCGGCGTCATCTTCATCGACCGCATCAACGCCCGCAACAATCTCGCCTATTGCGAAAACATCAGCGCCACCAACCCCTGCGGCGAACAACCATTGCCGCCCTATGGCGCCTGTCTGCTCGGCTCCATCAATCTCGCCAAGCTGGTGCTCGATCCCTTCACGCCGCGCGCCCGCATTGACGAAGAAGCGCTCAGCGCGCTCACCGAAATCGCCGTGCGCATGCTCGACAATACGATCGAGATTTCAAGATTCGCGCTCGTCGAACAGCGCGCCGAAGCGACCGCCAAGCGCCGCATTGGTCTCGGCGTCACCGGCCTCGCCGACGCGATCGCCATGTGCGGACTGACCTACGGCTCGCTCGAGGCGGCCGAACGCGCCGCCTATTGGACGTCTCTCGTCAATCACGACGCGTATCTGGCATCGGCCCGGCTCGCGCGAGAAAAAGGCCCGTTTCCGCTGTTCGACCGCGACGCCTATCTCGCCGGCGAGACGATTGGGAAATTGCCTGATGGCGTCAAGGCCAAGATCCACGAACATGGCGTCCGCAACGCGCTGCTCACCTCGATTGCGCCGACCGGAACGATCTCGATGCTGGCTGAATATGTGTCGTCGGGAATCGAACCAATCTTCGACTTTTCCTATATGCGCAAAATTCGCGAGCCTGACGGTTCGACGCGAATGGAAGTGGTGGAGGATTACGCCGTCCGGCTTTATCGTCAGCAGTTTGGCGACCAAACGCCGCTGCCCGAGTATTTCGTGACGGCGCAAACGCTGACGCCCGCCGATCACATTCGCATGCAGGCCGCGGTGCAAGATCATATCGACAGTTCGATCTCCAAGACCGTCAACTGCCCAGCCGACATTTCCTTCGAAGCGTTCAAGACGATCTACTTCGACGCCTATCGCTCGGGCTGCAAGGGCTGCACGACCTATCGCCCGAACGACATCACCGGCTCGATCCTCGAAACCTCTCCATCGCCGCCCGCGCCGCCCGCGCCGGTCACGGCCACGGCGCATCCGGAAATCGCCCCGCGCCAGGAGAAACTCACCGGCGCCACATACAAGCTGCGCTGGCCGGAGAGCGAACACGCGCTCTATGTGACCATCAACGACATCGAACAGGAAGGCGTCCGCCGACCCTTTGAAATCTTCATCAACTCCAAGGACATGCAGCACTACGCCTGGGTCGTCGCGCTGACGCGGATGATCAGCGCGGTGTTCCGCCGCAGCGGCGACGTCGCCTTCGTCGCGGAGGAACTGAAAGCCGTCTTCGACCCGCGCGGCGGCCATTGGAGCGAGGGCCGCTATGTCCCCTCGCTCATCGCGGCGATCGGCTCCATCATCGAACGGCACATGATCGAAACCGGCTTCCTGCCGCCCGCCGAGACGCACGCGGAGCCGGTCGTATATGATCGCGCGCGCGCGCCGGGGCTCGGCGCGCTCTGCCCGAAATGCAGTCAGCCCGGCGTCGTCAAGCAGGACGGCTGCCTGACCTGCCGACATTGCGGCTGGTCGAAATGTTCATGATCATCTTCGCCCACCGAATTTCAATGACCACTCTCTGACGGATCCCGAACGGGAGATTGCCGATGCAAATCATTCCCGCCGACGCCAAACGCGCGCTCAACGCGCATCTCTGGACCCGACACCCAGACGATTGGTATGTCGAGGAACATTGGGTCGATCATCGCCTGTTCGAACACGAGCGGTTCGAAGGTTCCGTCTGCGATCCCGCCTGCGGTCTCGGCCGCATCGTCCAAGCCGCGCAACTCGCCGGATTCGGCCGCACCGCCTGGGGTCAGGACAAGGTCAAACGCTCGCCTTATTGCGTTCGTCTCGCCGACTTTTTGTCCGACGATTTTCAAGGACGGTGGCCCGACAACATCGTCTCCATTCCGCCGTTCAAATTGTCGCAGGAATTCGTGGCCAAAGCTCACAAAGTCGCCTCCCGCAAGGTCGCCATGCTGTTGCCACTCGGCTGGATCAGTGGCGACAAACGCTCCCGGTGGCTCGAAGACACGCGCCGGCGCCGCGTGCTGATCCTCACCCCACGTCCATCGATGCCGCCCGGTCCGGTTGTCGAGGCTGGCCTTCCCGCGCGCGGCGGCAAGACAGATTTCGCCTGGTATATCTGGGAACGCGGCTATAACGGCGAACCGGAATTCGGATGGCTGAGGCGCGACCCATGACCGCACGTCGTCCGACCAGCCGCCGGTCGCTCGCGGCGCATCGAACCACGATCGACCTCGCCCAGCAATTGCTGCGGACCGCCGGCGCCAAACGTTGCGGCGGCGTCCGTCAATCCGAATTCGACGCTCTCATGACGCAACTCGACGATCTGCGAGATCTCGTGACCTGGCTAGAGAGAAATCAAGCCGAGTTTCGCGCGTGGCGAAACGAGAAAAAACGAAAAGGAGAGAACTGAACAACGCCGCCTGCCGCTGGCGCACCCGCCGCCGCAAGGGTCAAGTCGCTTCGCTCCCGCGCGTTCCGCGCGCCTTGCCCCGCCGGACGCGAAGGGGCGGTTCGTTCTCGTTTCGACCAACATCTAGGAGCGAGGACGTCATGAAGCATACCCTCACACCCGAAAGCAGCCGGCATAGCGGGACTATGCCCCCCGATGAGATGGACCGCGATCTCGCAGAGATGCGCTCTCATCTTGCTGGCGTCTCGCTCGACGTCGAACGCTGTCGACACGACTCGATCACCCCCACGGCTCTCTGGGTGTTCGACAAGAATGGACGCCAGATAGCCTCCGTCTCACGCCTGGAGACCTTGAGCAAATACGCGTGGGAAGCCTCGAAGACGCGGGATGCGATGCCGATCACCCGCTTGTCCTTCGAAACCCTGTCCGCGGCCGCCGCCTACGTCCTGCGGTGTTGCTGACGAGATCTTCTCGGCCCGACTTCGTCCCGATAGCCGATCGCCGCGCCGCAAACCCGCGCCGATCGCATCAATTTTCCCAACCGCAGGAGATCGCAATGGATATTGCCGACGCGTTCCCAACTCTCCTCGATATAGCAAAGCAGAACATCATCGACCAGCACGATTCTCCGATCGATCGACTGCAAACTCAGACCAACGCGCGGCCTCTTGCCCGCGTCACGAAACGCCCGGTCCATTCGCTGGGCGATTTGCTTTCGGGCACCTCGAAAAATTCCCTCTTCCAACCGTTACGCAAATCAGATTCAAACCTCGCAGGCTCTGAACGTGGGGGTTTGGCGTGGGACAGCTTGGTTTCTTCGATTTGACTCGCCGCTATGAAGAGCTCGACGC
This sequence comes from Methylocystis sp., assembly GCF_021731785.1. Classification (GTDB taxonomy): domain Bacteria; phylum Pseudomonadota; class Alphaproteobacteria; order Rhizobiales; family Beijerinckiaceae; genus Methylocystis. The sequence goes on from NZ_JAKFWS010000192.1 coordinate 13,858, forward strand.
CAAGAACGATCCACTGGTTCCCATCGCGACGTTGGTTCCATGGGAGTCGTTCCGGCCGAAGCTGAAGGCGGCGTTGATCAAAGGCGAGCTCCGCAAGCACGACGCGGAACGCAGGAGTTCGGCGGGGCGCAAGCCATGGGATGAAGTGGTGATCTTTAAAGCGCT
>NZ_JAKFWS010000028.1 GCF_021731785.1 Methylocystis sp.
AATCGATCTATCTGCCGATCGGCAGCAAGCACCGCCTGACCAATCCCGGCAAGATCGATCTGGAGCTGATCGAAGTGCAGACCGGCTCCTATCTCGGCGAGGACGACATCGTCCGCTTCGAGGACGCGTATAATCGAGGGTGAGCTGATAATAGAGGGTGAGCTGACATCTGACCCTTTTCCGCGTCATGGCCGGCCTGGGCCGGCCATCCACGTTTGAGAGGCGCGCGAACCTTGCAAATTGCAACGGCGGCTTGGCGTGGATGGCCGCGACAAGCGTGGCCATGACACAACGCGACGCGATCGTAAAAATCTGCGGTCTGTCCTCACCCGAGACGCTTGCCGCGGCGATCGAGGCGGGCGCCGACATGGCGGGCTTCGTCTTCTTCGAGAAAAGTCCCCGGCACATCGATCTGGAGAGCGCCCGCACGCTCGGCCTTCTCGCGCAGCAGCAAATCAGTAAAGTCGCGCTGACCGTCGACGCCGACGACGCAACGCTTCAAGACATCGTCAGCGCGCTCGCGCCAGATTATCTTCAGCTTCATGGGAAGGAAATGCCGGCGCGGGTTGCGGAAGTAAAAGCCCGTTTTGGCCTGCCCGTGATCAAGGCCGTAGGAGTCGCGACCGCCGGCGACGTCGAGGCGGCCCGCTTCTACGAAGGCGTCGCCGACGTCATTCTGTTTGACGCCAAGCCTGCGCCGAACGCAGCGGTTCCCGGCGGCGCCGGCGTCGCATTCGACTGGAATTTGCTTCGCGGCGTCGCCGCCAAAGACTGGATGCTTTCAGGCGGACTCGATCCAGAGAATGTGGCGGCAGCGATGCGCATAACCGGCGCCCACGCGGTGGACGTCTCGTCTGGGGTCGAGCGCGAACGTGGCGTCAAAGACGTGGCGAAGATCGCCGCCTTTGTGGCCGCCGCTCGGCTTTCATAGCGGCGCGTCAAGGTCTAATAAGGCCGAAATCTCTTCCGAGGATTGCAAGTGAACAAGCCGCTTCCCAATTCCTTCCGCGCCGGCCCGGACGAAAACGGCCGCTTCGGCATTTTCGGCGGCCGTTTCGTCGCCGAAACGCTGATGCCGCTCGTGCTCGATCTTGAAGCGGCATACGAGAAGACAAAAACCGATCCGGCTTTTCACGAGGAGCTCGCCGGCCTTCACAAGCATTATGTCGGGCGCCCCTCGCCGCTCTATTTCGCTGAGCGCATCACCGACTATGTGCGTGAGCGCGCGGGCGAGGGCAAAGGCGCCAAGGTCTATTTCAAGCGCGACGAGCTCAATCACACCGGCGCGCATAAGATCAACAATGTGCTCGGGCAGATCCTGCTCGCGCGCCGCATGGGCAAGAAGCGCATCATCGCCGAGACCGGCGCCGGCCAGCACGGCGTCGCCACCGCCACCGCCTGCGCGCGCTTTGGCCTCGACTGCGTCGTCTACATGGGCGCCGTCGACGTCGAGCGGCAGAAGCCCAACGTCTTCCGCATGAAGATGCTCGGCGCTGAAGTCATTCCCGTGCAGTCCGGCGCGCGCACCCTTAAAGACGCGATGAACGAGGCGCTGCGCGACTGGGTGACCAATGTCGCCGACACCTTCTACTGCATCGGCACGGCGGCGGGGCCGCATCCCTATCCGGCGATGGTGCGCGATTTTCAGTCGATCATCGGCAATGAGACGCGCGTCCAGATGCAGGAGATGGAGGGGCGCCTTCCGGATTCGCTTGTCGCCTGCATCGGCGGCGGCTCTAACGCCATCGGGCTGTTCCACCCGTTTCTCGATGACGCCAGCGTCGAGATCTACGGCGTCGAGGCGGCAGGTCATGGCGTCGATGTGCCGAACGGCCATGCAGCGTCGCTCACCGGCGGGCGTCCGGGCGTGCTGCACGGCAACCGCACCTATCTGTTGATGGATGACGACGGCCAGATTCTCGAAGGCCATTCGATTTCGGCGGGGCTCGATTACCCCGGCATCGGCCCCGAACATTCATGGCTGCATGAGATCGGCCGGGTGAAATATCTAAACGCCACCGACAAGGAGGCGCTCAACGCCTTTCAGCTCTGCTCGAAGCTCGAAGGCATCATCCCGGCGCTGGAGCCGTCTCACGCGCTCGCCAAGGTATTCGAACTCGCGGCGCAGAAGCCGCGCGATCATCTGATGGTGATGAATATGTGCGGCCGCGGCGACAAGGACATTTTCACCGTCGCCGAGCATCTAGGCGGCATGTGAAAGGCGGCGGGAACCCTCTCCCGCTTGTGGGAGAGGGTGTCACCCGGAACGCGTGACGGGTGAGGGCCCTCATCCGACCCGGCTTCGCCGGGCCACCTTCTCCCGCAAGCGGGAGAAGGAAAACGCGCCTATTCATCCAATTTCGAGACGCATCTTTGCGCGATCTCATTCAACCGGCGCCCGCGCTCGGCCTCGTCCGTCACTCCGGCGAGCGCCTTGCTATTGATCGCCTCCTGCGCCGTGCATTGGCAGGCGTCGCGGCACAGCTTGCCTTCGCCGCCCTCTTCAAAACAGCGCGCCTCGCATGAGGCGACGAAATCCGTCGTGTCGATGGCGGGCGGCGCAAGATAGGCGAGCCCCAGAAAAAGCGCGAAGAGCGCCGGCTGATGCGCGAGATAGATGACGAGACTGTGCCTGCCGAGAAAGGGAAGCCATCCTCTCCCCCCACTTGTGGGGAGAGGGCCGCCCACCCCTGCTCTCTCCCGGTAAACGGGGAGAGGGAGTTTTCCCGCCGCGACGCCGAGCAGCAGCGCGCCCGCCCACGGAAAGAGCGGACGCCAGTCCTCGGTCAGCGGCTCGCTGGTCGAAAGTCCGACCCATTGCAGCCAATCGGCATTGAAGACGGACGACGCGAAAAATTCTCCGCCGACAAGAAAGAAAGCGCCGCCCGCGAGCGCGACGGGCCAGGGAGCGAGGAGAAATGGAACGGCGATCAGGCTGGCCAGCGCGATGCAATGCAAAATGCCGAAGAACACATAGGCCTTCGGAAAGGCGACATAGGTGCCCGCCGTCACCAGCGCCGCCGCCGCGACGATGATCGCCAAGCGGCGCCAGAAGGCAGGCCAGCGGATGTGGCTGCGATGCGCCAGCACGAGAGCGACGCCGGCGATAAAGAGGAACGCGAACGCGATCGAGTGGCCGAATAGTTTGACGGGCGTCGACCAGGGAAGATTCGCCGGCGCATAGCCGAAATGCGCGAGATCCCAGATCACGTGAAAAACGATCATCGCCACGACGGCGAGGCCGCGCGCAGCGTCCAGCGCCCACCAACGGCCCTGAATCATCGGCGCGCGGCCGCCGGCGGCGCGCCCTGGAATTTGCTGAACGCCATGTCGGGCGCCGAAAGATTATGGCGCGACGGCAGATGGCGGCCGACCCACACTTCCGTCGCGCTGGCGCCAGGGAAGCGAATGACCGGCGCTTCCTCCCAGCCCTTGCCGCGCTTGCTGCGCCAGGCGACGATGGCCGCGTCGCTCATCGTCTCCATCGCGTACATCGAACGCAGCGCCGCGAAGGGCAATCCGTTCGGCATTGCCTGGCTGAACGAGACGTCGAGCGTCAGGCGGTCCTGGTCGACGCTCTTGATCGAGATGCGGCCTTCGCCGCCGCGTTGGAACTTGAGAACGACGCTGCGAGTTTGCGGCTCGAAAACGATCTCCTCGAGATCCACGATAGGCCGCTCCTGAGTTTCGACCGGACCGACGAGAAAGGACGAGCCATAGGCGGTCCAGCGCATGTCGTCGAAGGGCAGCGGCCGCGCTCGCCAATAGCCGTCAGGCGGATAGAGCACCATGATCTCTTCGGCGCGCTCGCGATGCCACATCCAGAATTGAATGAGATGAAAGCCGCGCTCGACCGAGTCGCCGACGCGGACCGGCACGTCATTCGGCCGCCAGAAGGAGGGAAAGGTGTAGCCGGTGAGCCAAAATTCCGGCGTCTCCCAGAAGGTCTTGCGACGCGCCTGTGAAAACGCCTTGGGATCGACGGTGAGATCGCAGCTCGACCAGTCGGGCGCCCAGCGGTCGGAGGATATGGTGTTGATATAGGAGGGATGCACCGCCTGAATTTGCAGGCTGCGCAAGCGGGGCGAGATGAAGTCGAGCTCGATATTGTCCTTTTCGGCGCAGAGTTCCGGCGCCGAATTGTTCTCAACCCGCACCTGCAGCTCTTCGGCCGCTTCAAGAGGCTCCGCCGAGGCGGAGCCGGCGACGGCCATGCCGCCGGCTCCCAGAAGGAAGCGGCGTCGATCGAAACTTGTGGTCAAGCGGAAGATTCCTTGTCGCTTTTTGCGTCCTTATCGCGCGCGACGGCGGCGCGCGGCAAGCGTCGCGATCCATTAAGGAGCCGCAAAAGGCGAAAACAAGGTGTGCGAGGGCCTGTCTCGCTCAAGACAGGCCCTCGCCTCGGTCAGTCATAGCCTCCGCCAAAGAACAGCGCGAAAGGATCGGGGGTCCCGCGCCCGCCGCCGTAGCTTTGACGGCCGCGCGAGGCTGCATAGGCGACCCCGCCGCCATGCCGCGCGCTACCGTAATAATGGCCGCGCGGCGGCGCGCCGCCGATCGAAATCCTACCGCCTTCATTCTGCACCATTTGATAGAGCATCGCCGCGTGCCCTGGCGACAGGCGCACGCAGCCATGCGAGGCCGGACGGCCGAGCATGCCGGTTTCATAGGAGCCATGAATGGCGTAGCCGCCGCGGAAGAAGATCGAATGGGGCATCGGCGACATGTGATATTTGCGAGAATAATGCATGGCCTGTAGGCCGGTCGGCGCGAAGGAGCCGCGTGGGGTAGAATAGCCGGCGCGGGCGGTCGACACCGGCCAGGAGTAGCTGCCCGATGAAGACTGGACATGCATGGTCTGCGTTGAAAGGTTGATATGAATATGCGCGGTGGCGTTCGCCGCGCCCGTGGCGGCGAAAAGCAAAACAATTGCGGGAGCGATGACTGGAAAACGCATGACGGACTCCTGACGCAACGCGTAAGCGACTGAGCCGGCATTCTTGCGCTGGCTTGGCGCTGCATCAAACTAAATGAAGCGGTAAGGTTTCGCGGCAAGGATAAGGCGCAAAGCTTTTCACGCCGACGCGGCTTGGGAGATTGGCGAGACGCCCATGACAGGTTGCACATCGCGCGCGTTATGCACGGCGCTATTGGGCTTGGCGGCGTTTGCTGCGGCTGGCGGCACGCTAGCGCAGGACAAAGGCACGCTTGATCCCAAGCCCCTGCCGCCGCTCGCCAATCCGTCGAGTCCCGCAACGCCGGCGCGCGAACTCTTTGGTCGCGTCGAGGAGGCCGCGCCGCTTCATCCCGATCCGATCGGCTTCTATTCGCGCGGCTGTCTCGCCGGCGGCGAGCCGCTGCCGATCAACGGCCCCCATTGGCAGGTGATGCGACTGTCGCGCAACCGCAATTGGGGGCATCCCAACCTCATCGCCTTTTTGAAGCATTTCTCGGCGAAAGCGGCGAAAGAGTCGGGCTGGCCGGGCCTGCTCATCGGCGATATGTCGCAGCCGCGCGGCGGGCCGATGCTCTCTGGCCACGCGTCGCATCAGATCGGCCTCGACGCCGACATTTGGCTTGCGCCGATGCCTAACCGCGAACTCACCCGCGAAGAGCGCGAGGAGATGATGTCGACCGACGTCGTGCGCGAGGATCGTCTCGACGTTCGCTCCGATATCTGGAGCGACGGCCATCTTGCCGTGATCCGCGCCGCGGCGATGGAGCCGGCGGTGCAGCGCATTTTCGTCAACGCCGCCATCAAACGCGCGCTATGCCGGGCGGCGCAAGGCGAGAATTGGATGCGCAAGGTGCGCCCGATGTGGGGGCACAATTACCATTTCCATATTCGGCTTTACTGCCCGAACGGCTCGAACTGCCGCGATCAGGACCCGACGCCCGACGGCGACGGCTGCGACGCCTCGCTCGCCTGGTGGTTTCGGGACGAGATTGTGAACGCGAAGAAATCGACGAAAAGCTGGCCGCCAATGTCGATGGCCGGATTGCCCGCCGCCTGCCGCGAGGTTTTGCGCGCGAAATAGGCTTCAGCCGGCGTGGACGCCTGTTCCGACCGGGCAGGAAACGCCGGTTCCGCCGAGACCGCAATAGCCGCCGGGATTCTTGGCGAGATATTGCTGGTGATATTCCTCGGCGTAATAGAACGGCGGAGAATCGATGATTTCCGTGGTGATCGCGCCGAGCCCCGCCTGCGTCAATACCCGTTGATATATGTCGCGTGATTCATTTGCGGCGGCGAGCTGTTCCGGCGTCGAAACGTAAATCACGGAGCGATATTGCGTGCCGACGTCATTGCCCTGGCGCATGCCCTGAGTCGGGTCATGGCCCTCCCAGAAGAGGCGCAAAAGCGCTTCGAAGGAGATCGCCGGCGGCTGATAGACGACGCGCACGACTTCGGCATGGCCGGTTCGGCCGCTGCAGACGTCCTCATAGGTCGGATTTTTGGTCACGCCGCCAGCATAGCCGACCGCCGTCACATAGACGCCGTCGCCGGCCTGCCAGAATTTGTGCTCCGCGCCCCAGAAGCAGCCCATGCCGAACAGGACCTGTTCCGACCCCAGCGGAAACGGCGGGTCGAGCGGGCTCCCATTGACGAAATGGCGCACGCCATGCGCGACGGGCGTTTCGCGGTCGGGAATCGGCCTTAGCAGCCTGGACAGATCGAGTGTGTCGAAGATCGCCATGGCGCCGATATAGTGCGGCGGCCCGCGTTAAACCAGATCGCGCCGCCTTTGGACTTTGGCGCGCCGGACTCTAGCGGCGGGCGTAATAGAGCGGCGCCTGCCGGCGATGGCTGAGCAGGATGAGGAGCGCGCCGACGCCGCCGAAGGCGACGCTGACCGGCGCCGTCATCAGCGTGGTCAGCACCGGGTCCCACAGATAGGCCGAGACATGCTCGACGCTCGACTGCATCGATTGGTAGAGGCCGGGAAAAACCGCCGCCGTTCCGCGGTTGATGCTTGTCACCATCAGGCGCCCGGCGGCGATCGAGCGGGTGCCGTCGACGATGAGGGCGATGAAGCCGCCGGCCAGCAGGAGCAGGCCGATCAGTCTGGTGAGGAGTCGCAGCATGGTCTCTTCGTTCGAATGGCGCGCCGGCAGGAATCGGCGCCTGGAAGAATAGGCGCCGCCGCCGCGCCTGTCCATGCGCCGTTCCTTTGACGGCGAAACGCCGTCCATGCGCGGCGATTGCGTTTAGGGCGCGCGCGAATATATTGCGCGCTTCGCGGAGGGGTGGCCGAGTGGTTGAAGGCGCACGCCTGGAAAGTGTGTATGCGGGAAACCGTATCGCGGGTTCGAATCCCGCCCCCTCCGCCAGATTATGTAGTTATGCTATTGTAATTAAATTGTATTCACGAACATTGAACTCTCGGAGCCAACATTTTAACCCACATTTCTTCCTGGACTTAACCGGATGAATTCGGCCACTTGGGCATGCTGCACAACCGCCGTCCCGTTCAAGCTCTCACTCAGCACTGCCTAGACCGGGTATCGTCCTGATTTGTAATCAGTAGGTCGCGGGTTCGCATCCTGCAACCGGCGCCAGTAAAATCAGTCATTTAGCAGCGGCACTTCTTTGCAAAATCGAACCCAAGCAGCAATAGGTAGCGCCGACGACTCAGGACGTTTTGCACGCCTGCTATCGGGCCGACTCGGCGACGACTTCCGCGAGCTTGTTGGCGGTGGATCGCGGCAAAGGGCCGAGGGAACCAGAGGGAAATCGAGCAGCCGTTTGGGATCTGGCCCCGTGCCGCTCGCAAGGAGCGTTGGGGACGGCCCGGATGGAGCTTAAGCGCAAACACGCAGCATGTTTCTAATAATATGCTTGACGGCGCAGCGGCCCTTGGTTACACACAGCCATGCAAACACGCTGCATGGAGTTCATAAATGGTCCGTCGCCCTACAAAAGCCGAAACCGCTAACCGTCGGTTCACGAAAACCGAGATGCTCGACGAGCTAAAGACGATTTTCCTCTTCGAGGCTGACCACATCGCTTCTGGGGCTGGTAACGAGCAAGCCACCGCATTCATAGGATTCCAGTCCGACCAATACTGGAAGGAAGATCCATCCCGGGTCGACCTTGGTCGATTCCTCATCACAGGCTCATTTGAGGCTGCCTACGACTATGCCTTCCGGCCGAATGTTCTTGACGGGTTCGGCCTCGAGATGATCCAGGACCTCAACACATTCATGCTTGGAACTCCCCGGGCTGGTGGACAAGGAGGAGATGGCGGCGAGACGCATGAGTTCATGAGCGCCGACGGCAAGTGCCAAACTGTGGTCGACGCAATCTGGGCACGTGCGAAGCTCGAACTGGCTGACTACCGCGACGACCTGACGACACGCGAATTAGCGCTGCTGGCGAACATGAGCGAAGGCGCAGTTCGCAACGCACTTTCCGACAAGAGCGAGAACGGGCTTCGCGCCATGCCAGGGTCGAAACCTGTAGCAGTTGCCCATGAAGATGCCCTGCGGTGGCTATCGGGCCGTCGAGGCTTTGTCCCCTCACCGAAGAAGCTGATCGAAGACCGTCCTCTACACGAGCATATCGAGGCTCTAAAAACGGCTGAAGGCCTAGGAAATACTATTAGCAGACTGCTTTGGTCGGCATTCGGTAGTCCCGATCAAGCCCCCACCAAACTCGGCTGGTCAGCCGAGCAGGTGCAGGCGTGGTGCGATGGAACATATCGCTTTGACGGCGAAACGGCCGCCATTCTCGCCAAAGCACTGGATGTCGACGTGCCAATGTTTGTGGGCAAAGCCCTTGAGGTCACTCTTCGCCGCGATCTTCCTCAGAACAAAGGAGGCGAGTGATGACAACGAAACTCAGCGCGCATGCGGCGGCACGCCGGCAGCAGCGTGCAATTCCCGCCTTCATTTTCGAACTGCTGGAGGCTTGCGGAAGCGAGCGTCGTTGCGGGGGCGCTGAGAAGCTCATTTTTGATAAGGCCGCGAGGAAACGTCTCAAACATTACCTCGGCGGAGAGCGCGGCCTTCGTATAGTTGAGCCTTGGCTCAAGGTCTACGCGATCATTGGCGACAACGGCAGCGTTGTGACAATGGCCCACACGTCAAGGCGTCATCGCCATCACTGATGGCCCAACTGCCCGCGTCATCGCTTACAACTCTTATAGAAAGCGCTAATCAGCATGGAACCCGCCAACCAAACATGTGCGAATCTCGTCCAGCACGGCCGCATGGCTTGTGACAGATGTTGGAAGAACGTCGCGACCAACGTTCAAGAAGCCGGTCTTTTTCGCCTCGTGCGTGATCCCGGCCACTGGGGCAGCTCGACCCCCTCGACGCTTGTGCTCGGCGTCAGTAAGGGCAACACACAATCCAATGCCTTCGCGACCGGGCATTTCGATGCTGTGGCGTTCATGAGGATTCGCCACAGATTGCTTCAAGTCTTGCAAACCGTTGGGCTGCTGCAGAACGAAACTGTCGCCGACTTCGAGCATCGTTTTTGTAAAGACGAGCTGGAATACGCTTTTGCCAGCGTAATCCGGTGCTCACTGACGGGCATGGATCGCAAAAAACGCATTCACACGGCAGATAGCCCGAATGTCATTCCCGCTTTCAAGGTGGGTTCGGCGGGCTATCGCTTCACGTCCGCTTGCGTTGATCAACATATTGGGAGATTGCCAGATGCGACGCAACGCGTCGTCCTGCTCGGAAACACGGATGCCTACATCGAGCACTTGAGCGCTGCTATTGGACGCTTGCGCGGAAGCCTTCAAAAGATCAACGATGTTGCTTACCGCGCCGGGAACGTCCTGTTCGTGCATGTATCCCATCCTTCTATGGGGAATGGGCATTTCGGCGACTTTATCCGAGGCGAGGGCACTCCTGGGGAGAAAATGCGGATGGCCCGTGAAGCACTTAAATCAGCATGATCAGGTGCGTAACCGGGTTGCCGCCGCAAAGCTCAGTCCAAACACCCGCGCCGCTTCACGCCGGCTCTTGCCCTCAATGAAAACAAAGCGTCGAACCGCCGCGTAAATCTCCACCGCAAACATCCCCGGCCACCCTCCCGAATCAATGTTCGGGAAGTCAGCCTAAAACTGGCCGGGTTTTACGCCGCCGCGTACAATGGAACAAGCAAAGATCGATAACGCTGACGCGGCCGCCAAGCGGACACAGGCGCCAGCGGGTTGTAACCGCTTGAAAAATGGCCGAGCTATCGGGTAACGAGATCTAACCGGAAAGCCTTACTAGGGCTATCGCAGCTCATGAACGTCAGAACGCCGACGAAGCTCGTCGAATGTCCTTTCGAAGTCAGCATCGACAAGAATCTACACGACCGCTTTTATGACGTCCGCGACGCCATTGCAGTCGCAAAGCGGATCAAAGAGACGAAGCGAGCGGCCGACGTCGAGGTTGTTGACGCGCGCACCAAGAAATTGGTCATCAAGGTCCAATGCTGAACAAATCCTCCCAGGCTAGTGACGGCGCCCTTTCACCCGCCCTCGATCTACGGTGGCGACTATTCCCCGGATTGGCCGCTAAGAGCAGTCCACAAAAAACTGCTTGGGCGAAGGCCATCATAATGGCGCAAATCGGGGCTTTCTCGGCATTGAAGGGGTTTGTCGTCGAAGAGGCGACAAGCCCGCATCGATCAAGGACGTTCATATGGAAAGCATTATTGTTGGCCGCTCCGCGAAGAGAGCCGTTGTTTTGGCGACAATTCTCGCGGCTTCTCTGCCGCTATATGGCTGCTACACGCCGGCAGAACGCGCACTAGGCGGCGGGGTCATCGGCGGGCTTGGCGGCGCCGGAATTGGCGCCCTCGCCTCCGGAGGCCTTGCCGGTCCGACACTGGCCGCAGGTGCGGTGGGAGCTGCGGGCGGAGCGATCATTGGAGCCGCTACTGCGCCGCGCCCCTATTGGCGGCGTCGCCATTACTATTATTAAAAAAAACGTCCTGTTATAAGCGCGCGACCCTCCCGCCGCCAATCATCACGTCGCTCGGGTCCGTCATCGCTGGCATGGCTCGACGGCCGCTCGCCAAACCGCGCTGCCGGACGATTATTGGGCGGGCGCGCTCTGGAGCGCGTGACGGCTCGATATCGGCCTCATATTATCGGCACCCCGACACATGAGCCGGCGACCATGCTCGTCTCCCAATTCCCTGGCGTTACGACGCCTCCAAAATATGAATCCGAGTTCCTGCGGTTCATGAATCCGCTGCTAGATGTGTTACGCGAAAAAGGCGGCCAAGCTCGGCCGCGTGAAATCTACGACGTGATTGCGCAGAGGCTCAATCTGTCCGACGAGCAACGAACAGCCACGCTGAAATCCGGTTCACTGAAATTCGAGAACCAAATTGCTTGGGCGCGTTCCTATCTCGTCAAAACTGGTTATCTGGATTCTCCCTCTCACGGCATCTGGCGGCTCACCGACAAGGGCAAGGACGCCCATCTCGATGGGCCTGACATCGATTCAATTTTCCAGCGCGTTTTGGAAATGAAGACGCTCTCTGCGGCTGGCAAAGAAACGGCGTTCATCCACGACTCTGCGGCCGAGAAGGAGCCCGTCGCCATAGGCGAAGAAGATGAGGCGATTGCGCCGTCGCCGCAAACCTCGCCATACAGTGATCATCGGCCCGCGCTCATTGCTTTGATTGGCGGCATGACGCCCGCCGGTTTCGAGGAATTCTGTTCGGAATTGCTGGCCCGCGTCGGCGTCGAGGATGTGCAAACGACGCGCTATGCCAAGGACGGGGGCATTGATGGAATCGGCCGGTTGCGGATCAATGAATTCGTCTCCCAGCCGATTGCCTTCCAAGCGAAGAAATTCGACGGCTCGGGCCGCAAGGTGTCGTCGGAAGAGATACAGCGCTTTCGCGGCGCTATCGGCGGACACATTGCCAAAGGCATTTTCTTTACGACGACGAGTTTTTCTGAAGACGCCAAGCGCGAAGCGAAGGCACTAGGAAAAGTCGAAATCGAACTGGTCGATCTCGACCGGATATTAGAGATTTGCGAAAATTACCAAATTGGATTGAACGAACAAAAAATCCTAGTCGCCGAGCCATCATTCTTCGAGCGATTCCGCAATTAGGTGGCTTTGTGCAATGAGGGATTATCAACTCGATAATCGCCATATTAAAGCCCGCCATGCGGCTGTTCCCGACAGCAACCCCTGCTTTCGTCTCCGGGTAAAGCGCCTCGAAAGGTTCAAAGATCGGGTCAGCGCGGTATCGCGGCGATTCGATCAAGCCCGACACTCTCGCGTCGGGCTTGATGTCGTTGCGAATGCCGCCCCTACGCGGCGTTCCGCTTTCGGAACAGCCGCTTGCTATCCTTCATCGCAGCAACGCGGTAAGGAGCGGCGGGGGTATGGAAATGCATGAATTCCCGTGTTTTCAGCTTGTTTTGTAGCATTGTGTCAAAGCTTAAACTGAACTGAAGAGCCAAAAAAATGACCGAAGGAAACTGAATGCCCATTTTGCAATGGCTGGATCGGGAGAAGCACGTCAAAGCCGCCGAAGCTGTTCCCTACCGCCTGCTTGAGGCGGACGACACTCACAGCGCAGGAGACGCTGAATCTCCGAATATGCTGATTCAGGGCGACAATCTCGAAGCCTTGAAAGCCTTGCTTCCCTACTACGCCGGGCGCGTGAAGTGCATCTTTGTTTGGCCCCGAGGCCGCCGTCGAAACCAGCTTCGCTTTCGAGTTCGATTTTACGCCGACCGGCTACGCCCCGCATTGGACGTATATCGGCACCCCCTACCAATTCCAGAGGCACTATTACGCCACCGTGGGGGAGCTGGAGAACAAGGGCGAGGAATACGAATGCGCCAAAGCCATCGACATGACTGGCAAGGTCAAGCATTGGGTGCGTAACCTCGAACGCCGTGGTTTTTGGCTGCCCTTGGCGAAAGGCAAATTCTATCCCGACTTCGTGGCTGAGCTGACCGACGGGCGCATTCTGGCGCTGGAACACAAGGGCAAGGTCTATGCAACGAACGACGACAGCAAAGAGAAATGCAACGTCGGTGCGCTTTGGGAAAAAAAGAGCGGCGGCAAGGCGCTGTTCCTGATGACCGTCGTCGAAACCGGCAGACCCCCCTTGTTCGATCAAATCGCCGCGAAAATTGGCGACGAGACGCTTGCCGATATTGGCCGGTCCTACAACGTCAGCCACAGCACGATTTCGAGGCTCAAAGCATGATTTCCGATGACCAACTATCCGGCCTTCCTTCTGATCCCGAACTTGCCTTCGTTCAATTTGAAGAAATTCTCAGGCAAAAAATGCAAGAGTGGGAAACTGAAGAGCACCGGAATAATGGTGATTTCGATGCGGACACGTATCGCCTTGAATACATGAACAAAGTCGCGGCAGCGGCAAAGGCATACGGCATCGAGGCTCTTTCGGCCCTCGAAATTCCCAAACTTGGCAGCAACCGAATAAGCTTTATCGACGCATACAGACAATTCCTTGCTGATGTAGATCACGTCACTATCCAGATTCGAATTCATGCGGCCATTGCCGACAGAGAGGGAACAGTTGGTCTCGACGGTATTGAACGCACTAAAATACATCACTTCATCCAGCAAATTAGCCCATCTTATTCAGCGAGGCGGTAATTTTGGGCTGGCGGATGTGGCGTAAAGCGTTGATTTAGCGTATTAATTAGTTGCTTACGCTGATCCCTCGCGCCATCGCATCACAGCCACACCCGCC
>NZ_JAKFWS010000158.1 GCF_021731785.1 Methylocystis sp.
GCCGTCAGCGCCTCTATACAGCCGTCGCGCCGCCATGCGGCCGCGAGGCCCGCGCCCATCGTCTAGAGGCCTAGGACGTCGCCCTTTCACGGCGAAAACAGGGGTTCGAATCCCCTTGGGCGCGCCACTTCAGAACAAAACTGGGAACGCCAATTCCCGCCGATTTCCAGCCCTTGGCCGCACGCTGATCAAATACTCCGCGGGCAACGAAAAAAGCCCAGCTGGAGGGCTGGGCTTTTCTGGATCAATCGGGCTCGCGCGATCGATCAATATTTCGCCAGCACCGGCGCCGGAGAACCGAAGTTGAAGTGATAGTTCACGCCCGCGCGGATCGTATGGAAGCGCGTGCGGTTGTTGGTGCTGTTGAGGCCCCAGCCCGGGTTGAAGAGCCAGCCCCCGTTGTTGTTCCCGGTGCCGCTGATCTGCGTATACAGATATTCGAGCTTGAGCGACCAGTTCGGAATGACCATCCACTCGGCGCCGCCGCCGGCCGTCCAGCCCGTCTGCACGGCGCTGTTCTGGTTCCACCAGCCATTGCGCCGCACTTCGCCATAGGCGAAGCCGCCCGTGCCGTAGACCAGAATCTTAGAGTTCAACAGCGAGACGCCGACGCGGCCGCGAACCGTGCCGAACCAGTTCAAGGTGGCCGTCGTTACCGGGGGCAAGCCGAACAACCAGCCAAAGCTGTTGCCGCCGGCGCCAGAGCCGATGCTCGTGCCCTGGAAGTCGGTCTCAGCGCCAATCACGAACATCGGCGTGACCTGGAAGTTGTAGCCGATCTGGCCGCCGCCGACGACGCCCGCGCGGCTGCCGCCATGATTGTTCCAGCCCGCGCCCCACGCATTGGAGGAATTGCCGGAGTAAAAACCCACACCGAAGTTAAGACCGCCGTATAAGCCGGTCCACGTCATGATCGGCGGCGGCGGCGGGGGCGGCGGGGCCTTGTAAGACGGAAGGTCGGCGGCCATGGCCGATCCGGCTATCAGCACTGAGGCCGCGGCAGCAAATATTGCCTTTTTCATGTACCTTCCTCCTTAATGAGGTTATCAATTTCAGCGCTTGGCGAGATTCGCCTGAGGCCTCGTTGGTAGAAAGAAACTTGTTACACAGTCAAAGGATATGACCGGTTTTCGGGCGCCGTGATGCGCTTTCTGGGCGACTGTGGCAGTCGCGCCACAATAGCCGAGCCAGGCGCGCGCCTTCGGCCGCGCCGACGACGCAGATCGCGGGTCCGCCAGCGCGCGCGCCGTCTCCAAGGAACGCCGGCCAAATGCCGGCTGATCTTGACGAGGCGCGATTCAATGTCGGCTATAATGGTTGAAATGGCCGCGCCGACCCTGACCGGCGCAGAATTTTGAGAGGAACGTCATGACAATCCCGCTGAGCGGCGCTCGCCTCAAGGTCTCGGCCGCGCGCGGTCAGCGAATTCAATCTCCAAGCCTATGGCGCGGCCTCCTCAAAAGAGTCGCCCTGGCCATCGCCATCTTCGCCGCTGCGCTGTCCGGCGCCGCCTATGCGAAACAGAGGCGCGCAATCCCCTCGATGCCGGCAGGCGCGGGGCCGGCCGTCGACCCATGCGGCCACCCGATCGTCTTGAATAACGTCGGGAGCCCGTATACGGACCCTGTCTGCACCGCGCTCTCCGACAGGCTTCAACCCCCGCTCTATATTCCCGATCCCGATTGCAACCGGGGCGTCGAGCCATATGATTCGCGGTGCTTCGTCGAGAGATTCCTGACAGTGATCACGGCTTCGCCGGGTCCCCCGCCTCTCGCCAGGCCCGCCCCCTATCCCGTCAAATAGTCGACAAGCGATTGACTCCGCGCCGCTCTGCGACTTCGACACGCCTTTTGACGACATTTCGCCGCGATTGAGGCGCAGCGTTCAGACGTCCTTCGTTTCCGAAGGTGGGATTTCGCGCATGAACGACCTCATCATTCCGCCGGAGCCGCGGCAGCCGAACAGAAACGACTCGCCAGCAAAACTGCCGGTCGAGATCGTCATCGATCGCCGCCGGCGCCGGCCGCTTCGCTATGGTCTGATCGCGGCGTTGATCGGTCTCGCCGGGTTGGCCGCTACGCGTTTTTATCCGCCCGACCGGCCCAAGGAAGCGGTCGCTCAGAAAGTCGAGGCGCGGGCGCCCCAGCAGGTCGCGATCCCGGCGCTGGACGAAGCGACGAAGAGCCGAATCGCTGCGCTCCAAGGCGAAGTGCAGGAGCTGCGCACGAAACTAGACGCCGTGGAGAAACGGCAACAGGCCGAACATCTCAGCGCAAAGGCCGCAAGCGCGCCGCCGCCTACTGTGGAAAACAAGGCGGCCGCCAGCGCTGCGGCGCCCGAAAAGCCGGATTCGAAACTCGCTCGCGCCGCCAAGAACGAAAGCGTCAAGAACGACAGCGCAAAAAACGAGAGCGCAAAGATTGACATGACGCCCGTCCAGACGATCGCGCCGGCCGCGAAAGTCGTGAGCGGCTACAGGGTGCGTGACGTTTATCAGGGCGCCGCGCTTATTGAATCGGACAGCGGCATGATCGGCGTCGAACCGGGGGAGATCGTGCCCGGCGTCGGACGCGTCATTGCAATCCGGGAGCGCGCCGGTCGTTGGGTCGTCGTCACCGAGAGCGGCGAAATTCTGGGGAGCGCGCAAGGGCAACCGCGCGCTCCGGCGCCGCGCCAACGTCAATTCGCCCGGGAACTCAATGGCTTTATGCCCCATCCCTTCGCGCCGCCGCCGATGTTCCCGCCATACTGATCAACTGCGGCTGGTTGGCGATCAACCATCGCCGCGCGCCGGCCATACGCGAAGCGTTTCGTGTGGTCCCCAGGCGAATTTGCCATTGTCGAAGGCGAAATCCCCGTCTTCGACATATTCAACCACGAGCTCCGAAATCTTGCGCCATTCTTCCGCCGTCGGCGTCTCCCAAATCGCTTCGGGGCTTCGATTGCCGTTGGACAATGCGAAGATCGCTTGAGCGACTGCAGGATGCGTGTGCCGGTTGGCGCTCCACCCCACCGGCGGCGGGACGCAGGAGCATATTGCATTTTTCATCATCGCCTCCTCGGGCTGGCTTGCCCGGCGCGAGGCGCGCCGTATGCGACTTTAGCATAAATCTGGAACGCTGGAGGCCTCAGCGCCGTTGGTTTTGCGAGTCCGAGCGCAGCGACGTCTTGTCTGGACGTTCTGGGGCGGAATGCGTCGCGGAAGCGACGCTGGCGCGATCTCGACTGCGCAGTTGACCATCGACTCGGCGCGATATCCGATCGAGGATCTGCTTGGAGCCTCACATGCGAAACATGTCTTTTCGAAAGATGTCAGCGGCCATGGCGGTCGGTGCGGCCTTGAGCAAGACTTCGGGACCGGCCGTTGCGGGGGCGATGAGCGCCAACAATTTCATGCTGCCGTCAAAAGACGTGGCATTAACCTGCGCGCCGCTGCGCTATGCGATTCATTGTTCGATTTCGTTAAGAGCAAATCCGCAATACAGCACCTATTGCTTCTATGTCGCTGGGGGTCGTTCATATCCGATGAAAACCGACTCCCGCTGGGGATTTTTCAATACGATCGTCAGCCTGCGCCTCGATAATGGCGAGCGCGTCACCGCCCACCTGACGGACCTCAGGACAGGCGCGCATGCGCGCTGTGTCGAGTAATCGCGCTCTGGCCTCATGCGCCTGAGCCGACGCTCGTTTTGGAGCGCGACGCCGCAAGAGCGTCGCATGTCGCCTCTCGCGAGGCGCGCGAACCAGAGACTCATTCGCGAGCGCCTAGCGAAACCGACATTTGACCCGGGCGCCGCCGGCGGCGGTTCCGGCAACACTCGAGACACGTTGCGGCAAAGAAGCGAAGACCCGGCTCTGCTACAGAGGTTGCGCACTCAGATCGTGCGTCACGCAGCAGGCGCCGCTTCCAAGCAGCGGCCGCCTGCCGCCAACTCAGGCGGGCTCTTCACGGCCCGCCTCTCTCTTTCCGCAACGCCAATCATCGGCGTGCTGCCGTCCGAAGCGAAAACGCCCCGCCTTTACATCCGAGGTCGGGGCGTTCGCTCGCGACGGCGAACCGTCAGCTTATTAAATTCTACCCAGGAGATATGGCGAGCGCGTGGCGTCGGGGCCTCCTCCGCCAGTGAACGGCCAAAGGCGCCTCGCTTGCCATCGCGCCAGACCTTTGCCATATGTCGTTCGCCGTTCCGCGGATAACCGCGGAAGCTTGGAGACGTGGCCGAGAGGCTGAAGGCGACGGTTTGCTAAATCGTTATAGGGGAAACCCTATCGTGGGTTCGAATCCCACCGTCTCCGCCAGCTTTACTCGGCCGGCATAATTATGAAAATTGATCGCGGCTTAGAGCAGAGCAGATTCATGGATTAGGGCGGCGGGTTAGCGAAAAGGCGCGCAAGGCCGAGTGCGATTGTCATCTTCGTCAAGGGCGTGCGGCTTGGCCGATTGGCGCTTCGGACGCGACGGCGGCAGAGCTGCGACTTCGCGTTGATAGGAAAAGCCATAACTTCGTGGCGCCGCGAAGCTATGGCAATGAATTCGTCCCAGTCCGACCAACCTATCGTCGCGTCGCGTTCAGTGATCGGCGAGAGTGAACCGATGGAGGAGTCCCCCGATGACGCCGCCGAACAGCGGCGCGACCCAGAATAGCCAAAGCTGTTCGAGCGCCCATCCGCCAACGAACAGCGCCTGGCTGGTCGAGCGCGCAGGATTCACGGAAGCGTTGGTGATGGGGATGTCAACCAGATGGATCAGCGTCAACGCCAGTCCGATGGCGATCGGCGCAAAGCCGACCGGCGCGCGGCCTTCGGTCGTTCCCAAGATGACAAGCAGGAAAAAGGCCGTCAGGACGATTTCGGCAAGAAGGCCCGACTGCCACGTGTAGCCGTTGGGCGAATGCTCGTCATAGCCATTGGCGGCAAAGCCGTTAGCGAGCGAAAAATCGATGTTGCCTTGCGCGATCTTGAGCAACACGAACGCCGCGAATGTCGCGCCAAGAAGCTGCACAACCCAATAGGGTCCGAGCTCCTTCCAGGAAAAGCGGCCAGATATTGTGACGCCGAGCGTCACCGCCGGATTGAAATGGCCGCCGGAAACGGGGCCGAAGGCGTAAGCGCCCGTCAGGACCGTGAGCCCGAAGGCCAGCGCCACGCCGAGAAAGCCAATGCCGAGCTGCGGAAAACCGGCGGATATTACGGCGCTGCCGCAGCCGCCGAAGACGAGCCAAAAAGTCCCAAGAAATTCCGCAAGAAGTCTGCGTGTAAGAGAATGCCGCATCTCCTGTCTCCATTTATCGCTGCACGAACGAATTTGTGAACTGAAGGCGAACCGTTAGCGCAAAGCTTCAATCTAATCGAGGAGTGCGAAAAGGTTCGTTCACTTCCCACGCGCCTTTTTCCGTAGCATCATGTCGAGTTCGTCGCCAATGGTAGGCTCGACGCCAGGTTCGACATGATCGGCCCAAGCCTGCCTTAACTGGCGACGCTTATCCAGCGCGTCGCTGCGCCCATTAGCTTGCTTGCAGAGACGCGCCTTAGCCGCCAACCTTCAATGCGGCGCCTCGCATCGGAGGCGCCTTCGCACACGCCCATATTCATTTGCCGACGGGCTGACCGGGGCAAAATGCCTGATAGAGCCTAGAGCGCCAGACGGAGTAAGGATTGGGCTAATACGGCGGGAAAAA
Organism: Methylocystis sp.; assembly: GCF_021731785.1. Classification (GTDB taxonomy): domain Bacteria; phylum Pseudomonadota; class Alphaproteobacteria; order Rhizobiales; family Beijerinckiaceae; genus Methylocystis. The sequence continues at coordinate 5,679 of NZ_JAKFWS010000158.1, forward strand.
GCAGCGGCGTCCTACGGCAACTCAAAATAGTTCGGAAACATGAATGTCGCAGTTTCTTGCTCTGCCGGGGTTCTCCCTTTCGATAAAGCGAAAAATCTCGGGAATCGCCTTGGCGCTCATCCTCCTGATGACTGCCGCCTCGGTCCTTTCCATGGTCATGGTCCGACGCGTCTCCGCTCATTTCACCGACCTCTCGGCGAACTACATCCCCGCCTATGGCGATCTTGCGCGCGCAAATATTCGATCGCTTGAGCGAGCGTTGACGCTGCGGCGAATGGTCATTATGCAATTGGAATCGCTGAATAACGCCGAGAAATTCGAAACGCTCAGAGAAACCCTTAACGCCAAGGGCCACGCCGTCGAGGAGGAAATTCGCGCCGCCCGCGTCCTGATCGGCGGACTTATCCAGAAGGGCGATACTTTCGGCGACGAGGCGGCGCTGGTGCGCATCGACAGCCGTCTCGACGACCTCCTAAAGGGATCGCGGCACTATCTCAACGAAGAGATCGACCGGCTGCTCAGCGCGCTCAAAGCCAAAAATGCGCGCGCTGCATCTCAAAGTATGGAGCGAGTCGACGAGTTCCGGGACGACGTCAATCGCAGTCTCGACTCGATACGCAGCGACATGCTCGCACTGCTGCAAGCCGACGGCGAGATCATGGCCCGCGCCCACAGGTGATGATCGTCGCCGCCGCTCTGACCTTGTTCGCGGCGGCTCTCGGCGTCGTTTTCTCGATCTTGGTCAGCAATGGCGTCACCGTTCCGGTGCGCCGACTCCTCGAAGGCGCGCGCGCAGTCGAAGCGGGACAGCTTGACGAAGTGATCGCGATCACGACGCGAGACGAGATCGGCTATCTCACTGCCGCTTTCAATCGTATGGTGGAACAGCTTCGATTGAAGAAGCGCATCCTCGACACGTTCGGAAAATATATTGATCCGCGCATCGTCCAGGATCTGATCGACGCGCCAATGCTTGCCGCCGAGGGTCATCGCCGCGTCATGACCGTTCTCTTTTGCGACGTCGCCGGCTTCACCACGACGAGCGAGCGCATGACGCCGCAAGGACTGGTGAAGATCCTCAACCAATATTTCTCGACAATGTCGGCGCCGATTCGCGATAACGACGGGATCATCGACAAATATATAGGCGACGCGATCATGGCCTATTGGGGTCCGCCCTTTAACAAGGACAGCGAACAGACGAGTCTTGCAAGCCTTGCCGCGCTCGACATGGTCGCGCGGCTGGAGAGCCTGCGCGGCTCCTTTCCCGAACTTCTCGGGATGCGCAACGCGCCAATATCGTTCGATTTGCGCATCGGCGTCGCCACCGGCGAGGCGCTTGTCGGCAGCATCGGCTCCGAACAGATGATGAATTACACGGTGGTCGGCGATACCGCCAACTTCGCCGCGCGTCTGGAGAGCGCCAACAAAATCTATGGCTCTCGGATCCTTGTGTCGGAGGCGACCGCGCTGGGCGCGGCCGACGTTGTCGAAACGCGCGAGATCGATCTCGTCGCGATGGCGGGTCAGAGCGAACCGGAACGAATTTATGAAATCATCGGCCGCAAAGACCTATTGACGATCGAGCAAAGAGAATTGCGGTCGCATTTTGCAGACGGCCTTGCCGCCTATCGCGCGCGTTCGTGGGAAGCGGCGCGGCGCGCCTTTTCGCAAGCGCTCGAGGCTGTTCCAAACGACGGGCCGTCGCTCGCGTTCATCGCTCGCATCGACGCCTTCGTGGCGGCGCCGCCCCCGTTGGATTGGGACGGCTCCTTGCGGCTGGATCAAAAATGAGGCTCACGTCATCGCGAGATAAGCGCTGAACCCGGCGACGCCGAGCAGCAACACAGCTAGGACATATAGGCTGACGCTCGTCGCGTGCGCCGTGTATGGCTCGTCGCGCGACAACAGCCGCGCCGTATGAATAAAGCGGACGGTCGAAATGACGATGAGCGTGACGCCCGCAGCGACGAGCGCGGTCCCGCCATAGCGGCCTGCCGGGGTGTCGAAGCGATGTATGCGCAGCCTGTCGGCGTTTTCCGCCAACGCGCCGGCGATGCTCAGAAGAAACAGATTGAAGCGCTCGATGACGAAGCCCAGCGCAATCACCGCGACGCCGGTGCGCACCCATGCGAGAAAAGTCCGCTCGTTGGCCGCGACATTGCTGAAATCGCGAATCATTTCTGTTCTCCCTTGCCCGACGGCCGCAGCGGCGCGTCATTGCCGCAGCGCCCGCGAGTCCCTATAACATTGGCGACGCGGCGACCGCCGCGGTATCTCCTTCTGCGAGACGATATGCCCTGGAGCGATCAAGGCGGACCGCGCAATCAAAATAACAATCCGTGGGGGCAGCCCGGAGGTCCATGGGGACAGGGCTCTGGCGGCCAGCCGCCGGACCTCGAAGAGATGCTGCGCCGCAGCCAGGAAGGCCTCAAACGGATTCTGCCGAGCGGATTTGGGGGACGCGGCCTCGCCATCCTCCTGCTGGTCGCCGTGCTGGCATGGCTGCTTTCAGGCCTTTACACGGTTGGACCCAACGAGATCGGCCTCAATCTGATCTTCGGCAAATATATGGGAAAAACCCAGGCGGGCCTGAACTACAATCTTCCCGGTCCGATAGGGTCGGTGATCAAGCTTGCCGTCACCGACCGCAACATCACCGACGTCGGCTTCCGCGAGGAGCCGGCGATCGTTGACGGCCGACGCCGCGGCTCGCCCGCGGCGCCGCGCGGGCCGGAAGCGCCGGAAGAAAGCCTGATGCTGACGGGCGATGAGAACATCGCCGACGTCAAGTTTCGCGTCATCTGGCAAATTGATCCGGCCAAGCCGGAAGATTACGCCTTCAACGTCGCCAATCAGCCGGGAACAGTGAAGGCCGTGGCTGAAAGCGCCATGCGCGAGATCGTCGGCCAGACGCAAATTCAAAAGATTCTTACCGCCGATCGCAAGTTGATCGAGCCCGCCAGTCAGGCGTTGATGCAAAAGGTGCTCGACGAATATCACAGCGGCGTGCTCGTGCTGCAGGTCCTGCTGCTCTCGGTCGATCCGCCTCAGCAGGTCATCGCCGCGTTTCGCGACGTGACCGCCGCCCAGCAGGATTTGCAGCGGCTCGGCAATGAGGCGGAAGCTTACGCCAACCGTGTGGTGCCCGAGGCGCGCGGCGCCGCGGCGCGCATTCTGCAGGAGGCGGAAGCCTATCGCGAACAGATCGTCGCCGAGGCGCGCGGCCAGGCGTCCCGATTCGAGCAGATTTACGCCCAGTATAAGAACGCGCCGACGATTACCCGCCAGCGTCTCTATATCGAAACCATGGAGCGTGTGCTGGGCGGCGCGGACAAGGTCATACTCGACGATTCGTCGAAAGTCGGAGCCGGCGTGACGCCTTTCGTGCCGCTGCCCGCTTTCGCGCCGTTCCAGGGAGGCCGCAAATGAGGTCCGGCCTTCTGTTCACGCTCGCCGTCGCCGCGCTCCTTGCCGTCATCGGACTTGGCGGCGCCCTGTTCACCGTGTCGCAAACCGAGCAGGCGCTAGTGCTGCGGCTCGGCGAACCTGTGGCCGGGCGGGGACTCATCACCGAGCCGGGCCTTCACTTCAAACTTCCGCTTGTCGAAAATGTCGTGACCTTCGACAACCGCATACTCGATGTCGAAAGTCCGAATCTCGAAGTGCTCGCCGCGGACAATCAGCGGCTCGAGGTGGACAGCTTCATCCGCTATCGCATCGTCAACGCATTGCGCTTTTATCAAACCGTCAACAGCGTCATGGGCGCGAACAATCAGCTCGGTTCGGTGTTGAACTCCGCCGTCCGCCGCGTGCTGAGCGAAGCCAACCAGCAGCAGATCGTGCGCGACGAGCGCGCCGGGTTGATGGTGAAGATCAAGGAGCAGGCGGACCGCGAGGCGCGAAAATTCGGCGTGGAGGTTGTCGATGCGCGCATTCGCCGGGTCGATCTGCCGCAGCAGATCTCGGAAAAGGTTTTCGGGCGCATGCAGACCGAGCGCCAGCGCGAAGCTGCGGAATATCGCGCGCAGGGTTCGGAGCAAGCGCAAAAGATCACCGCCAAGGCCGATCGCGACGTCATCGTGCTGAAAGCCGAAGCGCAGCGCCAGGCCGACCAGACCAAGGGCGAAGGCGACGCAGAGCGCAACCGCATCTTCGCCGAAGCTTTTGGCCGCGATCCCGACTTCTTCGCCTTCTACCGGTCGATGCAAGCCTATGAAAGCGCCTTCAAGCCGGGCGAGACGCGCTTCCTGATCAGTCCGCGTTCGGAATTCTTCCGTTTTTTCTCAGCTCCGGAGGCGAGCGCCGCGCCGACCGCGGACCAGCTGGGACCGGAGCGAAACCAAAAAAAGTGATCCGCAAGCGCGTGCGTTGAGCCGCGCCCGGGCATATCTTGTCCCTCGACAGGAGACATAACGCATGACGTCCGCACTTCGTCGCGCCGCGAGAACGATCCTCGCGACCGCGCCCGTAATCTACTTCTTCATCGCCCCGGCGCAGGCGAAAGGTCCCGACTCGCTTTCGGAACTCTCCGCCCAGGTCTCGGACGCCGTGGTCAATATTTCTGCAACTACGGTGGATGCGAAACGGAGCTCCCGTAACGACGTCCCCAACCTGCCGCCGGGAGTCGGACCCGGCGCGCCTTTCGACGATCTATTCGAAGAATTTTTCCGGCGGCGCGGCCAAGGCGTGCCCGAAATTCCGCGTCAGCGCAGGGCAAGTTCGCTTGGCTCCGGTTTCGTGATCGATCCCTCGGGAATCGTGATCACCAACAACCATGTCATCGCCGACGCCAATGAGGTGACGGTGATCCTCAACGACGGTCAGAAGCTCAAGGCGGAAGTCTTGGGCAAGGACCAGAAAGTGGACGTGGCGGTTCTGAAGGTGAAGCCGGAAAAACCGCTGAAAGCGGTCAAATTTGGCGACAGTGACAAGGCGAAAGTGGGGGACTGGGTGCTCGCCGTCGGCAACCCGTTCGGACTCGGCGGATCAGTGACGGCCGGCATCGTTTCGGCGCGCAACCGCAACATCGATAGCGGTCCATACGACAACTACATTCAGACCGACGCCTCCATCAACAAGGGGAACTCCGGCGGACCGCTGTTCAACATGGACGGCGAAGTCATCGGCATCAACACCGCGATCCTGTCGCCCTCCGGCGGCTCGGTCGGCATCGGCTTTGCGACGCCGGCGAATACGGTTCAGCCCGTCATTGAACAGCTGCAAGCGTTCGGCGAGACCCGCCGCGGCTGGCTCGGGGTCAGGATTCAGAATATCGACGACGGGATCGCCGAGACGCTGAATCTCGGCGCGACGCGCGGCGCGCTCGTCGCCGGCATAGACGACAAGGGACCCTCGAAGCCGGCCGGGCTGAAAGTCGGCGACGTGATCGTCAAATTCGACGGCAAACCGATCAAAGAGTCGCGCGACCTGCCCAAGCTCGTCGCCGCGACCCCGGTCGGCAAGGATGTCGAGCTCGTCATCGTGCGGGGCGGCAAGGAGCAAACCAAGACGGTCAAGCTCGGCAGGCTCGAGGATGGCGAGAAAGTCGCGTCGAAAGACGGCGACAAAGAAAAGCCCGACGGCGCCGGCGGATCGTCGCAGAGCGTGCTGGGGCTTGAACTATCGCGTCTCTCCGATGAGTTGCGGGCGCGTTACCAGATCAAGGACGCCGTCAAAGGCGGCGTCGTCATCACCGCGGTCGATCCGCGCTCGGATGCGGCGGAGAAACGACTCCAGCCCGGAGAGGTGCTGCTTGAGGTCAATCAGGAAGCGGTCAGCGATCCGGCGGAGGTGGTCAAGAAGGTCAAGGCGCTGAAGAGCGACGGCAAGAAGACTGCGCTGCTGATCGTCGCGAACGGCCAGGGCGATGCGCATTTCGTCGCCTTGCCGGTAGAGTGATCCCCTCCCCAGCCCTCCTCCGCCTTGGCGGGAGAGGGCTGGATTCGGGTCTTCCCCCAATTTTTTGTCGCATGCTGGGCATTGGCGTCGCCATTTCAGCGAAATGGAGGAGGGATGAGCAGGAGATCGCTCCATAACCTCCTCCTGCCGAAATCCCCGCGCATTGAGCGCCCTCGTCACATCGTCGCGATTTGAATGCGGCGACGGGGCCAGCGCGCGCCACGTGCGCGAGCGCACTTACAAGCGCACGTGCGCTTTTATGATGGCGTCGGATCAAGTTTGATCCCGGCGTTGAAGTCAAACGGCGCCGCTGAATTTTATAGAAGATATTCAGGAGAGCGTCATGAAAACCACGTTTCGTGCAATTCTTGCATCAGCCGCCCTCGCATTTTTGTATTCCGGCGCGGCGACTGCTCAAACAATCGAACTCAAGGTCCATCTCAACGACGGCGGCTCGGAGAGCAAGAGCGCGTCTCAGGACGCGAAAGGCTCTGGCGACAGCCAGAAGCAGAAAGCCGGCCAGCAGGGCGGCGGCCAGAGAGTTTATCCGGTCTATTACCCGCGGCCCTATTATGGTGTCCGTCATTACCCGGTCTACTATCCTCGTCCGGCATATTATTATTCTCAAGCGCCGCGCTACGTCTATTATCGCGGTTACTGAAAATTGCCCCGGCGCCACGGCGCCGGGTCACTCCACAAACTCCTCCCGCCGAAATCCCTGCGCATAGAGCGCCGCCGTCAGATCGCCGTGAGCGATGCGCGCATCGGCCGCTTGCGCGACTGTCGGCTTGGCGTGGAAGGCCACCCCCAGCCCCGCCTCGCGCAGCATATCGAGATCATTTGCGCCGTCGCCGATCGCCAACGTCGCGTCTCGCGGCAACGCGCACGCCTCGCGCAATTCGACGAGGACCGCGCGCTTGGCTTCGCGGCCCAGCACCGGCGCGACGACTGCGCCCGTCAGCGCGCCGTCAGCGAATTGGAGAAGATTGGCGCGCGTCTCGTGAAAGCCGATGCGCGCAGCGACGGGCTCTGTAAACTGCGTGAAGCCGCCAGAGACAAGCGCCGTATGGGCGCCATGCGCGCGCATGGTCTGCACAAGCTGGCGCGCGCCGGGGGTCAGCGTAATGCGCGCAAGCAGCGTCTCGATTTGCGCGAGCGTCACCCCGGCGAGCAGCGCGACCCGCTCCTTCAAGGCGCTTTCGAAATCAACCTCGCCGCGCATGGCGCGTTCGGTGATCGCGGCGACATGTTCGCGCAAGCCGACGAGGTCGGCGAGTTCGTCGACGCATTCCTGTCCGATCATCGTCGAATCCATGTCAGCGACGAGCAGCTGCTTGCGACGCCCCGTCGACGGCTGAACTATGACGTCGATCGGATCGTCGGATACCGCCGCCTGCAGACGCGCGCGCAAGTCGGCGAGATCATGCCCTGCCCCCGACAAAAGCGCGTCGACGGCGAGATCTGGCGCCAGCCAGTCGCGTCCGGCGTCGATCAGCCCGGCGTCAAAGAGAGCGCTCGACACCGCTCGCTCATTGAGCCCAGCGCCCCGGCCGGCGACAAAGGTCGCGACATAGTCGATGGGCTTTGACATCTCGACCGTTTCAGCGGCAATTGCGCCATGCGCGCGCGCGCCATTCTCATTGCAGGTCCAACGGCTTCGGGCAAGTCCGCGCTGGCGCTGGCGCTCGCGCGCCGCAAGCGGGGCGCGCTCGTCAACGCCGACTCGATGCAGGTCTACCGCGACCTTCGGATCATCACCGCGCGGCCGACGCTCGAAGAGGAAAGCGCCGCGCCGCATCTTCTCTTCGGCCACGTCGACGCCGTGAGGAATTATTCCGTCGGCCGCTGGCTCGAAGATTTCGCGACCGTGCTGCGCGAGCTGGAGTCGCGGGAGCTGACGCCAATTGTCGTCGGCGGCACCGGCATGTATTTCAAAGCCGCGCTCTGCGGGCTTTCGGACATACCGGCGGCGCCCGGCGAGGTGCGCGACGCCCTGCGCGCCTGGGCGCAGGACAAGACCCCGCGCGAGCTTC
>NZ_JAKFWS010000188.1 GCF_021731785.1 Methylocystis sp.
TGACACCTCGCCGCGCCAGTCGGCGTTGAGGACATTTCAAAATGATAGGAACAACCTAAGCTTGTTACGATATATCGCTCGCGGGAAGCGTCAACGGTCGTGGCGTACGGGCCGGATCAGGAAGCAGCCGCCTCCCGCCGCCCCCGAAACCCCGTCGCCAGCACGTAGAGTTCCGCCGAATCCGCCCGGCTCGCCGCCGGCTTCACGTGGCGCACGGTCGAAAAATCGCGCTTGAGCCGCCCGAGCAGCTGGCCCTCCGTGCCGCCCTGCAGCACCTTGGCGACGAAGAATCCGCCTTCCGCCAGCACGTCACAAGCGAAATCGGCGGCAAGCTCGGCGAGCGCGACGATGCGTAGATGATCGGTCGGCCGGTGGCCGGTGGCGTTCGCGGCCATGTCGGACATTACGCCGTCGGCGTCGCCGCCCAGCATCGCGTTGATGAATTCAGGCGCGTCGGGATCGTTAAAATCCTTCACCGCGAATGCGACGCCGGCGATCGGCTCCATGTCGAGAAGATCGACGGCGACGACCTTGCCCTTCCCCTCTTTCGCCTTTACCCGCGCGGCGGCGACTTGCGACCAGCCGCCGGGCGCGGCGCCAAGATCGACGATGCGGCCGCCCGGCTTAAAGAGATGATACCGGTCGTCCATCTCGATGAGCTTATAGGCGGCGCGCGACCGATAGCCCTCGCGCTTGGCGCGCGCGACATATGGGTCGTTCAGCTGGCGCTCCAGCCATAGCGTCGAAGACAGCGAACGCTTGCGCGCGGTCTTGACCCGCGTCTTGAGCGAACGGCCGCCTTCGCGTCCCGACTCTTTCGTCACGCGTGCACCTTGTCGCGGGGGCTAAAGACGCCGCCCGGCGCAGGCTCCATGACGATGTGTCGATCGTGGAAGGCGTGCAGAGTCGACCGATGGCCGATCGAAACGACCGTCGTGCCAGGCAGCCGCTCGCGCAGCATGACGTAGATGTTTTCTTCGAGTTTTTCGTCGAGCGCCGATGTCGCTTCGTCGAGGAAAAGCCACTCGGGCTTCGCGAGAAGCGCGCGGGCGATCGCGACGCGCTGCTGCTCGCCGCCGGAAAGGCGTTGTCCCCAGTTGTTTTCCTCGTCCAAACGTTCGACGAAAGGCGCGAGCCGCGCGGCGCGCAACGCTTCCTGCATTTCGGCGCGCGAGTAGTCGTCGACGTGGCCCGGATAGACGATCGCCTCAGTCAGAGCGCCCATCGGGATGTAGGGGCGCTGCGGCGCGAGCATCACCTTAGCGCCGCGCGGCGTCAGCAGTTCGCCCGAAGCGTAAGGCCAGATGCCGGCGATCGCCCGAAACAGCGTCGACTTGCCTGAACCGGACGGGCCGCTGAGCAGCGCCGATTGGCCAGCGGCAAGCGTCAGATCGCCGACCGTCACGATTTTGCGTCCGTCGGGCAACGCAAGCGTCAACGCGCGCAGGCCAATATCAGCGCCGTCCGTCAGACAGACGATTTGCGTCGCAGACATCTGTCCACGCGCCGTATCGATCGCATGGTCGAAGGATGTCAGCCGGTCGAGCACGGACTTAAAATTGGCAAGAGAGGTGTAATAGTTGATGAAAAAGGTCAGCGCGCTCTCAACCCGCCCAAAGGCGCTCGCCGTTTGCGTCATGACGCCGAGCTGAATGCGACCGGCGAAATAAAACGGCGCCGTGATCACGTAAGGAATGATCGGCGACAGCTGTCCGTAAGTCGAAGTGAACGCCATCAGCTGCTTGCGCTTCTGCACGATCGCCAGATAGTTGACGATGATGCCGGCGAAGCGCTGGAGCAGCGAACCACGCTCGGCAGGCTCGCCGCCGAGCAGGGCGATCTGCTCGCTGTATTCGCGCATCCGCGCCAGCGAAAAGCGGAAATCGGCCTCGCGTCTTTGCCGATCGAAATAGAGCCCGGTGAGAGAGCGGCCGATAAGGTGCGTCACCAGCGTTCCCACCGCCGCATAGAGCAGCACCACCCAGAACAGGAAACCGGGAATATAAATGTCGGTTCCAGGCAGCGGATAATTGCCCGACAAATCCCAAAGCACATAGGCGAAGGAGACAAGCGAACTCAAGGTGGCGATCAGCAGGATCGAATAGGAGTAGATGCCGTAGCCCTCCTCTCCGCCGCTGATGAAACGATTGACGTCTTCTGCGATGCGTTGATCCGGATTGTCGGCCCCGCCGCCCGCGAGCGCCATGCCGTAATGCGTATGCGCGCCGAGCCAGCGCTCGATGTAATGTTCCGTCAGCCAGCGGCGCCAGCGGATGATCAGCATCGACTGCAGAACGAATTCGATGATCACGGAAGCGACGTAAACGAACGCCCATGGCGTGAACACGTAAAGAAGCTGCCGCCAGAACTCCCCGGCGTTCTTCTCCTGAATGGCGTTGAACCAGTCGCGATTAAAGAAGGACAGGCGCACGGTGATGCCGACCTGGCCCTGATTGAGCAGCACCAAGACGACCACCATGGCGATGGCGATGGCGCTCTCGCGCGCCACAAATGGCTGGAACGGCCAGACGCGCCCTTCCCCGCGCTCACGCGAACTGAAGTAGAGATCGGCGATGCGCGTCATCTCCCGCACGACTGGAATGTGCGAGATCGCGTAAACAATGATCGAAAACACCGCCACGGTGAGCGGCATGGTTTCGGGCGGCGCATAATCTTTCAGCGACTCGGGCCACAGTCCTTCCGCCTGCGCGAGGCCGATGAGGCCGAAGACGATCGTCTCGGTTGAGAATATGTACGCGAAGATTTTCAGGAAGCTCGACATATCTGCGGCGCGCCACGTCGTATAGGCGCAGAGCGCCGACGCTACGGCCAGGACAAATAGGCTGGAGTCGCCCTTATGGGCGCCGACCAGCGCGGTAAGGGCAGCGAAGACGGCAACCGCCACGCTCAATTTCTGCATCTTTCACCTTGGATATGAGAAGCCGCCCGACCCGCCGCGAACGCATCGCCGGCGCCGGCCGTCTGACCCCGATGATAAAGGAATCAGTCCTCTTCAGGAATGACCGCATCGCCATTGACATGCGCGACGAGCACGGGCGAGGCCTTAAAGGTCAGCACTCGGCGCGGCGTAATCGTCGCCTCGACGCCGGTTTTCGGATTGCGGCCAATGCGCTCACGCTTGGCGCGGACGTTGAAGGTCCCAAAGGAGCGCAACTTCACCGATTCGCCGCGCAGCAGAGCTTCGCTGATCTCGTCGAACGTCGAATCCAATATTTTGCGGGCTTCGGCGCGGGAGAGCGAAGGACAGCAGCCGTAAACGGCTTCTCGCAGCGCGGCCCGCGTCAGGGTGCTGCCCGGAGCAGTTCTCCTTACCATGCGAACAAAGCGCCCAATGCTGCTCGCTCTATCGGGAATGGGCCGAACACAACTCCCCCTCGAAGCTTTTGGCAATCGTCAATAGCAATGAATGGGCGCTACGCGCCGATCGCGATAGTACGCATAAATTACCGATTTGCAAGGACGATCAGGAGTTCTCTTGACGGATCGCAACGCCCGCCCGCGACGCCGCCGTTGGGGCGCAATCGATCCGGTCAAACCGCCAATTTCACCTTATGTTGCGCCACCGGTATCATGGCGCGCACCTTACGAATGCGGTCGATGTCCACATAGGACGATACAAGCCCCGGCCCCTCCGAAGCCTTGGCGACGACATGCCCCCAAGGATCGGCGATAAGAGAATTCCCGTAAGTAAAGCGCGTCTCATGTCCGGCTTTATGGGCGCCGGTCTGCGCAGGAGCGCAGAGATAGGCCTGCATCTCGATCGCGCGCGCCCGGCACAGGACTTCCCAATGGTCCTTGCCGGTCACGAGCGTGAACGCAGCCGGCAAGGCGACGATATCGACGCCCTTTTCCGCGAGCGCCTGAAAAAGATACGAGAAGCGCAGATCGTAACAGATGGCGCAGCCAACGGTGAGGCCCTCGCAATCATAGGTGACGACGGAATCGCCCGGCTTGAACGCGGCGCTCTCGTGGTATTTCGCGCCGTCCGGCGCGGTGATGTCGAACATATGGATCTTGCGGTAGCGCGCTGCCTCTTCGCCTTCGCGATTGAAAGCGACGCTGGTGTTGTGCAGCCGCTCCTCGCCGGGCGCCTTTTCGAGAATTGAGCCGGCGTGAATGAAGACCTTGTGCTCACGCGCCAGCGTCCGGCACATCTCATAGGCCGGGCCCCCGGGCAGTTCTTCAGCCGCCGCCATCTTCTCGGCGCGCGAGCCGCCGATGAAATCGAACACCTCCGGCAGACAGATCCAGTCCGGACGCTCCTGGATGACGGCGCGCTCAATCAGGGCGCGGGCATTGGCGAGGTTCAAGGCCTTGTCGCCGACGGAATTCATTTGAACCAGAGTGACCTTCATCGACCGTCCGATATCCTCGCCATTGCGCGACGTCACAGCCGCGCGTGATTAACCAGGTCGTTCATTATACGTGGCCTGCGCCGAAGGTATAGATCGAATTGCGCTCAAGCGGCGCGCACGAAAAAGCAGAACCCGGCATTTCGCTTCAAGTGCGCTCTACACTTTTGGGTTCGATCACCTCATCTGCGTCTGAACGATTGCGCCCAAATGCAGCGTGATCTAGCGCAGCAATGGCGCCGAATGACCGGCATCGCAACAGCCTGCTCGCAGTGCTGCGATGCAAAATTCGACCATTTGGGCGCTCGTCGGAACCGGCCGATCGGCGCATTCCACCATCATTCGCGGATGGCAGTAGCGAATGCAGGCGGCGTGCACCAGGCGCGCCGCAAGCTGCGCGTCGCCTTTAGCGAACTCGTCGCTCTCCATGCCCGATCGAATGACCTCCTCGATCGCGGCGTCGATACGGTCGATGTGATCCGAGATGATCGGCCAGTTCTCGTCGAGCGCCGCTTCCACCATGTCGTGAAGCTTGCGATCGGCAACATAGCGCTCGGCGTTCATCGCCTCATTCGACAGGACGAGCGCGCGCAGTCGCGCCTCCGCCGAGCCCGGCCCGCGCGCGATATCCTGCGCCGCAAGTTCGACCTCGCTCATCAATTGTCGCGCGACGGCGGCGTTGATTTCCGATTTGGCGCTAAAGAAACGATAGACGTTCGCCGGCGACATCCGCAATTCGCGGGCGATGTCCGCGACCGTGGTTTTTTGGAAGCCGATCTCGCGGAACAGCCGTTCAGCCGTGGCGATGATTCGCTCGCGCTGCTCAATTTCGCGCGCGTTCTGCGCGCGCGCGCTTGTTAAGCTCATTCGGCCGCTCCCCTCGCCAGCCCGTCGGCCAAAGTTTCGACCCGCGCGCCGTCGGATTCGGCCAGTTCCTCGCCAAGATGACGGCGAAACCACGTCGCGTAAAGCGCCGGCAGGAATAGAACGGTGAGAAAAGTGGCGACGAACAGCCCGCCCATGATGGTCAGCGCCATCGGTCCCCAAAACGCCGAGCCAGACAATGGAATCATGGCGAGGATTGCGGCCAGCGCCGTCAGCGCCACGGGCCGCACGCGTCGAACCGTCGCGCCGATGATCGCCTCGCGATACTTCTCGCCACGCTCGAGATCCTGCCGCACCTGGTCGACAAGAATGATCGAATTGCGCATGTCCATGCCCGACAGCGCGATAAGGCCAAGAAGCGCGACGAAGCCGAACGGCGCTTGGGCGACGTTGAGCGCGAGAGACGCGCCGATAACGCCAAGCGGCGCGCTCATCATGACGAGCGCGACGCGGGTAAAATTCTGCAACTGGAACATCACGATCGTCAGCATGACGAGCCCGACAAGCGGAAACACCGCGAAGATCGAGGCGTTGCCTTTCGTCGATTCCTCGATCGCGCCCCCCACCTCGATGCGATAGCCCGGCGGCAGATGTTCACGAATTTGCGCGAGGCGCGGCCAGATGCGCGTCGTCACGTCCGGCGCCTGCACGCCGTCCTTGACGCCTGAGCGCACCGTGATGCTCATGTCACGATTGCGCCGCCAAAAAATCGGCTCCTCGTGCTCATAGACGATCTTCGCGACCTGCGAGACGGTCACCGCCTTGCCGTCGCGCGAATAGACCACCATGTCGCCGATCCGCGAAAGATCGCCGCGTTCCTGGGGAACGGCGCGCGCAACGACCTCGACCTGATCGATTCCGTCGCGCAGCGTGGCGATCGTCACGCCGGAGATCGCAAGGCGAAGCCTGTCCGATACGTCCTGCGGCGTCAGCCCAAGGAGCCGCGCGCGATCCTGGTCGATGACGAGGCGCACCCGTGGGGTTTGCTCATTCCAGCTGAGGTGCGGATCGTCGACGCCTTCGTCGTCACGCATCACGTCGCGGACCTGATAGGCGATGCCCCGCACCGTCGCGGGATCCGAGCCGACGACGCGGAACTGCACAGGAAAGCCGACCGGCGGGCCGTAGTAAAAGCGATCGATGCGGGCCCGCGCCTGGGGCAGTGCGCCATCGGCGATGGCCGACTCAAGCTTCTTCTTCAGTCGTTCGCGCGCCTCGATATCTTTTGCGACGATGACGATTTCCGCATAGGCCTCGTTCGGCAGCTGCGGGTTGAGACCAAGCCAGAACCGCGGCGGGCCCTGGCCGACGTAGCTCGTGTAGAGCTCCGCGTCCGGATCGTCCTTCAGGAGCGCCTCGGCCTGTTTCGCCGCCTCGAGCGAAGCGCCGATCGACGAGCCTTCCGGCAGGCGCAGCTGGAAGAACAGCTCCAGGCGCTCCGCATAGGGGAAAAACTGCTTCTGAACGACGAAGAAGCCGAACACGGCGAGCGCGAAAATGGCGACGACGCCTGCAATCACAACGCCGCGATAGTCGACCGCCCAGGTGACGACGGCGCGCAGCCGCGTATAGAACGGCGTCTGGTAGATTTCTTCCGGATCGCGATGGGGATGCAGCTTACCAAAGTCGGGAAGAAGCTTCACGCCGAGATAGGGCGTGAACATCACCGCAACGAACCATGAGGCGATCAGCGCGACAAGCAGCACCCAGAACATCGATCCCGTGTATTCGCCAACGCCGGAATTGGCGAAGCCCACCGGCAGGAAACCCGCCGCTGTAATGAGCGTGCCGCTGAGCATCGGAAAGGCCGTCGAACTCCAAGCAAAAGTCGCGGCTCTGATGCGGTCGAAGCCCTGCTCCATCTTCACCATCATCATCTCGACAGCGATGATCGCGTCGTCGACCAGGAGCCCGAGCGCAATGATCAGCGCGCCAAGCGAAATGCGCTGGAGATCGATGCCGAGCGGGCCCATGAAGATGAAAACAATCGCGAGCACCAACGGCACGGAGAGCGCGACGACGATTCCGGTCCGAAAGCCGAGCGAGACGAAACTCACGCCAAGCACGATCACGAGCGCTTCGAGGAATGAACGCGTGAATTCGCCAATCGCCTCTTCGACGACCTTCGGCTGATCGGCGACCTGGTCGATGTCAACGCCGATCGGCGTTTTGTCGCGCATCTCCTGGACCGCCGCGCCGACGTTCTCCCCGAATTTAAGGACATTGGCGCCCTTGGCCATGACGACGCCGATGATGAGCGCCGGCCGACCCTTGAAGCGCGCGAGAAAACTCGGCGGATCCTCGAAACCGGCATGAATGTCGGCGATGTCGCCGAGACGGATCACCTTGCCGTTCGCTTCGATCGGAATGGCGGCGATGGCGTCGGGGCCTTTGAGATCGCTGGTCACCTGGACGCGCACGCGGTTCGACGAGGTCTCGAAGACGCCGGCGTCGTTGATGGCGTTCTGCTTGGCGAGCGAGTCAAAGATCGCCTGGGGCTGGATCGCCAAGCCAGCAAGCTTCGCCTCGCTGAATTCGACGAAGATCCGACGGCCCTGGTCGCCATAGACGTCGACCTTGACCACGTCCTGCACGCCCAGCAGACGTTGGCGCAGCGCCTGGACCGCCTTGTCGAGGACGTGATAGTCCGCGCCGTCGCCGGTCACCGCATACATCACCGTATCGACGTCGCCATATTCGTCGTTGACTTGCGGACCGCGCACGCCGGCGGGAAGGGTCGGCGCGATGTCGTCGAGCTTCTTGCGCAACTGATAGAAGAGCTGCGGCACGTCCTTTGGCGGCGTCGTGTCCTTGAAGGTCACCTGCATCGCCAGAAAGCCCGGCTTCGTATAGGTCTCGATCTTGTCGAGGAAGGGAAGCTCCTGGAGCTTCTTCTCCATCAGATCGGCGACCTGATCGCGTATCTGCGTCGCGGTTGCGCCGGGCCAAGAGGCGGTTACGACGGCGACCTTGATCGTGAACGACGGATCCTCCGCGCGTCCTAGCCGCATATAGGAATAGGCGCCGGTGACGCTGATCGCGATCATCAGAAACAGCATCAGCGTCGGTCGTTGAACGGCCCAGCGCGAGAGGTTCATGTCGCCCATCGCCGACCTCTCACAGCGACTGCCGCGAAATTGCGCGGACTTTCATATTCGGATCGAGCTTGTGAACGCCGAGGACGACGATGTTGTCGCCGTCCTTAACGCCGCCGGCGACAAGCGCGGCGTCGGCTTCGAGGCGCACCAGGGTCACGGGAACGAGTTGCAAGTTTCCGTCGCCATCGACCTTCCAAAGCGAGGGGCCGGCGCCCTGATCGTAGATCGCCGAGAGCGGCACGCTCACGACAGGTTGCCCTTCCGAGCCCGAGATGCGCAGCGTCGCGCTCATTCCGAGCGCCACCGCCGAATCGGGATTGAGAATTGAGAAGCGCGCGGCGAAGGTCCGCGTGACCGGGTCGGCCGCCGGACTCAATTCGCGCAGTTTGGCGCGGTAGATCGCGCCGGGCTTCGACCAAAGCGTTAAACTGGCTTCGCCCTTTCCGGCCGCCGCCGCGAACGCCTCCGGCAAAGCGACCGCGGCTTCCAACTCGCCGGCATGGGCGATGCGCACGGCCGGCTGCCCCGCGGACACGACCTGCCCCGGCTCCACGAGCGTTTGGGTGACGACGCCGTCGGCGCCGGCGCGTAGCGCGGCGTAGTCGAGCGCATTGCCGGCGAGTTCGACGGCGCGCTCCGCCCGCCGGAACCGCCCACGCGCCTCCTCTCCGCCGGCGCGGGCCCGATCGAGCGCCGCTTGGGCGACCCAGCCCTTGCTGCGCAGCTGGGCGGCGCGCTTCTCGTCGGCCAAGGCCTGCGTCTGCGCCATCCGCGCCGCGCCGAATTCGGCGTCCGCCTGTTCTTTCTGCAGCCGCAAATCCTGATCGTCGAGCGCCGCGATCGGGTCGCCCGCCTTCACCCGCTGCCCGACCTCGACGAAGCGCTTGACGACTTTGCCGGCGACGCGAAAGCCCTGATCGGACTCGACCCTCGGCCGGATGGTGGCGACAAATTCGCGCGTCTGCGACTGGGCGGCGTAGCGCGCGGGGGCGACGAGCACCGGGCGCTCGGCGCGCTCGCTTGCCTCCGCAGAGCGTTGGTCCTTGCCGTCGCAGCCGCCCAGCGCCGCGGCCAGAAGCGCGAGAAGCGCATAAGCACGCGAATGAAAGCGAAGCATGCAGCTTGTTCCTATGAGGCGAGGGCCTGCGGCGTTCTTGCTGACGAGTTTTAATAATCGTCAGTCATCAGTCATTCGTCAACTGCCCTCACAACTTTTAGTTGGCCTTTTACTATCGATCAGCCCGCCGAAGCCGGCGGGCTTGGGGCCGGACGCCTTGTCGCAAGGAAATGATTCTTCTATATGCGGCCTGCTCTTGCGGCTGGGTGAGGGCAACACAATCTTGGGAGAGCTAAGCGTGGAGGATCGCGCGGCGGGCTCATGGCGAGCCGCCGTCCTTCGCCTTTTGAACCGGGCCGCTTCGGGGTCCGGCGTTCGCCAGCGAAAGGAAAATCGATATGGCCAAAATTATCGGCATCGACCTCGGCACGACCAATTCCTGCGTGGCCGTCATGGAAGGGTCGAGCCCCAAGGTGATTGAAAACGCCGAAGGCGCTAGGACCACGCCTTCGATCGTCGCCTTCACCGACGACGGCGAGCGCCTCGTCGGTCAGCCCGCCAAACGTCAGGCGGTGACGAATCCCGACAAGACCTTCTTCGCGATCAAGCGGCTCATCGGCCGCACCTATGAAGACCCGATGACCAAGAAGGACATGGGTCTCGTTCCCTATAAGATCGTCAAGGCGAACAACGGCGACGCCTGGGTCGAGGCCGCCGGCAAGCAATATTCGCCCTCGCAGATTTCCGCCTTCATTCTTCAGAAGATGAAGGAGACGGCCGAGGCCTATCTCGGCCAGACGGTCACGCAAGCCGTCATCACCGTCCCAGCCTATTTCAACGACGCCCAGCGCCAGGCCACCAAGGACGCCGGCAAGATCGCCGGCCTCGAGGTGTTGCGCATCATCAATGAGCCCACGGCGGCGGCGCTCGCTTATGGCCTCGACAAGAAACAGTCGGGCACGATCGCGGTCTATGACCTTGGCGGCGGCACCTTCGACGTATCGATCCTGGAGATCGGCGACGGCGTCTTCGAAGTGAAGTCGACCAACGGCGACACTTTCCTCGGCGGCGAGGACTTCGACATGCGCCTCGTCGAATATCTCGCGGGCGAGTTCAAGAAAGAACAGGGCATCGACCTGACGAAGGACAAGCTCGCCCTGCAGCGCCTCAAGGAAGCGGCGGAAAAGGCCAAGATCGAACTCTCCTCGGCGACGCAGACCGAGATCAACCTGCCCTACATCACCGCCGACGCCACCGGGCCCAAGCACCTGACGCTGAAGCTTACCCGCGCGAAATTCGAAGCGCTCGTCGACGATCTCATCCAGCGCACGGTCGAGCCTTGCCGCAAAGCCTTGAAGGACGCCGGACTCTCGGCGGCCGACATCGGCGAAGTGGTGCTTGTCGGCGGCATGACCCGCATGCCCAAGGTGCAGGAGGTCGTGAAGCAGTTCTTCGGCAAGGAGCCGCATAAGGGCGTCAACCCCGACGAAGTCGTCGCCATCGGCGCGGCGGTGCAAGCGGGCGTGCTGCAGGGCGACGTGAAGGACGTGCTGCTGCTCGACGTGACTCCGCTGTCGCTCGGCATCGAGACGTTGGGCGGCGTCTTCACCCGCCTCATCGACCGCAATACGACGATTCCGACCAAGAAGAGCCAGGTGTTCTCGACGGCCGAAGACAATCAGACCGCCGTCACGATCCGGGTCTTCCAGGGCGAACGCGAGATGGCGGCGGACAACAAGCTGCTCGGCCAGTTTGACCTCGTCGGCATCCCGCCGGCGCCGCGCGGCATGCCGCAAGTGGAAGTGACCTTCGACATCGACGCCAACGGCATCGTCAACGTCACGGCGAAGGACAAGGCGACGAACAAGGAGCAGCAGATCCGCATCCAGGCGTCGGGCGGCTTGAGCGAAGGCGACATCGACAAGATGGTCAAGGACGCCGAGGCGCACGCCGCGGAGGACAAGATCCGCCGCGAACTCGTCGACGCCAAGAACCACGGCGAAGCCGCGATCCACGCTGCGGAGAAGTCCGTCGCAGAATTTGGCGACAAGGTTTCGGCCGCGGACAAGAGCGCCATCGAAGCCGCGATCGCATCGCTGAAGACCGCGATCGAAGGCGACAACGCCGAGGCGATCAAAGCCAAGAGCAACGAATTGGCTCAGGCCTCAATGAAGCTCGGCGAGGCGATGTACAAGGCGCAGCAGGCTGAGGCCTCGAGCCCCGGCGCTTCTGAAGCGCCCAAGGACGACGTGATCGACGCGGAGTTCAAGGACGTCGGCGACGATAAGAAGTAAGCCGGGACTGGCCATAGCCGCTCCAATGCGGTAGCGAAACGGGAACCCGGCGCGAATAACGCCGGGTTTCATTGCGTTCATGCGATCGCGGTCAAGCCCGCCGCCGCACCCAACAGAATGCCGCACCCAACAGAATAGAGCATGTCCAAACGCGACTATTACGAAGTTCTGGGCGTCAGCCGCACCGTGACGGAAGTCGAATTGAAGATCGCCTTCCGCAAGTCGGCGATGCAATGTCATCCCGATCGGCACCCGGGAGACAAGCAGGCGGAAGCGCGTTTCAAGGAGCTGAACGAAGCCTATCAGTGCCTCTGCGATCCGCAGAAGCGCGCGGCCTACGACCGCTTCGGCCACGCCGCCTTTGATCAGGGCGGCGGCTTCGGCGGCTTCAACGCCGGCGAGGGTTTCGGCGCCTCGATGGCCGATATTTTCGAAGACCTGTTCGGCGACGTCATGGGCCGGCGCGGCCGCTCGGGCAGCCGCGAGCGCGGTTCCGATCTGCGCTACAATATGGAGATTACCCTCGACGAGGCCTATCACGGCAAGGCCGCGTCGCTGAAAATTCCGACCTCAGCGACCTGCGAGCCCTGCTCGGGGACGGGCGCGAAAAAAGGCTCCAAGCCCAAGACCTGCGCGACCTGCGGCGGCATGGGGCGGGTGCGCGCGCAGCAGGGCTTTTTCGCGATCGAACGCACATGCCCCACCTGCCAGGGACGCGGCGAGACGATCGAAAACCCCTGCCCTTCCTGCTCCGGCGCAGGGCGCACGACGGTTGAACGATCGCTTTCGGTCAATGTGCCGCCGGGCGTCGAGGACGGCACGCGCATCAGGCTCGCCGGCGAAGGCGAAGCCGGCCTGCGCGGCGGGCCGCCAGGCGATCTCTACATTTTTCTTTCCGTGAAGCCGCATCCCTTTTTCCAGCGCGACGGCGCCGACCTTTATTGCCGCGTGCCGATCTCGATGGTGCGCGCGGCGCTTGGCGGCGAAATAAAGGTGCACGCGCTCGACGGCTCCGAGGTGAAGCTGAAAATTCCCGAGGGCGCGCAGTCCGGACGCCAGCTCAAGGCCAAGGGCAAAGGCATGCCGATCTTGCGCGGGCGCGATCACGGCGATTTGCATGTGCAGATCAGCGTCGAGACGCCGCAAAAGCTCACCAAGCGCCAGAAGGAGCTTCTCGCGGAATTCGAGGAGGAATCCTCGCACGACACCCATCCCGAGGAGACGGGCTTTTTCGCGCGGATGAAGGATTTGTTTGGCGGATAGAGACTGACGGCGCGCCGCGTTGTATTCGGCGCGCGGCTCTCCTATCATCGGCGCAACGGCCCTCGAAACGCGGGGGCCGTTTGCGCGTCTCTATCGCGCGTCGATCGGGAGGGGTCTTTGCCGCATAGAACGCAAAAAGCCGGCGGGCGCGTAAACCTCGTGGATAACGCGCGCTTCATCCGTCAGTGGATCGAAAATCCGCGTCTCATCGGCGCGGTCTCGCCGTCCGGACGCGCGCTGGCCAAGACAATGGCCGGTTTCGTCGAACCGCAAAAAGACGGGCACATTGTCGAACTTGGTCCCGGCACCGGGCCGGTGACGCAGGCGCTCATTTCCCGCGGCATCGCGCCTGAGCGCCTGGTGCTCGTCGAATATGAGACCCGTTTCTGCCATTTGCTCGCCGAGCGCTTTCCCGGCGTCAATATCGTCCAGGGCGACGCCTATGGCCTGAAGGCGACGCTCGACGGCAAAGTTCCCGGAAAAATTGCGAGCGTCGTTTCGAGCCTGCCGCTCCTCAACCGGCC
>NZ_JAKFWS010000182.1 GCF_021731785.1 Methylocystis sp.
TCGAGGATGTTCTCGACCGCGCCAACACAGCGAGCGAGGTCTATGCAGATACGGCGTATCGCTCGGCGAAGAATGAAGCGATGCTGTCGCGGCGCGGCTTCGTCTCGCGCATTCATCGCAAGAAGCCCAAGGGCAAGGCGATGCCGGAGCGCACGCGCGTCGCCAATGCGCAGAAGTCGAAAGTGCGCAGCGCCGTCGAGCATGTGTTCGCGCATCAGAAGGGGCTGATGGGCCTGTTCGTGCGAACCATTGGCCTGGCGCGGGCGCGGCTCATGATCGGGCTCGCCAATCTCGCCTACAACATGCGCCGCTTCGTCTGGCTGCACGAGCGAGGCGCACCCGCGTAAGGAATACGAGCGCCGGGAATGGCCGCCGCTCACCAAGCAAGAGCGCACAGGACGCAGCAAGGCGATATGTCACCCTGCGCGAAGACGTCTGTCCGCGTCATGCCGCGCTATCGACCCCAGAAAACAGGGTTATTGGAGGCGTCCATATGCGTCGCTCAATGGCCGATTATTGCGCCGCCGCGTACAGCCCTAATTGCGATTCCTGTCCTTGGCTCCTCAGACGCTAGCGTCGATGTTGTTTCGGCGCTTCAGGTTATCCAGCGAATCTGCGGCTGCTTGCGTACCACATAGTCGCTTTGGGAAGCAGGGCGACCCATGGCGATGGGCGCAATTGGCGTTTCGTCGTCGCTTATGCCAATGAGTGCTCTACCCTCTGGCGTGTCGAGGAAGGGCTGACATAGCCCGATCCAGCAAGTCCCGAAATTCGACGCCACCGCTCCGAGCATGAGGTTTTGAGCGGCGAGCGCGCAATCTTCGGCTTTCCAGGGAGCGTTCTTTTTCGCCGAAATGAGGATTAGAACGGGTGCGTGATAAAATATGTGGAAGGCAGGGTCCGCTAGCTTTTCATAGAGGTTTTCCGGCAAGTCCACAGGTCTAAAACGCGTCATATAGGTCTTGGCGGCCTGCGATATCCGATCGAGAAGAGCTTGATCCGATACAACGCAAAATGACCAGAACTGCCTGTTCGCCGCGCTTGGCGCCTCGGTGGCGAGGCAGATCAAGGCCTCGATCGCCTGACGAGATGGAACCTCTGCCGCAAAGTCTCTGGTGGAGCGGCGGTTCCGAATCGCCTCCAAAACATCCATCATGGAGCCCTCGCAATTTGGACGAGACCATACTTTAATCTGCGCCCCGTTAGAACACGCCCCGCGCGCGGCTTTCTCCCCTCGTCGGGAAGCGATGGCCGTGGAAGCTGCGGCAGGCTACGCCTCAAGAACCTGACGGATGTGGCGCCGGTTCGAACAGCAATCATCCGCGAATGTTGGTCGCGATATGCGCCCCGCAACATTGGCCGCGGGGCGCCACAGAGCGGGATATGAGAAACCTTCAATCGAAAACGAGTTGCGCGGTCGTCACGACCCGGTTGAACCAGGCTGCGGGCTCGTAACAATAGCCATTGGTTGCAACAGGCGCATCCTGGCAGCGGGCTGTCCGGTCGTTCCAGTCATAGCCAGCGGTCTGCATGCAAGCGACGACGTGGCGCGAAATCACGCCACTGTTCCCGCCGCGAGCATCTGGATGCGTCGCTTCGCTTGCGAGCTCGCATTGCGAGGCTCGTTGCATCTGCCCCTTGAGGAAAGCCGTATTGCTCGAACCGGTGAAATGTACGCCGATGCCCGCAACGAACATGAAGGCTGCGGCGGCAAACACGATTGCATGAGAGAGACGATGCTGGCCACCCATCAGTGTCGGATTGCTGCGCATGAAGCCGACGCCGCCGACGATGATCATGACAAAACCAAGCGCAAATAGTGCGACCATGGCTAGGACGGTAAGTTCAGGTATATTCATGATTTTCTCCAGACGCTCTCGTTTCGCCGAAGTCAAATCAATGACGATCGGCGGTCAAACGGCGTTGTTGCATGGGACCGATTTTCCTATTTCCGGAATAGCGTGATCCGGCTTGATCTCCAATTCTCACAATTCAGTTCAGCGAGTCTGTGACTTTGTCGTTATTACGAAAGTTTAATGCCCACCGCGGGTCAATTTTCGCATTCCCGGGCTTTGAGTTTGCGCCAATAGCGGGCCTTAGCGACCAGCCTACAACTGCCGTGCTGTGTTGCAATGACGTTCCATAATGGAAGATCATGCGAAGCCTCACGTACTGGGCCGCGCGCATCCTTCATACATGTATGTGAGAACGCGGGGGCCTTCCGCATACTCGTGTCTAAGCTCTGCCAGCTCGAAGCCGGCTGCGCGGATGAGGTCGTCCATTTTTCGATCGAGGTGGCAACCGCCGGAAAAATGACGCCATGTAGAGCTCAGGCGATGCTGCCAGCGTTCGACGCTCTTTTCGGGGCAGAGCCCGTGTTCGATAAAAGGAGGCGACCATCTGATTTAAGGACGCGCCGCATCTCGCGTAAGGCAAGCAGGGGCATTGACACGTTAGGTCAGTAATGGCGGATTTGAGGGCATTTTGGCGTAATGGTGCTCGCGCAAGCCGTTGATTTCCCTGTGACGCATGGTGGCCGATTAAGGCGCTTGACAAGTAAAACAGCTTAACGTGTCAAAGCCGCAGAAACATCACAAAAGGAATGGTCACTGGGTTTGTGGCGACCGTAGTTCTATCGATCTTGATGGTCATGAAATCGATGATGGGCCTCATGCCTGAGTTCGACATCGTGGCGATGCTAACGGGAATGATGGCCGCGCCATCGCCGATCGCGGGGTGGCTCGTTCACTTTGCGATTGGCGCGATCTTGTGGGGAGGTCTGTTTGCATGGCTCGATCCCCACCTTCCTGGAAACAGCCACTGGCTTAAAGGAATCTTTTTTGGGATTGGCGCGTGGATCCTGATGATGGTCTTGCTGATGCCAATGGCCGGCGCAGGTTTCTTTGGGATCAACTTTGGCGCCATGGCCCCCTTTATGACTTTCGTGCTTCACATAATCTTCGGGGCGGTGCTCGGCGGCGTTTATGGGCTGGAGCGGCCTGAACCGGCGCCGCATCTTCAATTTTCGAGGCGAACCTAGATTGAGCTTGGAGCGCCGGCCGCCTGGGCGAGTTCAGCTTCGAGTTCGGCGATCCGCGACGTGAGCGGCGCCGTCATCGCGCGCATCTCGTCGAGCGTGTAGCGCTCGACGATGTGCTGCGGGCAGTTCCAGTCGAACCCTTCGACCCTGATCAGAAAGCCGCGTTCGACGCGGGCGCGGTAATCCGAGGTTTCGAGTCGAGACAAGGTCGCCTCGTCGTCGAGACCGACGATCTTCGCGCGCCCAAAGAGCTTCAGCCGCGTCTTGTTGGGATAGTCCATGAAGAACAGCGACACGCGATCGTCGTTCGCGAGATTGCCGAGGCTGATATATTGCCGGTTGCCGCGAAAATCCGCGAAGCCGATCGTGGCGTCGTCCAGCACGCTCACGAATCCGATCGGCCCGCCGCGATGCTGGATGTAAGGCCAGCCGGTTTCGCTGACCGTCGCCATGTAGAACGAATTTCGAGCCGCGATGAATTGAGCCTCCGCCGCGCTCAGGCGATGGTTCCTGGTCTCCGGCGCTCCCTCCATACGCGCATAAGCGTTGCGGCTGCCAAATTGCTCCTGCGCCTTCTTCACCGTCGGGGTGAAGGCGATTTCAGCGTAGCGTTGCGGCATAGCGTCCTCCTGCGGGCCCGCGCCCGCGCCTTAAAGGCCGAGATCGGACAGACCCGGATGATCTGAAGGCCGCGGGCCTTGCGGCCAACGGAATTTCCGTTCGCTTTCGCGGATCGGTTGATCGTTGATGCTCGCGAAGCGCAGTCGCATCAGACCGCGCTCGTCGAACTCCCAATTCTCATTGCCATGGCTGCGGAACCAGTTGCCAGCGTCATCGCGCCACTCGTAGACAAAGCGCACCGCGATGCGGTTCTCGGCAAATGCCCAGAGTTCCTTGATCAGACGATATTCGATCTCACGCGCCCATTTGCATTTCAGGAACGCGACGATATTGGCGCGGCCGACCGGGAACTCCGCGCGATTGCGCCAGCGGCTGTCCTCCGTATAGGCAAGCGACACGCGCTCTGGGTCGCGCGTGTTCCAGGCGTCTTCGGCCATACGGACTTTCTGTATGGCGGTTTCGCGTGTGAACGGCGGCAGCGGCGGACGAGCGCCGGCAAGTTGGGTAGACTCGGTCATTGAAAGCTCCTCTCGCGGTCAGGAGCCGGCGCAGACTTCGTCGCGCCGGTCCCGAGTAAGTCAGGCGGCCTTGTTCAGCTCGATCTCGGGGAAGTCGATCTCGATCTGAGTCGCCTTGCCCAGCAGATTGGTGAAGATGTTCATTGCGACATGCGTGATGATCTCGATGATCTCGCCATCCGAATGGCCGGCCGCGCGCACGGCGTCGAATTCGGCCTTGCTCACCTGTCCGGCATGCTCGACGAGCGCGTGGGCGAAGGCGAGCGCGGCTTCCGCCTTGGCGTCCGACGAACGGCCCTTGCGGTTCGCCAGCATCTCCTGACTGTCGAGGCCGGCCTTGCGGCCGATGGCCGTGTGCGCCGAGACGCAGTACTGGCAGGCGTTCTGTTCGGCGACGGCCAGCGCGATGCGCTCACGCGTTTTCGGGTCGAGAAAACCCGCGCCGGCGATCCCGTGGATGCCGAGGAACGCGTTCAGCGCCGCCGGGGAATTGGCCAGCACGCGGATGAAGTTTGGGACCGCGCCAAGGCTGGCCTGGACGGCGTCCAGCAATTTCTTGGCTTCGCCAGTGGCGGATTTGGGGTCGATGACGGCAATTCGAGCCATAGGTCAATCCTTGTTTCGTTGACGGCGCGGCGCGCCTCGGCGCCGCTCCTCCAGACAATGGCTGCTTATTTTTCTTGTAAGAATATCTGACGTATGGAATTCATTATTCCGATTAGAGGAATAAAATGGATCGTCTTCACGAACTCGAGGTGTTTGTCGCCGTCGCCGACGCCGGCAGCTTCGCGAAAGCGGGAATGCGCTTGCGCCTGTCTCCCCCTGCGGTGACCCGGGCGATCTCCGCGCTCGAAGACCGCCTCGGCGCCCGCGTCTTCAACCGCACGACCCGCAGCCTAACCATCACGGATGTCGGTCAGCGCTTCCTGGAAAGCGCACGGCGTATCCTGAGCGATCTCGATTTCGCCGAACACGAAGCCGTTGGCGAAACGGCGGTTCCGCATGGCCATCTCACTCTGACGGCTTCAGTGACATTTGGTCGGTCGGCGCTCACGCCCGTGGTGTGCGCGTTTCTTAGCCAGCACCCGCGCGTAACCATGTCGGTGCTGCTGCTCGATCGCATCGCCAACCTCGTGGAGGAAGGGATCGATCTTGCGGTCCGCATCGGTCCGTTGCCGGATTCAAATTTGGTCGCGAAGAAGATCGGAACCGTTCGAAGGATATTGGTTGCGAGCCCGGACTATCTCGCGCGGCGCGGCGTGCCGCAGACTCCAGCCGATCTACGTCTCCACTCGATGATTGCGTTCACTGGCCTTATGCCGAACAGGGAGTGGCGCTTTCTCGACGGCAAAAAAGGCAACAGCGTTTCCTTTGTCCCGCGACTCGAGATCAATGACGCGGCTGCATCCATCGCCGCGGCGGAAATGGGAGATGGGATCACGGTGGCGCTGTCGTACATGGTCGCCGACCAGATTCGCGACGGCCGACTCGCGCCTCTTCTCGACAATTTCACGCCGCCGCCCGTCCCAGTTCACCTTGTCTATCCTCGGAGCCGCCTGGTCTCCTCCAAACTGAGAGCTTTCATCGACTTCGCCGCGCCGCGCCTTCGCGCCACGCTGGATAGCCTCGGCCTTCCTGCAACCAATGACAGCAGTTGAGCTGCGAGTCCTTGGGTACCCTTGGCCGCCTGAATAAGCGCAGCCGGTTGTCTCAAAACCGTGCCGCAGTACACGCGCGCCATAGATCCGTAAGATGCGCAGATAACTTCTCCCGCGTTTTTTGACCTGTCCCTACCGTAAATTCGATCGGGGTGGCGCGGGGCAACGAATCGGTTGATGTTGTCCCGCATGACGGAGTTGCTCCAACTCATCTGGTCGGCGTTTACGGGATTCTTTAAGTCGCGCGTCTCACGGGAAGCCGAGATCGCCGTCCTGCGCCATCAGCTCAACGTTCTGCAAAGAAAGTCGCTGAAACGGCCGACATTCAGCGCCCTCGATCGACTGATCTTCGTTATTCTCTTCCGCATTGCTCCTGGGATTACGAACGTTCTGAAGATCGTCGAGCCAGAGACCGTCATCCGCTGGCATCGCTCTGGCTTCCGGCTGTTCTGGCGATGGAAATCGCGTTGTCGGCGTGGTCGGCCGCAGGTCTCTTTGGAAATTCGCCAATTGATCCGGGAGATGAGCCTGGCCAATCCGCTTTGGGGCGCGCCGCGCATGCACGGCGAATTGCTCAAGCTCGGGATCGACGTCGGACAAACCTCGGTGGCCAAATATATGGCGAAACGCAGAAAGCCGCCTTCGCAAGGGTGGAGAACATTTCTGCGCAACCATGCCGATGGCGTCGCGGCAATGGATCTGTTCGTCGTTCCGACTCTGACTTTTCGCTTGCTCTACGGCTTGTTGATTATGCGGCATGACCGACGGCGAATGCTGTGGTTAGGCGTGACCGCGCATCCCACTGCGGAATGGATCGCCCGCCAGCTCACCGAAGCCTGCGGCTGGGAACAGCCGCCGACATATCTTATTCGCGACCGTGACGGCGCCTATGGCGACGTCTTCCAACGACGTCTCCGCGCCATGGGCATTCGCGACAAGCCTACGGCTCCGCGCTCGCCTTGGCAAAATGGACATTGCGAACGATTGATCGGCTCGATCCGACGCGAATGCCTTGATCACGTTGTGGTCTTTGGCGAGCGCCATCTGCGCTACATTCTGCTTTCTTACCACGACTACTATAATGGCGCTCGAACACACCTCGCGTTGCGCAAGGACACGCCGATATCACGCGCCGTGCAATCAATTGGAGCCATTCGCTCAACGCCAATTCTCGGCGGATTGCATCGTCAATATGCTCGGATTTAATTTGCGACAGGGACAGGCCAACACCCCGTCGAGCTGACGTCGACGCGGCTCGTCGCGCTGTCCAGAAACCTGCCGCACGATTGGCGGGAGCAGCGGCGGGTTCTGGGCTTTCTGCCGAGCTGAAGGCGCGGCCACAGCTCAACCATCACGCTCGACATCTGACGGGTCGAAAACGGGCCACAGAGACACTTGCCCCGTTGGCGCGCCGCAGGGCTTGGATTTTCGTCTCTGGAGACCGGCCGCTGCGACGCCGGCTCAGCAAGCGGCGGATATGTCCGAGGAATTCCGCCGCGCGTGGAAAATAATAAGATATTGTGAAATAGTTCAATTAGCTGGCTGTGCACGCAGTCCATGGCGAACGCGTCTCCCACGTCAAATTCCCTGCTAACAGGGAAAAGAACAGGGAATTTTGCAAAAACGGGCCTGAATGCAGTGTTTTGAGCCTTTGTGACGCAAGCAAATTCAATAGGTTGTGGCGAAAATTCCCTAACTCGCAAAACAGGGAATTTTTTCCCCGAACAGGGAAAAATTCGGGCCAGTTTGAGCCCTTACAGGGAAAATCCGCCGCCTCACGAGGCACGAGAGATATTCGTTGGCGGCGTCGGTAGCGCATCGAGTCTTCCCTGAGCGGCCGCGATCACTCCTTTTGCCACGTTTTCCCAGCTATAGTGGCGCGCCGCCTCCTTCGCCAGCGCCAACCGAGCGCGGTTACGCTCGGCGTCATCGACGGCGAGCCACGCCACCAGCTTAGCGGCGATCTCCTCCACGGCTCCGGGCCCGATTTCGAACGAGAGCAGCGGCCGTAACTGCTCGGGCAGCGCGGGCGCTAGCATGGCGGTGACCTCCGCCATTCCCGAGTGCCGCGCGGACAGCGGCAGCGCGCCGCAGGCAGCGCCTTCGACAGCTACCATGCCGAACGATTCGGGGAAGGTGCTCGGCATAACCTGCGCCTCGCAGACCGGCAGCAGTTCCGGCAGGTCGTCGTGCTCAATCCGTCCTGTGAAGTGAATGCGCGCTGCCGCCGCGGGCGCCGCGCTCAGCCACCCTTGTCCCGCGCTTTCAAGGAAGGCGCGCAGATATTTCAGTTCGCCCGGAGGGCCCCCCTCGAACTCGCGTCCCCGAGCTGCGATCTCGCGCAGCGTCTCCAGGTCCCTGCGGCCAAGCGCGTCCACGAACCGGCCCAGCGCCTCTCGATACGTCCCGAACCCGACGACAACCAGCCGCGCCTCCGCCACGCGCGCTACTACGAGTGGCCAAGCGGCGAGGAGCAGGTCGACGCCCTTCGAGACGATCAGCTTCCCAACGTAGCTCACGATACGGTCACGGCTCAAATCCAGCTTTCGGAGCGCCTCCGCTGCCCCAGCCTCACCTCCCCAGCCGGCTGTCTCACCGGACCCAAGCTTGTCGGCAAGTCGGGTCAAGCCGATGGCGGCTTCCGTGCGTGGACGAGGGCGGAAAGAGTGCGCGTCCACTCCCGGCGGACCAAGTCGCGTCCGTTCCGGCAGCGAGGGCTCATCGGAGAGCACCTCCCATAGACTTTCGGCCGTGTGGCGCGAGCCCACCAGCACACCCGACGCGCCTCGAATCCCCTCAAGCGCATAAGGCAGAAAGCGCTCTCTGTGCGGCCGAACGGTGTATTCCAGTGCGCTTCCATGGATCTTGACGGCATAAGGCGCTCGGCCTTCCAGACCGCGGGACAGAATGACAGGACCCATCACCAGATGGTTGGCCAGGGCAATGTCCGGGGATGGCACGGAACGGACAGCGGCGACGTTGACATCGAGATAGTGGCCGAGCGCCGCCTCGTCCAGTTCCGGGAAGGGCAACGCATCGAAACCCTCATAGCGATCCGCCACGTACACAGGAAGCACCCGCCCGATGTCGGGCACATGGATTGTCACGCCCTCCCATTCCTGTGCCGTCCGGTCTTGGCAGAACAGGTGCACCTCATGGCCCAATCCGGCCAGAGCTCGCGCCAGATTAGCGTTGTAGATATTGCTGCCGGTGCCGCGCAGCAGATATCCGTGAAAAATTAGGATCCGCATGGACCGCCTCTATTGTTGCTGATGGGACCCCATGAGGAGGAATTCAAGGCTACATCAACGCGCTCGACTTGTTCGCAGCTTGCCCAATGAGGACAGCTTTCCAACCGGACAAACGAAACGCGCGTCGAGGATATTTGTCGACTTCATGCGATTGCGGATTGCTGTGTTTCGTTCCACGCCGCCGTTTACAATGGCATTGTCACGTTTTCGAATGACAGACGCGAATGATCGTCTTTGACGATCGATCATGCTCATGCTGCAGCGGTGGCCGCAAGCGACATGTCCATGGCCGAGGCTCGAAACGTTCGGTGTGTCCTTGCTGAAATGAGATGGCGTTGGACGTTGAAGGTGTTGTGGGCCGCCGCATGTTGGGCGACTGACGCGACAGAGAGATGCGGCGCGCGAAGATGACTGGCGCCAATATCTATATGCGAAAACGGCCGCCAAGGCGCATGACGCCGTCTTGAGCCAATCAAGCCAGTCTCGAGATAGGCCAGACGCAATCGCGCTACGATGCGTTCTCGCTCAATAGGATTTCGATTTCGACGATCTTATATGGCTCCTGCGCGGCCTCGATGAGATCACTCAATTCATCGGGGCAGCTGAAAGGATAGCTGACGCCATATCGGCCGTTAGCCGATCTGTAGGTCACCCTCGCCAACCACTTGGCGCCGCTCGGGACAGTATTGAGCGTGTTGCATTGCGTCATTGTTCTGACCCTCTGACGTATTGCAGCGCCCCTCACCTCAACGCCGTAATGAATCAACGGCTCATGGCCGAAGTAAGACGCAGTTGGGCATTGTCACTTTCGGCGCTTGCCCGATGATCGCCGCGGACCTGCGCAAGCGCCGACCCAAGCCTGCTACGCCTTGGCATCTGGACGAAGTCTATTTGAAGATCGATGGAAGTTTGGTTTATCTGTGGCGCGCCGTCGATTGCGAAGGCGAGGTTCTGGATGTCTTAGTTCAGACTAAACGGAACAAGGCCGCGGCGCTGAAATTAATGCGCAAGCTCCTGAAGAAATATGGTTTCATTCCCGACAAACTCGTCACAGATGACCTGCGGTCTTATGAGGCTGCAGCTCGTGATCTTGGGATCGCGTTCCGGCATGAGCGCGGCCGATGGCGAAACAATCGCGCTGAGAATTCGCATCGACCGACCCGACGACGAGAGCGCAAGATGCAAGGCTTTAAGAGCGTCGGTTCAACACAGTTCGTAGATCAGCAACATGCGGTAGGCATTGACCACGTCGGCCTCGCAATGGGCCGAGACCTCTTCGATGCGACCGTCGTTGACGTATTGCTCGACCTGAGAGCCATCCATGCCGTTAGGCTGTGTGTGCTGAAACGTATGACCCGCCCCGTTTGCAAGTGACTTTTCGAGACCCCTAAATCAGTCTGCTACAACGTATCCGGCCTCGGAGCCTTGCTCCCTGCCGAGATGGAGATACGCGCGTCCCGGTCCCTATAAACCTGCCGGCGTCGAGCGCCATTTTCAGCATCGGGTTCGTGGAACGCCGTTTGACTGTTAGGCCATCTCTCTGAGCGCCACCCGCAAACGTCGTCGATCAGTCAGCGCAACATGCGCCTGCTGACCAATTCTATGCCGACACAGGCGTTCCCCGAGCGGTATACCTATCGCCGCGTCGCAAGACCGCCCAAGCAATTCTGGCCAACTTGTTGGCTAATGCCACAACGGCGACGTTGTGATGCACACGGAGAAGGAGTTCTTTGACCCACAGGCCCAAAGCTGTGTCTCGCTCGGCGATGAATCGAAGTATGGACCTCGCCCCGTGGATCAGCAATCGGCGGATGTATTTATTGCCCCGCTTGCTGATTCCGAGCAGTGTCGGTTTGCCTGTGCTTGCTCAAAACTCCGAAAGGTCAGGAAATCCTGGAGATTTACGCGCGACGGCCATAGCGTCGTGGCATGATTACAATTCTTTCCGCCCTCGTTTCTCTGCTCTCGTTCCGTGTTCGCAGCCGCGCCTCATTGGAGCTTGAGCTCGTCGCCCTGCGACATCAGGTGACCGTCCTGCACCGGCAACGCCCTGGTCAGCTTCGGCTCTTCTCCGCCGACCGGCTCCTTTGGGTTTGGCTCTACCGAGTTTGGCCGCAGGTCCTCGACGCCATGGTGCTGGTCAAACCCGCAACCGTGGTCCAGTGGCATCGTAAAGGCTTTCGACTCTACTGGCGGTGGCGATCACGCCGCCTCGGACGGCCCCGGGCGAGCACCGAGATCCGCGATCTGGTCCGCCGGATGAGCCTGGCCAACCCGCTTTGGGGCGTCCCGCGCATCCATGGCGAACTGCTCAAGCTCGGCATCGAGATCAGCCAGGCCACGGTCGGGAGATATCTGCCGTGGCGGCCCAAAGCCCCCTCCCCGACCTGGCGTAGCTTTCTGCACAATCATTTGACCGACATTGCGGCGATCGACATGTTCGTTGTTGCAACCGCGACGTTTCGTCTGCTCTATGCCCTGATTGTCCTCGGACACGACCGAAGGAGAATCATCCATTTCGCGGTCACCCAAAATCCGACACAAGGCTGGCTGGCGTGCCAAATGACCGAGGCCTTTCCCTGGGACACCGCGCCCCGCTATCTGCTGCGGGACCGCGACGCGTCATATGGTTCGGTCTTTCGCGATCGAATTCGGGCGATGGGCGTGAAAGAGGTTGTCACCGCGCCGCGGTCGCCTTGGCAGAACCCATATGTCGAGCGCCTCATTGGCTCGATCCGCCGCGAATGTTTGGATCACATCGTCATCTTTAACGAGCATCACTTGCGCGACGTCCTGTCGAAATATTTCGAATACCATCACAAGGCCAGAACACATCTCTCGCTAAACAAGGATTGTCTGCAACCTCGCGACGTCCAACCTCCCTCTGCAGGCAAGATTATTGCGTTCCCGGAGGTCGGCGGTCTGCATCATCGCTATGAACGTCGCGCCGCGTGAGCTTTTGCGGCGACCGAACAGGCCGACCTGTTTCGGCGTTGCGTGGCCGTTCGGTTTTCTACTGTATCGCTCGGATGCAACGGCGCCGAGAACCCACGCGTGGAGCCCAGATCGCAACTTCCACCAATGTCATATTCGACTCATCAAAAAAGCATCAGTCGCGATCTTCATCGGCAAACCGATCCCCAGACAGGATAGGTTTTTGAGCAGGGACAATCGAACATCGGCATCGCACCGGCCGATGGCGAAACAACAGGGCGGAGAATTCTCACCAACCAACCCGACGACGAGAGCGCAAGATGCAAGGTTTCAAGAGCTTTGGTTCAGCACAAAGATTTCTCTCCTTTCACGCAGCAGCCCACAACACGTTCAACGTTCAACGCCATCTCATTTCAGCAAGGACGCACCGAGCTTTTCGAGCCTCGGCCATGGACACATGGCGTTCGGCCACTGCTGCAGCATAAACACGATCGTCAACGAGATCATTCGCGTCTTTCGTTCGACAACGTGACAAAGCCTCTCGACGCGCCGGTTCAAACGTTCGGTTCGCCTGCCCGAGGGAGACGTTCCGTCACCCGAGGGGGCCGGGCTGTCGAAGTCGGCGACGTCCCGCCGTTTCGTCGCGCTGTCGGCTTCGCGCATGAAGGCGTGGATGGAAAGCAGGCTCGATGCACTCGATCTGCTGGCGATCCAGATCGACGGCATTCACATGGACGAGGACCTGATTCTCGTCGCGGCGATCGGCGTCGACGCGAACGGCGACAAACACCCGCTCGGCCTCGTCGAGGGCGCGACGGAAAACGCGACGACCGTGCAGGCGCTCATCGACAATCTCGTCGAGCGTGGGCTCGATCCCAGCGCGCCGCGCCTCTTCATCATCGACGGCTCGAAAGCACTGTCCAAGGCGATCCGGCGGACCTTCGGACGCGATGCGGCGATCCAGCGTTGCCAGGTTCACAAGGCGCTGTCGCTTCCGAAATCTAGATTCGAGCGTACCGATGATGTAGCCCGCCAAGGATCGGATGCGCAACAAC
The DNA here is from genome assembly GCF_021731785.1 of Methylocystis sp. Lineage (GTDB taxonomy): Bacteria > Pseudomonadota > Alphaproteobacteria > Rhizobiales > Beijerinckiaceae > Methylocystis. The sequence continues at coordinate 13,078 of NZ_JAKFWS010000182.1, forward strand.
GTCTCCGAACCGCTCAATCGGGCGCGTGCAGGGCGCGTCCTTCGCGAGCGAGACATGC
>NZ_JAKFWS010000124.1 GCF_021731785.1 Methylocystis sp.
ACCCCAACCGCCGCCGCCCCAACCGCCATGATGACCGTTGCCTCCCCAGCCGCCGCCATGACCATCCCAGGCCGTAGCGACAGTCGGAAGCGTCAAAGCCGCGGCCAAACTCGTAACTAGAGACAGTTTGCGCAACATGCTGATCTCCTTCTGCCCCGCGCAATTCATTCCATCGAGCCACTGAATGTTGGCTGAATGAGGAGGCGCTTCAGCGGACTGCCCACGAAGTGAAAGGCGACAGGCGCTCAGATTTTTTGTCGACTGAGTGTCGAGCCGGAAGAAGTCGCGCGTGCGGTCGCACCAGCCTTTGATCATCGCCGACGGCTGGTCTGTTGAGTCGCTACGAGACGATCCATTCCTGCAAGGCGTCCTCCGCCGCCGGACGCAGAACGATGTCGTATCAGCCGGGCAAAACATCGCCTCGACCGCCGTTTTGCATGGCGCGCGACCGCGCCTTTTTGCGCGGAATCTGCTGTGTGTGCCCGCGCATATCGCCGCAGAGTGGATATGCGCCACTGTCGGCCAATGATGTCATGCGCTCCAAGGGAGCTTGACGGAATTAAGCAGGCAGGCACTCGCCATGAAAAAGCAGACGGATCGTGATTTCGTTGGAAGCTGGACTTTCGAAGCAATTCGAACGTTTGCTGGCGCGGCCACGGGAAGAGATGTCGCTGCTATGCAGGAATCATTCAGGCGCCAGGCCGAGCTCTTTCGGCGCAACGGCGACGCCGGCCGCGCCGCATTTTGGGAGGCGCTGTCCAATAGGATTGCCGACGCGGCTGACCGATCAGCGCGGCAACCGGATGAAATTTTTTCCGCGACCGATGCTGCGTGAAGCGTCCCCATAGTCAGGACGATAGCGCCAAGGGCCACACAAAGCCGAAAAAGTCACGCAAGCGCACGTCCGCACAGGGATGCTCGATTTGCTCGAGCAGCAGCGAGCGTGAAGCTGAAAAGCCGGTGGACGAAGAGCCGCTGGCGGTGATCGCGGCGGAGAAACCAGTCATGAATTTTTACGTTTTCCTGGCCCCAAGCCATCAGTCGGCGACGGTTCACAAAGGATCTTGTCCTCACTGCAATGAAGGCAGGGGCCAGCGAAGGCCGGGACTAAAAGCAAATCTCACTACGGAATGGCTTGGCCCACATCTAGATAGCAAAAAAGCGTTTGCAATCGCTCGCGGATCCGGCGTCAAGAATGTCACGAGATGCGGGCACTGCAAGCCGGAGAATCCGGTTTAGAAACTACTCGCGCCGGACTTCACTCTCCCGATCTCCAACATTTGGAAAAGCGAAACAAGACGGGAGGCTCCAGCCACTTTGGCAACAGCGAAATGAGCGATGAAGCGGTAGCAGCCATATTCCGGCCTCATCTTGCCAGCTTGGATACTGGTGATACCTGGCGAGGAGATCGATGCCTATCGTCGCGAGCGATGCATCCTTGCGACAGGGATTTGTATGAGCTCGAATATCGCCGCTCCGTCGCGACGCTTTTTTCTCGGCGCCATCGCGCCAGTACTGGCGGCGGTCGCTCTAGGACCCGCCGTCGCCAGCATCGCCGTCGTCGGCGATAGTCTCGCGGCCGGCTGCCCATTCCACACGCTGTCGTGTCGCCCCTTCGAGGTGATAAACTTCGCCAAGGGCGGCGCGCGGCTCGTGGATATCGCCGGGCAGTTGGAGCGTGCGCAACGAAATCGCGCGCAGAGCTTCATCATCGACGGAGGTCTGAACGATCTTTTCGGCGCCGCCGCGCCGATCCGGGACATCGAACGCGATTTCCGCGGCGTGCTGCAAGTCCTCAATCCGAGGGCTTCCGCGATCTTCACCTTGATGCCTTATATCGCCCAGAGAGAGGCGGCGCCGCGCATTGATGCAGCGAACGCAATGATGGCGGAGCTTTGCCGAGAGCAAGGCATCGAGGTGTTGGACCTCAATCCGCATGTTTCGCTCAATGGCGTGCGCCGCGCAGAGATGAGCGACGACGGGGTGCATTTCACGCCACGCGCTAATGCGGTGTGGATCGCGGCTCTTCGGGAGAAGTTGAGCGATCAACTATTCCTCGACAGTGGTAGATTAGCGAAAATCTTGCTCGCGCCGAGCTGACCGCGTTTGAGCGCGATGAGCATGTCGCCGAGTGGATTGGCCGGCCGATCTTCAATCCACTCAAGTTCAGCCAAATGAAACGAAGCGATCTGGGCCATCGCCAAGAAGGCGGAGTCCATGCCGCTGCTCGCGATCTCGCATAGACCGTGACGACGCCCGCCGCGCGACGGAGGTTGCTAAGCGCTCCCCGACCCGCCGGTCTCCCTTTCCTGCATTCGTTTCACGGGGCCTCTCGGCAAGCGCATCGGCGACGGCGCCACGCGCCCGCGCAGCGCGTTATTGAGCACTCGGCTTCGCCGTCGCGTCCTTAACGCACTTCTTTGTGAAGCTCGTCTTCGCGGCGCCCGCTAATTTCCTTTCGACCGCGGCGGCTTCGCAAGAGACCGCGGCGGCGTTCCTATCGCATTTTTTCATGAAGCTGTTCAGCGCCGCGCCGTGCAGTTTCTTCTCGGTCGCCCGTGCCGCGCAGTCCGGAGCGGCCGGATCGGTCTGTGCGAAAGCAGCAGCGGATAATGAAACGCCGGCGGCGAAGATCGAAGCCGTGAAGATCCTTCTAAACATGTTGCTCTCCTCAAAAGTGCGCAATTTCCCCCTCATAGCCGCAGCCGATCCCCTGCAATTAAAGTGGTGCTCGAACCTCACGAAACATTGAAAGGATCGACAATCACGATGTCGAATCCCTCGAAATCACGGGGGCGAACTCGGCGCAGTGCGGGCTCCGCCGACGGCCAGGCGCGGTTTCCGAAGCGGAAACGAGGGCCTGCCGCAGGGAAGCGGCAGGCCCGCGCATCTCACAGCGGCTCGGAGCTGGTCATTCAGGAGCCGGCGACGCCGGCGTTCCAAATCTTCCCGTTGGCCGGAATCGTCTCGTGACAGGAGTATGGGCTGACCTTATTTTCCGCGATCCAGCGCTTCTCCGCAACGGACTCGAAGGGGGGCGGAATCTGGCCCTGAATCGACCAGAGGTCGGCGGGAAGCTCATCCACAGTGACCTCCCAGTCGAATCCGCGGTCCTTGACCCAAGGGGCGATAAAACTATCGATGGTCTGAACCCACCAGCTTCTCACCACAGCGCCATTCGCCGTTCGGGCCATCTGGTCGATTTTGAAGCGCACAAACTTCGGGTGCGGCTTACCGCCGACGAAAATGTTATTCGCCGCTACCTCTTCGAAGATAACCACGACGTAAAACGCTGGAATGGGAACCGTGCCGTACGCTTCGGTGATCTTCGCCACGAACTCCGCCTTGTCGGCATCCGAATAGGCCCCGACCGGAGTGTAAACCTTCCATAACGGCATAGTGCTTCCTCCCTCGATGTTACGGCTGCCCCTGCGCCTTCCGGGCAGGCGTCAACCAGATTGGACCGGTCCCCAGGGCGGGGAGCCAGCCTGAACGACGGTGACCAGCTTGCGATTGACGAATTCACCGAAGCCCAATTCCGAAAGTTCGCGGCCGTAGCCCGAGCGCTTGACGCCGCCGAACGGCAGCTCGGGGGTCGTCCAGGCCGGCTGGTTCACGAAGACCATTCCGCTCTCGATCCGATCGGCGACCGCGCGGCCGCGCGCAGTATCGCCAGCGAAGACCGAGCCGCCGAGACCGAATGGGCTGGCATTGGCGAGGGCGATCGCCTCCTCCTCGGTGTCGACGACGAAAAGGGATGCGACGGGACCGAACAGCTCCTGCGCATAAATCGGATTTTCGGAGGTTATGTCCGTCAGGACCGTCGCTTGCAGATAGAAGCCCGGCCGGTCGATGCGTTCGCCGCCGACCACGACTTTGGCGCCACCCTTCTTGGCCGCGCTGATCTGGTCGAGCAGAAGGTTCAATGCGCGTTCCGAGGACATCGGCCCGAGCCCTGTGTCTTCCGCGGTCGGCTCGCCGACTTTCAGTCCCACCATGCCGCTGACAAAGGCGTCCTGGAACGCCTGTCCGCGCGCCTGGCCGACCACGATGATGCGCTTAGACGACACGCAGCTCTGGCCCGTGTTGAACATCCGGCCGAAGATGGCGCTCTCGACCGTGGACTCGAGCGGCGCATCCTCGAGGACGATGAACGGGTCGCTGCCGCCCAGCTCGGCGACAACCTTTTTCAAATTGCGTCCAGCCCGCTCGGCCACGGCGGCGGCGGCGCGCTCGCTGCCGGTAATGGTCACCCCGACGATGCGGGGGTCGTCGATCAGGCGCCCGATCTGCTCGATGCTGGCAAAGAGCTTGGTGAAAACGCCCGCAGGCGCTCCGGCGTCGCGCATCAGCCGCTCGAACGCCAGCGCGCATTGCGGCACGCTTTCGGCGTGCTTGAGCAGCACGACATTGCCCGCGGCGAGTTGGGGGCCGATCACGCGAGCCACCTGATAGTAGGGGAAATTCCACGGCTCGATTGCCAGGATCACGCCGATCGGGCGGGTCTCGAGCACGCTGTCGGGGAAGCCGGAGAAGGTCTTCGGCCTCGAGAATTCCTCGGCGTGGCTGGCGTAGTAGTCGAGGATCGCCGCGGAGAGCTGGACCTCCGCCTGGGCCGCTCCCGAGAGCTTGCCCATCTCGAGAGTGACGTAGCCGGCGTACTCGTCCGCTCGCTCCCGCAGCAGCGCCGCCGCTTTCGAAAGGATCCGAGCGCGCTCCGCGACCGGGCGATCGCGCCACTCCGTCAGGTAGGCCCATTGAGCGGTGGCGACGGCCGATTCGAGCCCCGCCTCGGAGATGTCGTCGAAGGACTTCAAACGCGCTCCCGACGCTGGGTTCACAGTTTCGTAGGCCATGCGTTTCTCCGCCGGTGTGATCGAGCCACGAAGTTCTTGCTGTGCTTGCTCGTCCCTCTCATCGCGGAGCTTAGGCGTTCGCGTCGTCGTCAATAACGTCGAACTCTGCCAATCTAGGCGTTCGAACGTGCCAGGAGGCCGTGCCCGGGGACTCGCAGCGCCTTTTGATTTGCCGCGTCCGGTCGAGTTTCTGATCGGCCTGGCCCCACCGGATCATCCGTTGCGCGGCGGCAGAAGAGGTGGTCAAGTCGTGCCAGTGTCCCGAGCGGGGAGGAGGGATCGTTGAACGCGATCAAGATCGTGTATCCGCTGCCAGACGACCACGACGCTCCAACGCAAAGCCTGCTGGGGTTGAGCGCGCTCGCCGCGGAATTAGGCGCGCAGGGCGTCTCCGTTGAAGACCTTTTCGCGCAGACAGGTATCCAGCCTTGCCAGTTGGAGGATCCCAGGGCGCGCATGTCGCACCGCCAGCGGCTGGCCATTTACGCCAATGCCCGCCGACTGGCGACGCGACCGGAGATCGGCCTGCTCGCCGGCGCGCGGCAGCGGCTGAGCGACTATGGCATCTACGGTTACGCCATGGTCAGCAGCGCGACCTTCGGCCAGGCGCTGCTGCTCTCCGTCGAACATGTGACCATGGCGGGGCCGGCAGTGAGGCAGATCAGCTTCAGCATCGAAAACAACACCGCCGTTCTGCGGAGCCACGGCGTGGAGGCGCTCGGCGACTTGCTGCCCTTCGCCGCCGAGTTCTGGCGCAGCTCGATGACGTCGCTGTTCAGCCACGTCCTGGGAGCGCCATTTCCGACCAAGCGCATGATTTTCACCTTCCCGCGCCCGCAGTATTGGCGGCTCTACGAGCGGATGTTCAATTGCCCGATCGAGTTTGGCGGCGAGACCATGGAGTGGCATTTCGATCCCGCCGTCCTCGATCGATCCTGCCCGAACGCCAATCCGATCACCGCCCAGGTGTGCCAGCAATTCTGCGATCGGGTGTTGACCGAGACGACCGGCGGCGCCGACTTGGCGCGACAGATCCGCGTCGTCTGCCTCAACAGCTCGCAGCAATTTCCGCCCGCTCGGGAGATCGCGGACAAGTTGGGCCTTTCTTTGCGCACCCTGCATCGGCGGCTCTCGGAGAGCGGCGTGTCGTATCAGGGAATCATCGACGACCTGCGCCGATCGATCGCCACCGAGTATTTGGAAAACACCCGGCTGCAGATCGAAGAGGTCGCCGAACGCGTGGGCTTCGCGGATGCGACCAGTTTCCGCAAGGCCTTCAAGAAGTGGACGGGACATGCGCCGAGCGTCTATCGCGGCGGCCTGCAGGAGGGCCCCGATGGGATCCTCTCCAAGGTCGAATAGAGGCCACGAAGCCTTACGCCTGGCGTGATTTGACCCGTTATGATCCCTTGTGTGACGATGGTCGCGAGGGCCGGACGAGTAACGAATATAAAAACGAGATGCTCGGTCTGACTGGCAGTTTCGAATGCGAAAATTGGCAGAGTCGAACGTGGCCGGTTCGCCGGTTCACCGGCACAATCCCTCCCAGCGACGCCGCGAGGCGCCCGCGCGCCGCCTCTGAGCGAGACCGGCCCCGTTAGAGCGCCGAAACGTCAGCGTTCCGGCCAGCGGCGGCGCGACTCAAGGGAGATAGGGAATGACGTCGACAGCCGTCCAGGAATCCCGAACGCCGGCGGCCGACGCGCCCATCCAATGGACGCTCGACGGCGCAGTCGCCGTGGTGACGATGACCAAACCGCCGCACAACCTTCTCGACGACGCCATGCTCGAGGCCCTCGTCGCCGCATATCGGGCGGCGGTCGAGGCCGGCGCGCGCGCCATCCTGCTGCGCAGCGCCCTGCGCCACTTCTGCGCGGGCGCGGAGGTCGAGACCTTCGGCGTCACGACGGTCATACACACCGACCCCGTCAAGTTCGCCGCCCTCTTGGAGGGCCTGGAGAGCATCCCGGTCCCGACCGTCGCCGCTCTGAACGGCGGCGTGCTGGGCGGCGGCCTGGAGATTGCGCTGACCTGCGACATGATCCTGGCCGCGGACTCCGCCTTCGTGGGCCAAGTCGAGGTCGCGGTCGGTCTTCACCCGATGCTCGGCGGAACCCAACGCCTGGTGCAGCGCGCCGGCGTCGCGCGCGCCAAGGAGATCGCGATGCTCGGCCGCCGCCACTCGCCGCAGGCCTTCGAGCGGTGGGGCGTCATCAATCTGGTCGTTCCCGAAGAGGAGCTCGGCGCCGTCTCCCTGACCTGGGCCCGACAGCTCGCCGCGGGCCCGACGCGGATTCTTGGCGGCATCAAGATGCTGGCCAATGAATCGGCGCGCGCGGGCATCGCCGCGGCCGACCGGCGCCAAGTCGAGATCAACGCGATGATCTGGGCGACCGAGGACCGGAAGCGCGGGATCGAGGCGTTCCTGAAGACCGGGCCGGGCACGGCCGTCTACGAGGGAAACTGAGATGTCCGCGCCCCTCCAAGGCCTGCGCGTCGTCGACTTCACCCGCGTTCTCGCCGGCCCCCATTGCACCAAGGCGCTACGCGACCTCGGCGCGGACGTTATCAAGATCGAGCCCCCGTCGGGCGACATCGGTCGCAAGGGCCTGCCGCACATCGGCGACATGGGCCTCTATTTCGTCCAGCAGAACGCCGGCAAACGCAACCTCAGCCTCGACCTCAACTGGAAAGAAGCGCGGGAGATCGTCATGGAGCTCTGCCGCCACGCCGACATCATCGTGGAGAATTTCCGCCCAGGCACGCTTGCGCGCTTCGACCTCTCTTACCAGGACGTGAGCGCCTACAATCCCAATATCGTCTATGTGTCGATCACTGGTTACGGCCAGTCCACATCCTGGCGCGGCCGACCCGCCTTCGCGCCCACGGTGCAATGCGAGACGGGCCATACCTCGATTGTCCACACTCACTACGGCGCCGCCCTGACCGCGCCGATGAACGACGCCGCAAGCCACGCCGACGTCTATACTGGGCTTCAGGGCGTAATTGCGGTGCTGGCCGCCCTTGAGCACCGGCACAAGACTGGGAGAGGCCAGCACGTCGACGTCTCCATGGCCGCCACCATGCTCTCGGTCAATGAGCGCGCCGGCGCTCTGCTGTCGGAGATCGACACCGAGGGGGAGCCGATCGCCCTTTCGGCCAATGAATCCCACATCTACGAGTTGCCCGGGGGCAAACGGCTGACGATCGCCGCGAGCCCGATCTACACGCCGATGTTCATGAGCTATTGCGGAATGATGCGGCGGACGGATTTGCTGGTCGATCCGCGGTTCGCCACGGCGCGGCTCCGGCGGACTAACCTCAATGCTCTCCTCGCCGAGGTGCGGGCCTGGATCCTGACCTTCGAGGACCTGGCGCAGCTGCAGACGCAGGTCAGCGAAGCCGGCCTCGCGGTGGGCGAAGTCCGGTCGATCACCGAGTTCGCGAAGACTGACTGGGTCAAGGAATGGAACGCCATCGTGGAGATCGACGATCGCAACGGAGGCACGACGCCGATGCCGGGCGCTCCGTGGATCTTCAGCGGGGCCGAACTTCCAGCGCCGGGCGCGCCGGCCTTTCAGGGCGAGCACAATACCGAGATCTGCGCGGAAGCAAAGGTGGCGCCCGAGGCCATCCAAAGCTTGAAGGACCGTCACATCCTTCTGAGCCGCCGCAGCATCATGGGCGATTTCGATTGAGGTCATCATGGTCGCGATCAACCACACGCACGACCCCGCCGCACGCAGCTGGGTGGCCGGCGCCAACTGGCCTGACGGCGACTTCCCGATCCAGAATCTCCCTTTCGCGGTGTTTCAACGCCCTGACGAGCAGCATCATTGGCGGGGCGGCGTCGCAATCGGCGATCAAATCATCGACATGCAGGCGCTCGGCGACGCCGAGTTGCTTGAGGGCGCCGCCGCCGCGGCCGCGCGCGCGTGCCTTTCGCCGTCCCTGAACGCCTTCTTCCGGCTCGGGCCAACTGCCTGGCGAGCTCTGCGCCACGCCCTGTTCGATCTCCTGAAGGAAGGCGCTCCGCCGGCTGGGCGCGACGCCGTGGCTGCGTGTCTGGTTCCGCGGGAGGATGCGCTCTTCAAAGTCGCGGTCGACATCGGCGACTACACCGATTTCTATACCTCGCTGTTTCACGCGGACAACGTCGGCCGGGCGATGGGCCTCGAGCTGGTCACGCCGAATTTTCGCTGGATGCCGCTCGCTTACCATGGCCGGGCGTCGAGCATCGGCGTCAGCGGGCGTCCGGTCCGCCGTCCCCTGGGGCAGGCCAAGCCTCCCGGCGCGGTCGTCCCGCAGCTCCAGGCGTGCCAGAGGCTGGACTACGAGGCGGAGCTGGCGATCTACATCGGCCAGGGCAATGCGGCCGGCGATCGGGTCCCGATCGACGAGGCCGAGGACAAGGTGTTCGGCATCGGCCTGCTCAATGATTGGTCGGCCCGGGACATTCAGGTCTGGGAGCAGGCGCCGCTCGGACCGTTCCTGGCGAAGAACTTCGCGACCAGCGTGTCCCCGTGGATTGTCACGCTGGAGGCGCTGGCGCCGTTTCGCACGGCGGTGTCGCGCCCGGACGGCGATTCCCCGCCGCCGCCCTATCTCGACAGCGATCGGAACCGAACGTCCGGCGGCTTCGACATCGTCCTGGAAGTCCGCTTGGGCACGGCGCGTCAGCGAGAGGCCGGCCGGTTGCCTCGGCGCGTGTCGGTCACCAGCTTTCGTCACCAGTATTGGACGGTGGCGCAGATGATTGCCCACCATACGGTGAACGGCTGCAACTTGCAGATCGGCGATGTGATCGGCAGCGGCACGGTTTCCGGCCCCGGCGAAGGGGAGGCAGGGGCGCTGAGCGAGCTGAGCAAGGCAGGAAGCGCTCTCGTGCCACTGGGCGCCGGCGAGGAGCGTGCCTTCCTCGAAGACGGCGACACCGTCACCTTGTCCGGCTATTGCGCGAAGGACGGTTTCGCTCGGATCGGCTTTGGCGACTGCGCCGGCGAGGTGCAGCCAGCGCCCACATTGTAGAAGCCGCCGGCGCCGGCGGCACCGCGCGGTCGCGTGGGCATTTCGATGATTGCGGGGCAAGGGCGCATCACGCTCGTAGGGCAGCGTCGGCAATCCGCTAATTTTTAGCGTAACCGCATTATGCGAAGTCTTGATTTTCGCACAAAAGCGAAGTGTCGAAACCGGCCTTGACTTCTAACGCCAAGGCCGCAAATTGTCGTTCCATGGGGAAGCGATCTCCCCACGAGGCGACATGCCCAAGAATCGCGTCCGGTTTTTCACCAAGGGCGCACTATGTCGTCAATCAACTCAATCTCTCCTGATAAGCTCGCGCGTCTCATTGGCGTCGTCCATTGTCCCGCGCTCATTGACGTGCGGACGGACGAGGATCACGAATCCGATCCACGCTTATTGCCATGCACGTTACGTCGCCGCGCAGAATCCGTTTCGCATTGGGCCTCGGAGTTCGTCGGTCGTCCGGCCATCATCATCGACAAGAGCGGAGAGCAAGACAGCGAAGGCGTCGCTGCATGGCTTCGTCATGCTGGGGCGAGTTCTGCCGATGTTCTGACGGGAGGACATCTAGCTTGGGTCAAAGCGGGCGCTCCGCTCATCCCAGTGGCGAAGGTGCCACAGCGCGACACTCTGGGGCGCACAATCTGGGTTACGCGCTCCCGCCCGAAAGTTGATCGGATCGCCTGTCCCTGGCTCATCCACCGGTTTGTCGATCCAAGCGCCGTCTTTCTTTTCGTTGCACCAGCGGAAGTCTCAGCGGTTGCGGAACGTTTCGGTGGCGCGCCTTTCGACATAGAGGGTGCGTTCTGGAGCCACAGGGGTGAACGCTGCACATTCGATACGATGCTCGAGGAATGGGGCCTAGCGATAGAGCCGCTACAAAGGCTTGCGGTGATCGTGCGTGGAGCGGATACGGCGCGCCTCGATCTTGCCCCTGAAGCAGCGGGGCTGCTCGCGGCGTCGCTCGGTCAATCCCGCATGTATGCGGATGATCTCGAACAGCTCAAAGCCGGGATGGCGCTCTACGACGCCTTTTATCGCTGGTGTCGTGATGCGACTGATGAACCCCATAATTGGCCTGCCACCAAATCTGGAAAAGCGTCGTGAACGTTCATATTCAAACTACCGCCCACGATCATGGCGTATCCCTCGCTGAAGCATCTCGTGTCTGGGCTCGCATTGCTTTGCTGAGCTTCGGCGGACCTGCCGGGCAGATTGCGGTGATGCACAGAATTGTTGTCGATGAGAAGAAGTGGGTTCCCGAGAGCCGCTTCTTGCACGCCCTCAACTACTGCATGCTGTTGCCCGGCCCCGAGGCTCAGCAACTCGCCACCTATATTGGCTGGCTCATGCATCGCACCGCCGGCGGCCTCGCTGCGGGCGGGCTGTTCATTCTCCCCGGCGTCATCTCGATCATGGCGCTCAGCATCATTTACGCGCTCTGGGGGAATGTCGGGATCGTGGGCGGATTGTTCTTCGGGTTGAAGGCCGCCGTTCTCGCCATTGTTATTGAAGCTGTCGCGCGGATCGGCAAGCGCGGGCTCAAATCTCCGGCGATGCAGCTTCTGGCCGCCGCCTCATTCGTCGGCATTTTCTTCTTCGCCTTGCCGTTCCCTGCAATCATCCTTGCATCGGCCTTGATCGGTTACGTCAGCGCGGCGCGCGGGAATCCCGCCTTCGTGTCAGTCCGACATGGGGCGGCGCATGAGGACGGCGAAAGTGTTCTAGGCGATGGGACACCCGTTCACGCTCACCCTTCGGGTAAGCGGGCGCTGCAAATCGGCCTGATCTGGGTGGCGGTCTGGCTCATCCCGGTTGTTGCGATCTTGTTTGTCGCCGGTCACGGGAACGTCTTCTCCCAGATCGCGATGTTCTTCAGCAAAATGGCTGTCGTGAGCTTTGGCGGAGCCTACGCGGTCCTCGCCTATGTCGCGCAACGGGCGGTCGAGACCTATCACTGGCTGACGCCTGCGGAGATGCTCAATGGGCTCGGCATGGCGGAAACGACGCCTGGCCCGCTGGTCATGGTCTTGCAGTTCGTGGGCTTTATGGCGGCGTTTCGCTCGCCAGGCGACTTGCCGCCACTTCTGGCGGGGGTGCTCGGCGGCTTGCTCGCAAGCTGGGTCACCTTCGCGCCCTGCTTTCTCTGGATATTTCTCGGCGCGCCATACATCGAAAAAATCCGCTCCAACAAGGCGCTCTCCGGCGCATTGGCGGCGATCACCGCCGCCGTCGTCGGCGTCATCCTGAACCTCGCTATCTGGTTTGCGATCCACACCATTTTTCGCAAGACGGTCGCCGTGGATGGCTATGGGCTGTCGTTCGACGCGCCCGTGCTCGCCAGCGTGGATTTCTGGAGTCTCGCCCTCTCGGCCGCTGCGGCGATTGCGATCTTCCGGCTTCGTGTCGGCGTGCTCCAGACCCTGGCGGGTTCCTGCCTGGCGGGAATAGGGCTGTTTCTCGTAGGAGCGATTTAGACTTTCGACGGAAAGGGAGAACGCCATGAAAAAGAGGCCGCTAGCCACTCTCTGCACAATATGTCTGCTATTGCCCGCGTCTGTTGCTGTTGCTGTAGCTGAAACCGACTGGTCGCAGGTTGACGCCGCTATCGGCAAGAAGGCCGCCGTCTCTGGAAGCGTGCACAAATACGCTCTCCCGCGCAGCGATCTTCACGTCACCCTCGACGGCGTCAGCATCAAGCCCGGTCTCGCCCTCGGCGGCTGGATTGCTTTCGAGCCAGCCGGACATTCGGCTATGATGATGGGTGACCTGGTGGTGATTGAAACCGAGGTGAATCCCGTGATGCGGTCGCTACTCGCCAACGGCGTCCAGGTGACGGCCGTCCATAACCACCTCCTGCGTGCCAGCCCCGCAACTTTCTATATGCACGTCGGCGCGCACGGCGAC
>NZ_JAKFWS010000128.1 GCF_021731785.1 Methylocystis sp.
CGGTCGGCCCAACGCAAAAGCAAGCGGCGCGGCGCGCGCTGCTGCAGAACATTCAGCTGATGCCGCAACACCAGGATCTCGGCGTCCAGCCGCCGCCGCGACTTGAAGCAGTCACACAGCGCGCGGACGAAAAGCAAGGCGATTGCAATCATACAACGATCATGTTCTGATTCGCTGTTGACTGCCAGTCAATTGGACGGAGTTTTCGGAAGCGACAGGCGGATAGTTCGTCTTTGGTCCCGTTCCGGTCCAATAGGAGGGAGACTGTTCGTCGATTCCTTGACCAAACTAATTGCTGCTTTCGACAGCATCGGTGTCGAGTTCCTCGGAGAAGGGGTTGTTGGCTCGACTGGAGGACGAGGCGTTCGGTTTAAGAATCCCACGACTGTTCCGAGGCGTAATCCAGATAGCGCCGACGGATCGCCTCCTGGCGTGATTGGATTTGTTTTTCCCAGGGCCGCTCCGCGCTCTTGCCTTCGACCGCGTCACGCAAAACCTCCACCCGCGCGCGCCGATCGACATAGGGCGTGATCTCGCGCTTGCGGAGAGCCAGCACGGTCCCGCGGTCCGCCTTCCGCGGGTGAAGCTCGCTGACCCCCGGGAAGCCATGGCTCAACGGTAAAGTCCAAACGCGGATCGTAGGCTATGAGGTTGATTCTTCGTCCCTCAAGGCCCGCGCGATTGCGGCCGGCGCATTGCCGCGCGAAAATCGCTGTAGAGTCATAAGCCTATGAAAAATGTTGATCGTAGCGACCAAGCGAGATCCAGCCAGTCAGAACCGCCTCGCACTGCCAGCTGCCGATCAGACGCACCCAAATGGCAATTGCATCTGCAAGGTTTATGTCGTAATAGGCAAAAATTATATCCTCTACCAACAAACTGATGGTTTTGACATGATAACAGCGGCTCAGCTTCGAGCGGCTCGTTCGCTCGCTGGCTTGGATCAGCGCAAACTGGCGGAACTATCGGGTTTGTCGCTTCCAACCATTCAACGAATGGAGACAAGCGAGGATGTCGTTCGCGGAAACGTCGACTCCTTGACCAAACTAATTGCTGCTTTCGACAGCATCGGTGTCGAGTTCCTCGGAGAAGGGGTCGTTGGCTCGACTGGAGGACGAGGCGTTCGGTTTAAGAATCCCGCGAACCTGTCATCTGACTCATGGGTCCTCGCCCCGGGGGGACCTGGCGTCCGAGCAAAGAAATCTGCGGCCGCGTCGCGCGCTTCCACCGAGGCCGGAAAACGACCCAGGCCGTTTCGTTAAGTCGCGAAGGAAGGTAGCCATGACGCCCCTAACGGCGGCCCTTTGGAGCATCGGCGCGCTACTCGGCGTCGGTGGGCTTGCTGCTGCGCTCGCACGAGGCGGCGATGCGAGTCGGTTCATTTATTGTCTTTGCGGCGTTCTTTGCCTGATTCTTTTCGGCGCTGCGGTCGTTCCTCGGACCGCCGTCGCGCTGACCGCGACGTTGCCGCTCGGGCTGCCATGGATCGGCGCGCATTTTCGATTGGACGTATTGAGCGCGTTCTTTCTCGCGGTCGTTAACCTGGGCGGCGCAATAGCGAGCTTATATGCCATAGGCTACGGCGCTCACGAAAAGCATCCGTCCCGTATCCTGCCGTTTTTTCCAGCCTTCCTGGCCGGCATGAACCTCGTCTTGCTGGCGGATGACGCCTTCAGCTTTCTCGTGGCCTGGGAGTTCATGTCGCTCTCGTCATGCGCGCTTGTCCTTGCGCACCATCATGACGCCGAGAACCGACGAGCAGGGTTCATTTACTTGATCATGGCGAGCTTCGGCACGCTCGCGCTGTTGATGGCGTTCGGCCTGCTTGCTGGTTCGGTCGGAGGCTATTCCTTTTCGGCAATTCGCGAGGCGACACTGGGCGAATATTGGAAACCCGGCCTCGCTCTGGCGCTGACGCTACTGGGCGCTGGCTCGAAGGCGGGTCTGGTTCCCCTGCATATCTGGCTGCCGCTTGCTCACCCGGCCGCGCCAAGTCATGTTTCCGCCTTGATGAGCGGCGTCATGACCAAAGTCGCCGTCTATGGATTCGTCCGCGTCGCTTTCGATCTCCTCGGCCCGCCTGCGTTTTGGTGGAGCATGCCGCTGTTGACGATCGGAGCCATCACAACCGTGCTCGGCATTCTGTCCGCCACGATCCAGAGCGACCTGAAGAAACTGCTCGCCTACAGCACGATCGAGAACGTCGGCATCATCTTCGTCGCGCTCGGCTTGGCGCTGGCGTTTAAGGCGAACGGCATGGCCTTGCCGGCGGCGTTGGCGTTTACCGCCGCTCTGCTGCATGTCTTCAATCATTCACTATTCAAGAGTCTTCTGTTCTTTGGCGCAGGTGCAGTGCTCAACGCCACCGGCGAACGCGACATCGAACGTCTTGGCGGACTCATTCATTCCATGCCGCGTACAGCTTTCCTATTTCTGGGGGCTTGCGTGGCGATTTCGGCATTGCCGCCGCTCAATGGTTTTGTTTCCGAATGGCTCATTTTCCAAGCTGTGCTGCTCAGTCCATCGCTGCCGCAATGGAGCCTCAAGCTTCTCGTTCCAGCTGCAGGCGTTGCGCTGGCGTTAAGCGCTGCGCTGTGCGCGGGTTGTTTTGTCCGCGCATTTGGCGTTGCATTTCTGGGACGCCCTCGCTCGATCACAGCCAAGAACGCGCGCGAGACGGATCTATGGTCGCTTGCAGCAATGTCGGGTCTCCTGGCCCTATGTCTCCTGGCGGGTCTGCTACCGAGCTACCTCATCGACACAATTTCGCCGGCGGCAAGAGCGTTCGTCGGCGGACATGTTCCCACCCAGGGCGACATTCCCTGGATGTCGATCGTCCCAATCGCCGAGAGCCGTAGTTCATACAACGGCCTTCTAGTTTTTATCTTCATCCTATTTTCTGCCTTTCTTTCCGCGTGGATCGTTCGACTCCTTGGGACCCATGCACTACGCCGAGGCCCTGCATGGGATTGCGGTTATCCCGACCCCAGTCCCGTTACCCAATATACGGGGAGCAGCTTTGCAGAGCCGATCCGCCGCGCGCTGGGGCATGTCGCTTTTGTCGCGCGTGACCATCTGGACATGCCGCCGCCCGGCGACACACGTCCCGCGCGTTTCGGCGTCGAAATCCGCGATCGTGTCTGGGACTATGTTTATTCGCCGATCCAGATGAGCGTTGAATTTGGCGCCGATCAGCTCAACAAGACCCATTTTCTGACGATCCAAGGATACCTCACCCTCGTCTTCATTGCGCTCGTCAGCCTGCTGCTGGTGGTGGCGATATGGCCATGATTTTTGAGTTCGTCGTTCAAGGCGCGCAAATGATTCTGGTGCTGGCGCTGGCACCGCTCCTGATTGGCTTTATACGCAAGGTAAAGGCGCAGCTGCTGCGAAGGCGCGGCCCGTCGATCTTTCAGCCTTACCGCGACCTGCTTCGGCTGATGCGCAAGGAAGTCGTGCTCGCGGACAATGCTTCCTGGCTGTTTCGTTCCGCTCCATACATCATCTTCGGCGCCACCTGGGTCGCGGCTTCGCTGGTTCCCACATTCGGCACCGGACTGATGTTCAACTGGTCGGCCGATCTCATCGCTGTCACGGCGCTCTTGGGAAGCGCCAGATTCTTTCTTGCTTTAGCCGGAATGGATGTTGGAACGAGTTTCGGCGGCATTGGTTCGAGCCGCGAGACGATGTTCGCATCGATTGCCGAGCCCGCGATGATCATGATTGTCTTCGTCGTCGCGCTCATTGATGGATCAACGCAACTGACCGAAATCGCCGCCCATATGCTCGCCCATGTCGAATTGCGCGTATCGCTGGGCTTAGCGTTGATCGGCCTAGTCATCGTCGCGATCGCGGAGAATGGTCGAATCCCTGTCGACAATCCGGCGACGCATCTGGAACTTACCATGGTTCATGAAGCGATGGTGCTCGAATATTCCGGTCGCCATCTCGCGGTAATCGAACTCGCCGCAGCGATGAAACTTCTCTTGTACTTTTCGTTGGTCGCTTGCATCTTCGTGCCATGGGGACTCGCCCCGCATGGCGCAGATTTCGGCGCCATGACATTCGGCGCGGCGGCCTATGTGATCAAACTAGCCGTCGGCGGCTTTCTGCTCGCGCTGTTCGAAATCTCGACCGCAAAAATGCGGGTTTTTCGCGTTCCCGATTTCCTTGGCGCGGCCCTGATGCTCGGACTTCTCGGCACGCTGCTGCTGTTCGTGTCGCGGAGCCTTTGAGATGGGAAACCTGTCGTTCGACGTCGCGCATCTGTTCGCGGGCAGCCTCGTTCTGGTTAGCTTCATGCTGCTCTATCAAGATCGCATGTCGGGGTTGATTAACATTTTCACCGCACATGCCGTCATCTTGTCGTTTTCGGTTGGCTGGCAGGCCTATATTCAGCACTCGCCTCACCTTTTTGTGACTGCCGCGATCGCAATAATTTTCAAGGCCGTGATGATTCCTGTCAGCCTTCAGCGCATCATGGAGCGCTTACGTATCCATCGTGATATCGAAATCATTGGCGGGATCGGCGTCACCATGCTTTTGGGCATCTGTCTCGTTGCCTTATCCCTCGTCGTCATGTTGCCAGCGACGGCCGCCGCCGACCCGCTGGCGCGCGAAGATCTCGCCTTCGCGCTGTCCGTTGTGCTTCTTGGCTTGCTGATGATGGTGACGCGCCGCAATGCGATCAGCCAAGTCATTGGTTTCATGTCGCTCGAAAACGGGCTCATTCTTGCGGCAACCGGCGCCAAAGGCATGCCCCTCGTCGTCGAGATCAGCGTGGCCTTTTCCGTTTTGATCGCTTTCATCGTGATCGGAATTTTTCTTTTTCGTATTCGCGAGCGTTTCGACACCGTCGACGTGCAGGAACTCGACCGTGTTCGTGGAGGTCGTCGATGAACGTCCCGGCGTTGGCGCCAGTCGAAGCGTTGCTGGTCATCCCCGCGCTGTCGGCGCTCATTCTCGCGTTTTTGTCCGGCTACCGTTTGACGTCGTACATCAATGTTATTTCGTCGGGTATGACGCTAGTTTTGGCGCTCGGACTCCTGTTCGATCGACCGGAGCCTGGTAGTTATCTCTTCGTCGATGACTTGAACATCGTCTTCATCGTGCTCTCGACTTTCATCGGCTTCACGACGAGCGTCTTCAGCGCGAGCTACATCGGCCATGAAATAGAGACGGGAAAACTCAAGCCGGCGTATGTTCGATTCTATCACGCCATGTACCAATCGATGATGTTCGCCATGAATTTGGCCCTGCTCGCGAACAATATCGGTCTGATGTGGGTGGCGATCGAAGTCGCCACGCTGACAACCGTTTTGATGGTTGGAATCTATCGCACGCCAGAGGCGCTGGAGGCGGCCTGGAAATATTTTATCCTCGGCAGCGTCGGCATCGCGCTTGCTCTGTTCGGAACGATTCTCGTCTATATGTCGGCCGAGCCGGTCCTTGGAGAGGGTTATAACGCCATGGTCTGGACTGCACTGATGCTGCACGGAGCGGAATTCAGTCCAAGACTACTTAATGTGGCCTTCGTTTTTCTGATGCTGGGCTATGGAACGAAAGTCGGCCTTGTGCCTATGCATGCGTGGCTTCCCGACGCGCATGCTGAAGGACCGACGCCGATCTCGGCGGTTCTGTCGGGTCTGCTTCTCAATGTCGCTCTCTATGCGGTTCTGCGCTTCAAAATGTTGCTCGCGGCCAACGCTGCGGCGATCGCGCCGGGCCCACTCATGATTACGCTCGGCCTCGCCTCGCTCATTTTTGCGGGTTTCATGCTCTATCGCCGTGATGATATCAAACGACTATTCGCCTATTCGTCAATCGAGCATATGGGCATCATTACTTTCGCTTTCGGTATGGGCGGGCCGCTCGCCAATTTCGCCGGGCTTCTTCACATGACGATGCATAGTCTGACGAAGTCGGCGATTTTTTTTGCCGTTGGCCATATCGCCCAGGTCAAGGGCACGCAGAAGATCGCCGATATTCGCGGGTTGACCGAGAGCCATCCGGTGCTCGGTTGGGGCCTCGTCGCCGGAGTCATGGCCATTGCCGGTCTGCCGCCGTTTGGCGTCTTCATGAGCGAGTTCCTGGTGGTCAGCTCGACGTTCGCGCGCCAGCCGCTGCTCGCCATCCCGCTCGCCTTTGGCTTGCTGGTGGCGTTCGGCGCGCTGCTGCTTCGCGTTATTGGATTGGCTTTCGGAGAACCCTCGGACTCGATCGGCGAAGTCGAAGCCTCGGTTGTTCCGCTCTTCTTTCATCTCGCACTGGTTTTGATGATGGGACTGTGGTTGGAGTCGCACATCGTAGCGTGGTTTCAGAACGTCGCGGGGCTGCTTGGATAAGCCCGAAGGAACAGGGATAGGACCATGATATCGCTTCGAGCGACGATGAGAGGCGGGCGCGGAATCGAACAATCCCGCCATTGGCCACGCCATGTCGTCGATCAGACCAGCTGGCGGCGGGCGATCCGCGAAATCAGCAAGGGCCAGGGCGACGTATTGAGCCTCTGGAGCGACGGCGCGGACGTTCACATGGCCGTGCTGGATCATGAATCCTCGGACATCGGGATCGTCACCATTGAATGTCCCGACGGGCGTTTTCCCTCCGTTGGCCACATGCATCCGCCCGCCATTCGACTCGAGCGCGCGATCCGCGACATTTATGGATTCCAGGCGCACGGCTTGTGCGATACGCGGAATTGGCTCGATCATGGCCGCTGGGGCGTACGACATCCTGGCTTAAAGCCGGAGCCGTCCGATGCGGCGGGAGATTCATACGCCTTCCTTGCCGCGGAAGGCGCGCCGCTCCACCAAATCCCCGTCGGGCCCGTCCATGCCGGCGTTATCGAGCCCGGCCATTTCCGGTTTTCAGCGAATGGAGAGGTCGTTGTCCGCCTTGAGGAACGGCTCGGCTATGTCCATAAAGGCATACAACAATTGATGGTCGACGCGCCGCTCGACCGCGCCACGCGTCTCGCTAGCCGCGTCTCCGGCGACAGCACGGTCGCCTACGCCCTTGCTTTCGCCAACGCCGTCGAAAACGCGCTCGAAATCGAGGTTCCGGAACGCGCCATATACCTGCGGGCGCTCATGGCCGAACTGGAGCGCATCGCCAATCATATCGGCGATATAGGCGCGATCTGCAACGACGCCTCTTTTTCTCTGATGCACACGCATTGCGCAATTCTCCGTGAACGCGTCCTCAGAGCCTCGCATGTGTGTTTTGGCCATAGGCTAATGATGGACCGTGTCGTCATTGGCGGTGTCGCTGACGATTTGACCGCGGAAGGCGAAAGCGCGTTGCGAGCTTTGCTGAGCGAAGCGAATAGACTCATTCCGCCCTTCATTGACCTCTACGGCGATACGACGTCCATCCAGGATCGCACGGTCGGAGCGGGTCATCTGGGTTCTGAGTTGGCGAACCAATATGGCTGTGGCGGCGTCATCGGGCGCGCCTCTGGCCGTAGTTTCGATGCGCGACGCTTACCGGGCTATGCCCCTTACCCCGACCTGTCCTTCAAGGTTGGATCGGCTCACGCGGGCGATGTCGACGCACGAATCTGGGTGCGTTTCGACGAAATCAAAGCGTCGCTCGCACTGATCGAGCAGATTCTCGACAAGATGCCGGAAGGGTCCTTGCGGATCGAGAGTTTGCCGGCGTCGAGCGAAACGTTCGAAGGCGCCGCCCTTGTCGAGAGTTTTCGCGGCGACATTTTCGTCTGGGTGAGAATCGGCGCCGCAGGCATCGTGCACCGCTGTCATCTCCGCGATCCGTCGTGGTTCCAATGGCCGCTGCTCGAAGCGGCGATCGAGGGCAATATCGTCGCTGATTTTCCGCTCTGCAACAAATCATTCAACTGTTCCTATTCGGGGCACGACCTCTAAAGGCTCGGCATCTATGCGCAAGTTTCTGTTCCAGGGGTTGCATCGCCCGCCGTTGACGGAGGCCGCGCCCTTGTCAGACGACCCAATGATCGCCGAGCTTGCCGGCACCCTTAATCGAGCGAGCCGCCGTAAACTCGGTCACAGCCTATCAATTCGGGAGGTCGACGCGGGCTCATGCAATGGTTGCGAACTCGAAATTCATGCGCTCGGCAACGCGTTTTATGATCTCGAAAGATTCGGCTTACGCTTCGTCGCCTCACCGCGACACGCCGACGTTCTCATGGTGACCGGACCGGTGACCAAGAACATGCGCGAGGCATTGGAGCGAACTTATGCCGCAACGCCACATCCGAAATGGGTTGTCGCGATCGGCGATTGCGCCTTCGATGGCGGCGTGTTCGCGGGTAGCTATGCGTGCGTCGGGGCAGTCTCGGAAGTGATACCCGTTGATCTCCATATTCGCGGCTGCCCGCCGGACCCTGTCGCGCTCCTTAGAGGCCTTATCGCGCTTGTTGAGGCTCGATAATAGGTCCCTCGCTATCGAAACTGCATTCCATTTCAGTGTTCAAGCACAGTCGGACGGCATCCATAGGGGAAACTGATTTTCTGTCATCAAATCCGCGCTACCGCAGGTCTCGCTAACGGCAAAATTGATACGGGTTGCGACAATCTCACGTTTGAATCGGAGTCGAGCGGTTTGAAGCGGCTCTGCTGGCCATGTGTTCGCGCTCAAGAAGCCTCGTTCGCGCCTTTGGCTCCGCTAATAATTTTCCATGCTTTCAGCCAAGCCCGAAAGCGCGCACAATCATAATTCCGGCTGCCGTCGAGGCGACGCATTTAGTAGCGAGCCGATACAACTCGCACGGGACGGCCTGATGCGACATTTGCGAGGCGCTTTTCGCTATCGAGCGCATTGGCGGACAGCTTTTCTTCGTTCAAGCGTTCATCAATTTTGTCAGTCCTATCATGTGCAAACAGCCACCATCGGCTTTCGAGCAAGACCATTCGCATGGGCTCGCATTCATAGTGCATGACTTTGACTTTTGGTATCAGAGTATCCGGACAGATTTCAGACGGAACGACGTTTTTCGATCGCGGCGTCGCTGATTGGAGGTAAAAGCGCACAACCATATAACGCACTGGGATCGATAGGCCTGTCGCAGAAAGGTGCGATTGTCTTCTCAGCTCGCGATAGTAACGGCCGGCCTTGGCGTCGCCCTCTCCGAGCGTCTGAACCGAATCGAGAATCACGACGATCAGCCCTGCCGCCGAACCGGCAATGGTGACATAGGACCCGTTGATACGAGACACGACTAGGCCGCCGACAATGGCGGTGAAAATGCCCGCTTGGGGCGGAAAGCCAGAAGCCATGGAAATGCCCAGGCACAGGGGGTAGCGCAATGAGAAATACAAGGAAGACGGAGAGGATGTCCGCCCGCCAGTTTTCCGCAAGACCGGCGATTCCATTTTTCGGAAGCCAGCGAGTATAAAACGCGTTCGTCATGCCGGTTGGATCTTCTCCATTGTGCTACGCCGCTTTCATCGGTCGGACGACCGTTCCGGCGACATTGAACCTAGCCGCCACTCTGCCGCAAGAGTGGCGCCATCCACGACGAGTCGCGTTGCAGGATCGGCGTTAGGATGAAGGATTGATCCGCCCCCGACATCGGGCGTCAATAGGCATCGCAGAGGAAGAGCTTGAGCCTCGCTCTTCATCCTTTATCTTCGTCCGTCATTATGCGGAGTTGCGCGAAATTCGAAGGGAAAGGTCCCTACTTGCCACTTCGTCGACGTCATCCGTCGTCTCCTTCAACGTAGCTGCGAGATAATGCAAGGTTTCGACTCGGATATTTTTCCAATTTGTCGCCGCTCGGAAATTGTTTCCGGTTCATTTCTCGAATGAGACGTCAGTGAACGTTGCGCCAAATGACTGCTTGGAGACGGTGCGAAGCACGGATTTTCGGCTGGAACCATTATAGAAAATATTGCATTATTAGCCTTCTACAACGAACAGGAAAGCGACCGCACATCCCTTGGCTACTCCCGTTTCAATTCTCCTTGTCGAAGACGATGCCGAAATCGCCGAGTTCATCTCGCTCTATCTAGCGGCACACGATGTCCATACAACGGTGGCGTCAAACGCCCAGGAAATGGACGCCGCTTTCAGCACTGCCGCCTATGATCTCCTCCTTCTCGATCTAAATCTACCCGGCGAAGGCGGACTGTCGATTTTCCGAAGGGTGCGGTCCGAGAAGCGAATACCGATTATCATTCTGACCGCGCAGTCCGAGGACGGGGACAAGATTCTTGGCCTTGAAATGGGAGCTGATGATTACATCGTAAAGCCCTTCAATTCTCGCGAACTGCTTGCGCGCATCCGCGCAGCGTTGAGGCGCATCGAAGTCCCAAATTCCATCGGCGATCGGACGGCGCGACAGGCGTATCTTTTCGGCGGTTGGCGCGTCGACATTCTCGCGCGAGAGGTCATCGCGCCTTGCAGGATAAAAGTCGCAATGACCGCCGCGGAATTCGACCTTTTGCAGGCGCTTTGTGAGAATCCGAATAGGGTCCTGACTCGTGATCAACTGATCAACATGACGCATGATCCGACATCCGGCCCATTCGGGCGGAGCATAGATGTGTTGATCAGCCGGCTTCGACAGAAAATTGAGGCTGATCCGAAGAAGCCTCTGCTCATTCAGACGGTGCGGTCGGAAAACTATATTTTTTCCGCGCGGGTGACCTACGCATGACTTCAAATGGCATCATATCGTGGCTGCGGCGCGACATTTTAAAAAAAGCGGCGGCCGTGTAGCGGCAACATCCGTGCGCGCAGGAGTTCAGTGCTCGCGCGAGCGTGCATCGCGCGTTTGAGAGTTTTCAATCGATTGATTTGTCCTTCGGTTTGTCCGTTGCTCCAACGTTCGGTCAATGCATTTCTGACGGCATCGATATCGCGTCGCATGGTGCGGGCGAACCGTTGTATCGCGTAAATGCCGGAGTGATGTGCGTCATGAAGCCAACCTTCGAGCCTCTTGGCGTCTTTGCTTCGAAGAATGCCTCGGAACCGCATCGCCAGCCGACGCATCACGATGAAATCTGGCGACGCCCTTTTCAGCGCGTCGACCTTCGCTGCCTGATTCGGTGTCAGCAACGCGCGCGCCTGACATCAAAAAGCATGAGCGTCATCAATCGAATAAACCGCTGGGTGAACACTTGGATCATTCCAACGTCGGATCTTAAACAATGGAGTCGGGAAGAACGTTGGAGTTATCCCGACAACGGAAATGGGGACTGCGAGGACTACGCGCTGTTGAAGCGGAAAATGCTCCTTGAAGAGGGATTTCCTCTCCAAGCGCTGTTGCTGACCATCGTGCGCAATCCGTTGGGGGATGCTCACGCGGTGTTGATGGTTAGAACCGACCACGGCGACTTCGTTCTCGATAACCTGACTGACGAAATGCTGCCTTGGGCCAGAACCAGCTATCGTTTCATCAAGCGACAATCAGAAAGAGACCCGAACGTGTGGTTAAAGCTTCGAAACGCCTCGGATGAAGTCCTGATCACGACGCGCCAAATTGCATGACCGATCTCAATAGCCTTTGGTTCGTCCGCGAGTCGGCCAAAGGCGTGTGGGCAAAAAGGCTTCGGTATGGTGAGCTTTGAGCGCTACTACTTGCAGGACTGTATCTGCGCGCGCTTGAATGACCTCGAAAAGGAGAATTCTTCGCGTTGTGCGCTGAGCTCACCGGCATAGCGACTTCCAAAACGAACGCCGCGAATATCGCGCAGGTCACCAACCTAACTGACAAGCGAAGCTGCATTCAGTGCAAATTTTGAAAGATCCATTGAAGGCTGAGGTTTGTTTGATTTCCTCATCAGTCGATGTCCTCGACCGCGAGATACAGCTCGTATTCGTGCCGCTCGGGGTTGCCGCAATATTCGGTTCCGCGATCGGTGAGCACGCGTTGCAGTGGAATGCCGTGCTCCTCGTAGAAGGGGATGACGCGGTCGTTCAAGAGATCGGCGGCGGTGATCGGCGTCTTGCGGTCATAGAGCTTGGCGAAGCCGACCTTGGCGTAGGTGTCGACGAAGGTCTGCTGGTAGACGCGGCCGACGCCTTTCAAGGTTCCCACATAGAAGGTGTCCTGCGCGCCGCAATAACCGGGGCATTCGGAAACGAATTCGCCATGCGCTTCCTTGTCGGACTTGGCTTTTTCCAGGGCGGCGACCCGCGCCTCGGTGAGGATCAACTGCTCCTGCGCCATCTTGGCTTCGAGCGCCTTCAGCCGGTGTTTCATGGTCGCGAGGTCGTGGCGCAGCCAGATCGAGCGCACGCCGAAAGGCGATACGCTGACGCCCTTCTTAGCCAGTTCGTTGGCGACACGCGTCTGCCCCCAGGCCGGCTGGTCGATCGCCATGGCGACGACCGCCGCCTCGGTCTCGGGCGCTACCCGGTTCTTCAGCAACGGCTTGCGGCGAGACAGTTCCTGCAGCGCCAGTTCGCCGCCTTTGTCATAAAGGTCCTTGAAGCGATAAAAGCTGTCGCGGCTGTAACCCATGATTTTGCAAGCTTGGCTGACGTTGCCGAGCTGCTTGGCCAGCTCGAGCAGGCCTGCCTTGGCGCGGATGATTTTCTGGTTGTCGCTTCCGAAATCTAGATTCGAGCGTACCGATGATGTAGCCCGCCAAGGATCGGATGCGCAACAACGTCTCCGAACCGCTCAATCGGGCGCGTGCAGGGCGCGTCCTTCGCGAGCGAGACATGC